>VBLR01000017.1 GCA_005878665.1 Methanobacteriota archaeon | reverse complement strand
TCCCCGGCGGCGAGGTGATACGATTCCTCGAGGAACCGCATCCAGGGCATCGAGAGGGCCATCGGCCCGTAGAGGAAGTGGTGCTGCATTTCCAGCTGGAATTTTCCGACGCGGTCGATGAACGACATGAATGTCGCGGAGTCCATGAGGCTCTTGAACTCGATGTTGAACGCATCGAGCACATGCTCGCCCGGCTTCATCGCGAAGAGCTCCTCCATCGTCTCCGTCGCCCAGTGACGTCCCCAGCGGGCCTTGTCGAACGTCGGATCGAGCGTCAGGACGCCGGCCATCTGCATGTGGTGTCGCAACTCCTCGACGCAGACGCGCTTCTTCGAGAACGAGATCGATTCGAGTCGGTCACCATCCGGGTCCGTGCGATGGATTCCTTCGACGATTTCCTTGTCCAGTCCGGTCAGGGAGCCTCCGTCGAGTTGCTCGTACACCATCCGGTGCTGCTGGATCGATCCGAGTTCCGTCGACGCCTGCGCCCGGATGATCTTGAGGGCCGTCATGAACTGCGCATCAGGCATCTTGTCCGCGGTCCACAGACGGTTCGTCAAGTTGCCGGTCGCGGCCGTCGCACCGACGACCTTCTGCGCGAAGCCCGCGAAGCCGTCCGGCTTCGCCATGATGACACTCAGACGGGGCATCGGCGTCTCCGGATAGTGGCGGGACCAGTTCGGCGCGTCGAAGACCTCGGGCATCTCCGGGAAGTACCGCTCCTGCCAGAGCTTCCCTTCGTCCGCCCACTTCTTCGGGAGCGCCTCGATTCGGAACTGGTCGAGGAAGGGCATGCCAATCGCTGCAAAGCGCGTCGCACGGGATGAACCTTTCTTGGACGTTGGTCCACGTCTCTTGGTCGCCCAAGCAATCGCTCCGAGGTTCCCGAGTCGGGCCGCGAACGAACGGCCCTCCGTTATCTCTTTTACGAGTGTTCAATAACGTATTACTGCCCCTCAGACGGCTGGCCTGATACGGAGTTGACGACCCGCATGACCAAAGTTCTCGGCATTGCGCCGATCGCCCTCGCGATGAGCCTCGGGCTCTTCGCGTCCGTGGCCCTTGGCGTCACCCTGCCATCGCAGGCGAATCAGCTTGCGGTGGACGCGACCTCTGGGTCTCATTCGGGGGCCGATGTAACCGGCCACCCGAGTGCGGACGTGAACGGCGTTCCGCCGGGTCCGCCGACCTGGCTCAACGACACCGCGCCGTTCGGCCCGCCGGAGTGGGCGAACACGTCGGGCGGACCGCCCACGTGGCTCACGACGCCGTAGCCGGGCGATGTCCCGGACGGCGTCTCTTCCTTTTTGCGTCCGCTCATTCGCGGCGTTGGAGGACGCCCACGTAACTCGTCGGGTCGTCTCGCGGCTCGTAGATGACCCGGACCAAGTCCCATCCAGTCGAGTGCGCCAGCTTCGCCAGGTCGTCGGGTGACAGAAGCAAGAGATTGAACCAATCGCCCACACGGCCTTTGTAGTGTCCCCGCAGCGACAGGAGTCCGGGGGGTCGGCCTCGCGCGATGTTCCGCTTCACGTAGCTCAGGTGATACGGGATCCAGGTGCCCGGGATCCGGGTGCTTCCGATGATTCGGCCGCGAGTCTTGGAGATCGCCCGAGCGTCGCGGAAGAATCGGCGCATGCGCGGAAGGTCTCCCGCGAGCCCGAGGTTGTTCCCCATCAGAATCAGCGTGTCGAACGTCCCCAGGCCTCGCGGGAGGTGCCGGACGCTGGCCTGATAGACCTCTTGGACGCCGCGGACCCGGGCCAAAGCGACCTGCGTCGGCGACGCATCGATCCCTACGACTCGGTGTCCCTTCCTTTGGAGGTAGACGGCGTGCCGGCCTGGGCCGCAGCCGATGTCGAGGACCCGACCGCGGACTGCCTTCATCGCCTCGCGCTCGATCTTCGACCACTTCGCGGGAGGGGTGAAGTACGCCTCGACGAGGGAGCGGCTGCGGTACCCGTCATCCCGCTCGAATTCGAAGACGACCTTCTTTCCGAGCCAGTGGTCCAGCATCGCCTGCGCGTAGAGATCGAACGAGGAAACCGTTCGACGTTGCCGCGGCCCCCGGGAAGGCATGATTGAGGCGGCATGCGCCGCACTTGTCTTGAGATTTGCCTCTTGACCCAGTAGCTACAAGATAATCGTGTGAAGCAAAGCTTATCCTTCGGGGACGCGTAAGCGGGTGGGGGTCCGGAGATGGCTCGCGTCCGGAGGGAATCGAAGTTCGAGGTGTTCGGTCAGGAGATGCTGGAGAAGATCGTGGCGAAGAGCGGGAGTTCCGGCCGCGTCTACCTCCCCCCCGACTGGATTGGCAAGCGCGTGAAGGTCATCCGCATCGAGTGAGGTCCATCGGATGGCCCGGCGTTTCGGTCCGACGGATTTCGCCGCGTGCGCGCGATGCGGGAGCGGACAGGTGCACGCGAAGCTCCTCATCATGGGCCCGATCGCGGGCGTCGACAGCGACAGTCGCTCGTTCGTCTGCCACGCGTGCGGCCACGAAGGCCTCCCGATCTTCTTCGACACGGAGTCGGCACGCGCCCAGTTCGAACGCGAGAAGAAGGGAATCTGGCCAGCGGAGCCCGCGCCCGCGAGCAAGGGCCCCGTCTCGATCCCGATCCTTCCGATTCAGACGGACCCGATGATCGATTTGAAGATCCTTGATCTTCTCCCCGGTCGCACGGCCGTCGTCACGGGGGTCCGGTGGGAGGCGGGCGGGCTGGCTCCGACCGGATACCGCGTGTCTTTCCAGGACTATTGGGATGCGATCGGCGGGCCTCGGTACAACGCGTCTCGCATCTACATGCTCGATCTCGCGGGCATCAACCGGGCGAACCCGAACTTCGAGGTCACGCGGCATCTCGGGAAGCGCTGCGACGTGTGGCTCGACTCCGGAGGCCGCGAGCCGGAAGAGGTCATGGACGGCTACATGCTCGATGTGGAGCGCGTGGTCGCGGGCTCGAAGACTCTCGCCTCCATCGACTCCTTCGCGGTCCTGTACACGTTGTCATCCGACGTCCTCCCGTGCCTCGATTGGGACGGACACGTGGTCTGGCGCGAGCCCCGCGAGACCCAAGTCGACCTCCCCGGTGTCGCGAAGGCGTTGCGCGGGATTGGCTTCTCGGCGATCTGCGTGATGGACCTGCGCCGCCTCGGATCCGAACTCGGACCGGACCCGGCGCTCCTCTCGAACCTCGAAGGGCTCGACCTCGACGTCTATGTCGGCGGGGGCTTGCAGGAGTCGGACGTCCTCCGGCTCGGCGAGCAAGGGTTTGCGGGCGGCCTCGTCGATCCGTACACGCCCGTGATCCGGGACCTCCTCCGGACGCCGAAACCGGAAGCGCCGACCGAGGCGATTGCTCCGGCTCCTGCTCCGCGACCCACGTCCTCGCCACGCACGGTCCCGGACTCGACCGGTCCGCCGTAGGATTAGAGGGCCCGCAATCGGACGAATGTTCGTTTCTGGGCCCCGACTGAAATCGCATGCTAAGAAAACTATAAGGGCGGTCACAGGGGTCCGCGGTCGGGGGAGGAGTCCGTACGGCGCTCTTCGACACCAACTTCGATATCGCCGTCGTTGTCGCGGCAATTCTGAACTTTATCCTCGGGGGAATTTGGTATTCGCGGCCCGTGTTCGGGAAGGCGTGGATGGCCGTCCTGGGCAAGACCGAGGCGGACATGGAGGCGATGCGAAAGCAGGCGCCGAAGGGGGTCGCCGGCGGGCTCATCGGCAGCTTCATCGCGTCGCTGATTCTGGCGATTTTCCTCGAATACGGACGGTTGGCCAATGTGGGCCTCCCGGGCGGGGCCGGGGGCGGGCTGGTCGTCGGTTTCCTCGCTTGGTTCGGCTTTCTCATGACAACGACGGTGACCGGCGGGATCTTCGAGGGACGCCCGGGCAAACTCGTCGGGATCAACGTCGGCCACACGTTCGTCGCGTACCTGATCATGGGTCTGATCTTGGGTGTATGGATCTAGTCCTGTACCACGAGACGAATCCAAGAGTTGCCGAATGAAGGACGTAGCCTGACTAGACACGCTCGATCTCAATGCTTGCTTTCTTGAACAGCTCGAGTCCTTCGTCGCTCCGATACGCACTTCGATAGTAGACTTTGGATGCGCCGCTATTGATGATGAGCTTCGCGCACGTGACGCAAGGCTGGCCGGTGACGAACACAACCTTACGAGGGTCATTTACTCGGACCTTGATCAACGCGTTTTGTTCGGCGTGCACGCACTGACAGTTTCCAGGCTGGTCGAACTTGCAATCATCGTGGGAGAATCCTTTCGCCGTTCCGTTGTACCCGAACCCATAAATTTGGGTCATGTCCTCCGACGTCACCACGCAAGAGAATTGGGCACGCTTGCAGGTCGCCCGACGCGTGAGGGACATCGCGAAGTCCATGATCAGGCTCTCCAAGCTCGGTCGCTCGATTTTCCCCATGAACGGCCCACCGCGAATTGGGAATCGAGGAATCCACGGTCCCGCATAAGGTTTCTGAGGATATGCGCGAATCCCGTGTGGCCACCCCCATCGCGAAGCCTTATGTCGGGTCGCTCGTGATGAAGGGCGACGATAAAGAAGGGAGAGGCTTCGACCGACATGCTCCAGGTCACCCCGGATCAAGTTGCGGCCTTCCGGCTCTCCCGTCACCATCTCGTCCACCCGGCGCGGGCCTCGGAGCTGGTCCGTGTGGCGGGCGACATGGCGGGCGCACAGGCCCAGGTGCTGTCCGCCGCGCAGATTTCGTTGTGGGCGCGGACCCGGGGCCTTTCCGTGGACGATGTCGAGAAGGCTCTGTGGCAAGACCGAACTCTCGTGAAGTCGTGGTGCATTCGAGGGGCGCTCCACCTCATCCCGTCGCGGGATTTTGCGGTGTTCGTGCGCGGCAGCGAACGGCGGAACGCGCGGGCGACGGCTTGGCTGACTCGCGCGAGGATCCCGATC
>VBLR01000016.1 GCA_005878665.1 Methanobacteriota archaeon | reverse complement strand
CCGCGATCCGTCTGTCCGCAAAGGGATTAAGAGAGCGGAGACGTTCGGTCGGATTGTGGATCGACACGCGGATGTCGTCGTCATCGGCGCGGGGCCGGGCGGTTATCCGGCCGCCATCCGCGCGGCCCAACTCGGGAAGCGCGTCCTCCTCGTGGAGCGAGATCGGCTCGGCGGCGAATGCCTCAATTACGGATGCATCCCGAGCAAGGCGCTCATCCACACCGGGAACCTGGTCCGAGCGATCGAACGTGCCGGCGAACGAGGCGTCGAGACCGGACCGGTGAAAGTCGACCTGGCCCGGCTCCAGCAATGGAAGACGTCCGTCGTCCAGCGCCTCGTGACCGGAATCGGCCAGTTGTGCAAAGGGAACGGCGTCGACGTCCTCTCCGGCCACGCCTCGTTCATGGGACCGAACGACCTCGAGGTCCGGAAGGCGGACGGCTCGGACTGGGTGACCTTCACCGACGCGATCATCGCGACCGGCGGGCGGCCTTCCGACCTGCCCACGTTTCGCTTCGATGGGAAAAGAGTCATCAGCACGAAAGAGGCCCTCGAACTCCCGCGCATCCCCCAGAACTTTGCGATCATCGGGGGAGGGGTCTCCGGCCTGGAGATCGGGATGTTCTACGCGAAGCTCGGCAGCCGCGTCGTCGTGATCGAGATCATGGAGCAGCTCCTCCCCGGGACCGACCCGGAGGCGGTCCGCGTCGTCGCGCGGAACCTGCAGAAGCTCGGCGTGGAGGTCCACGTGAAGTCCCAGGCGCGGGGCTGGCGAGAAGACAAGGGCCAGACCGTCGTGGACATCGTGACCCCGGAGGGACTGATCGCGCGCCGGGCCGACACCCTCCTCGTCACCATAGGCCGACGGCCGAACACGGATGATCTCCACGCGGAAATCGCCGGCGTCGAGTTCGGCCCGCGCGGCTACATCAAGGTGGATCGCCAGCTCCGCACGTCGAATCCGCACGTCTTCGCCATCGGGGACGTGATTGGCCCGCCCTTCCTCGCGCACAAGGCGACGAAGGAGGGGCTCACCGCCGCCGAGGTGATCGCGGGCCATCCGGTCGAGCTGGACGTCCACGCGATGCCCGCCGCAATCTTCACGGATCCGGAGATCGCCACGGTCGGGCTGCAAGAGCCGGAGGCGACTGCTCAGGGCCGCCGCACCCGGGTCGGGAAGGTACCATTCGCGGCGATCGGCCGCGCGCTGACCACCGGCGAGTCCGAGGGTTTCGTGAAACTCATCGCCGATGCGGACACGAAGGTCCTCCTGGGCGCGACGATCGTCGGTCCGGACGCGAGCGACCTGATCAGCGAGCTCACCCTGGCGATCGAAATGGGCGCGACGCTCGCCGACATCGCGCTGACCGTCCATCCACATCCCACCCTGCCCGAGGGAATCATGGAGAGCGCGGAGGCGGCGCTCGGCCAGGCGATCCACGTGCTGAACCGCTGATCCCATGCTCACGACGACGGAAGGCGAGTCAACGCCGATTCTCATCGTCCGAGACGCATGGCTCCTGGACTTGGGGCGCAAGCCGTATCGGGAGGTGTGGGAGCTCCAGAAGGCCCTCGTCAATCGACGGGCGGAGGACAAGATCCCAGATGGCCTCATCCTCGTCGAGCACGATCGGGTCGCGACCCTCGGCCGACGGGGGAAGCGCGAGGACGTCTTGGATCCTCGGCTGGAGATCTTCGAGGTCGAACGGGGCGGGGAGGCGACGTATCACGGACCCGGTCAGCTCGTCGGCTATCCGATCCTGAAGCTCCCCGACCGACTCGAGGTGAAACGGCTCGTGACGGACCTCGAAGAGGTCCTCCTCCGCACCTGCGCGGATTTCGGCATCGACGCGACCCGGGAGGGACCCGAGCGCGGGGTCTGGGTCGGCGGCAAGAAAATCGCGTCGATCGGCCTCGCGGTCCATCGGAACGTGACGTTCCATGGCTTCGCGCACAATGTGACGACGGACCTGCGGGAGTTCCTCAAGATCCGGCCGTGCGGCCACGACGGCGGGATCATGACGTCCATGGAGAAGTGCCTCGGGCACCCGGTCGACCTGGAGGACGTGAAGGCCTCCGTCATCGTCCACTTCCAGGCCGTCTTCGGCGTGACGTTTCGCCGGGTGAACCTCATTGAACTGTTGCCGGAACCGTCGTCCGGCCGTCGGCCGCGGCGGCCTTGAGCGCCTTCAGCTGGCGGACCATCTCCGGCACGACCTCGAAAAGGTCGCCGACGATCCCGTAGTCCGCAATCTCAAACAGCGGCGCCTTCGGATCGAGGTTGACCACGACGATCTTCTTCGACTCCTGCATCCCCGCGAGATGCTGCACCGCGCCACTAATGCCGACGGCCACATAGAGGTCCGGCCGCACCGTCATCCCCGTCTGGCCGACCTGGAGCATCTTCGGGACCCAGCCGCTGTCGACCGCCTTGCGCGAGGCCGCGACGGCTCCGCCGAGAAGGTCCGCCAGGTCCTGGAGCATCCCAAAGGGCTTCGGGTCCCCGAGGCCGTAGCCGCCGCTCACGACGACCGCGGCTTCCTCCGGACGGAGGCCGCCCTCTTTTGTGAACTCCTGGAAATCGACGAGCGTCGCGTCGACATCCGATGGACCGAGCTCGACCTTCTCCGGGACGACCTCGCCGGTCCGCGTCGGGTCGTGAGGGGGCGCGACGAAGACGTTTCTGCGCACCGATGCCATCTGCGGCCGATGCTTCTTGCACAGGATGTGCGCCAGGCTCTTCCCGCCGAAGCTGGGCCGGATCATGTCGAGGTTGCCTTCCGCGTCGATGTCGAATTTGACGCAGTCGGCCGCCAAGCCGGTCTCGAGAATCGCATGAAGTCGGCCCCCGAGGTCCCGGCCGTTTTTCGAGGCGCCGTACAGGACGATCTCCGGCTTGTGGCGCCGGATCAGCTGCGCCATGACCTGGGCGTACGGCCGCGAACGGTAAATCTCGAGGATTGGATCGTTGACGACGAGGACGCGGTCCAGGCCGTAGCCGATTGCGTACTTCGCGAGCTCGTCGACGCCGTCTCCCAGCAGAACCCCGGTCAGGGGCGCGCCCCGCAGATCCGCCAATCGACGGCCTTCGCCGATCAGCTGCACGCTCACATCCCGGAGTCCCTGCTTCCGGTGCTCGAGGAACACCCACACCCCGCGGAAATGGGATTTGTCCTCGAGGACGTGGCCGTCCGTCACGGCACGATCACCCGGTCCGCGATCAACGCATCGAGGAGCTTTCGGACGGTCTCCTCCGGCTCTCCGGAGAAAATCCGTCCCGCCCGCGCGGGCAGCCTCACCGTGTCGACCTTCGCGACGATCGTCGGCGAGTTGAACAGCCCGACTTTCTTCGGGTCGATTCCCACGTCCGCACACGACCAGTGGGTGACCACGCCTCCCCGTTCCACGCGAATCTTCCCCGTGAGCGTGGGCTCCCTCGGTTTGTTGCAGCCGAAGTTGACGGTGCACAGGCAAGGCATCGTCGTCTCCCACCACTCCGTGCCATCCTCCGCGGTCCTTCGGGCTCGGACCTTGCCGTCCTCGATCCGAATCTCCGACGTGTAGGTGATCTGCGGGAGGTCCAGGTGACCCGCGATCCCGGGACCGACATGGCCCGTGGACGCGTCGGTCGTCTCCTCGCCGCAGAGGAGGAGATCGTACCCGCCGATTTTCTGGATCGTCTCGCTCAACGCGTACGCCGTCGGCACCGTGTCCGAGCCGCCCAGGATTCGGTCGGTCAAAAGGATGGACCGATCCGCGCCCATGGCGACCGCGCGTTCCAGGCTTTCGTCGAACGACGTGGGCCCCATCGAGAGGACGATGACCTCCGCCGCAAGATGGTCCTTGAGCCGTAACGCCATCTCGAGCGCGTTCGCGTCGGGCGGGTTGATCTCACTCGGGACGCCGACCCGTTTGAGCGTCTGCGTCACGGGATCGACCTGGAGCTCTTGCGCCCGCGGGACCTGCTTGATGCACACGATCACGCGCATTGGTCGCGCTGGGGATTCGCGGGCCGTCACATCGATCGGGCTCCTTGCAACAGGTCGAGAAGCATCTTGAGCTTCGGCACTTTCGCGGCGGATGCCTCGTCGAGGACGACATCGAAGAGGCGCTCCTTGCCGCTCCCGTCGACGGTGTACATGCGCTCGGCGATTTCCATGAGCATGCGCGGGTAGACGTCGAAGAGCCGTTCGTTCTTCATGTATAGCGGCGCTCGCCGGAACCGCTCGAGGTCCGTGAGGACGTTTCGGGCACGCAGGAACTTCTCGTACACCGCGAGATTCGCCTTCGTCATGCCTCCGGAGGCACGGGCGGCTTCCGCCGCCTCGCCCGCGGCAATCCCGGACGCCATCGCGAGGTCCACCCCGCGGAACGTGTAGCCGTTGTTGATGAGGAAGCCCGCGGCGTCCCCCGCCACGAGAACCCCGTCGGTCGACAGCTGAGGCATCATCCCGGCCCCGAGCTCGGGTACGAGATGCGCGCTGTATTCGACCACCTTCCCGCCCCGGAGGAGTCGCTGGACCGCAGGATGCATCCGGAATTTCGTCTGAAGATCTTGGACCTCGATTTTCTTCCGAGACAAGTCTTCGGACGAGACGACGAGTCCGAGGGAGACGGATGCCTTGTTCGTGTAGAGAAAACCGCCGCCGCGCAGGCCCATGGACGCGTACCCGGCGTACACGAAGGCGGCGCCTTCCTTCTCGCCGAGGCCGAATCGGTCTTGGATCGCCTCGGGCGGAAGTTCGACGGTCTCCTTGATTCCGACGGACACTTCGCGCGGCTCCAGATCCGCTCGCAGGCCGGCCTTTCGCATCAGGGTTGGCGCAGCACCCTCCGCGATGACGACGAGTTCGGCTGCCACATGGTCGTTCGGCGCGACGCTAACGCCCTTCACCCGACCGCCCTCCCGCCAGAGGTCGTCCACGCGGATTCCGGTGACAAGCATCGCCCCGGCGTCTTGCGCCTTCTTCGCCAGCCACGCATCGAACTTCGCGCGCAACGCGGTGAAGCTCGTCCCGCGGCCTTGGGCGAGTTTCGGCGAATCCAACGAGACCGTGAGCGAGGCGTTCTCGGTCAAGAAGGCGAGGTTCTCTCGGACGACGGATCGCTCGACCGGGCAGTCCTTCGCCCAGTCCGGCAGGAGATCGGCGAGGGGCCACGCGTAGACGCGGCCACCGAACATCCCCTTTACACCGGGAGCCCGTCCGCGCTCCACCAGGAGGGTCGAGAAACCTTTGCGGGCGAGGGTCAGCGCGGCGGCGGAGCCCGCAGGCCCGGCCCCCACCACAATGGCATCAAAACGCTCCACGCTCTCCCGGTCCCACTGCGGAAAAGCGGGACGGGTAAAAGGCTTTCCGCCGGCTGACCTACGGCAATGACTTCTGAGTGCTGAGGTCGTACCTCATTGCCGGTCCTTCATGCCTGCCTCGACGCGACCCACTCCCTTTGACCTCGAAGTTTCACGCGAACACAATCGTTCAAAACTTTGTCGCACAGCCAGTCTCAGAGGAAATCGCGCCAAGGCCCTGTGCGAATCCGCCGTCGGTGTGCGACGTAACCCACGAAGGCGAATGTTCCAATGACGGCACCCGCGATTACGCCAATCGTCCACGTTTGGCCGAACCTCGGTGGGTCCTTCGCCCAAACGAGAACCGAGAAAATGACGGTGGCGGCGACGTAGGGCGCGAGAAAATAGGACACAATTTCGACGACGCCGTCGTGTATGCGCGCCATGGCCCACGCAAGATCGACATGCGTGCCGAAATATCTTACGCCCCCGTTTTGACAGCCGCAAAGTCGGGCTTTGCCACGGGGTGCCGGGCGATAGCGCAAGGCTTGCGCCGGCTCATGCCATCGGCATCGGCTGCAGCTCGAACTCGCACCGATCTTGGCCTTGCGCCATGCAAGAGGTCTCCTCGCACAGGAGCTCCTTTGCGACGAGGAGACGGCCGATTCCGGCCATCCAGCCGGCGAGGAAGTGGCACACCGGTTTCTTCGAGGGCCCATACGCTTTCGCGATTGGGCTGTTGTGTCTCGCGACCGTGAATCGACCTCGCTCCGGGTCGAAGTGGACAATCTCGGTGCGACCCCATCCCGTGAGGGCGGACGCATCGATGATCTGCTTCGCCCCGGCCAATGTCAGCGGTAGGGACACACCGCTCGTCAGCGCGCTGAGGAATTTCAGACCTGCATCCGAGCTCCGTTCGCCGGCCAGATACAGGATCCCTTTCGCGGATCCGCCGACCGTCTGTTCGAGTTGTTTCTGGATGCTCACGATGACCTCGGGGCGGACGATGAGACACGGCTGGTCCGAGAGACGCAGGATCCCGGACTTCGGATCGGGAGTGAGCGCTGCCAAGAGGAGTTCACGGGCCTCTTCCGGACCCATTCCCGCCAGGTCCATCTGCGGACGGATCGTGGATGCTTTCCGATCGCGGGCGGGCATGGAAGCTATCCCTGCGTCCTCCGGCGAACGAGCCGGCGGGCGGCCACGGATGAGAGAGAATTCCTATAGAAAGTTTCCACCTGAGTGCCTCCCCTGATAACGAGCGAGGCAGGAGTGAGTCACGAACGGTTTATTATCGGCCCCCGGTTCTCGACCGCAAGCGATGCCCGAACCGCCCAAGCACGAAGCGTCGAAGCCGCTGACCGTCGACGAGCGGGTCGGCTTGGACAAGTTCGAGTTCGACGAGGAACCGTTCATCACGGTGGACACGGACGTCTGCCGGACGTGCGACACGAAGCCCTGTCTGTACGTCTGTCCGTCCAAGGTCTACCGCCTGGAAAAGGGGGAACTCGTCTACAACACGGAAGGGTGCATCGAGCTCGGGGCATGCGCCATCGTGTGCAAGCACATCGGGAAAGACGCGATCCACTGGAGCTACCCTCGCGGTTCGTACGGTGTCGAGTTTCGTTTTGGCTGATCCGCTCCATCGCGCGCTGATGTGGGTTAGGCTCTTAAACGAGGTCGCCCTTAGCAACGGCACATGCTCGCGGAACGTAAGCCCGAGTGGCTCCGGGTCCGCCCGCCGTCCGGCGAGAACTACGCCCATCTGAAGTCGCTCTTCCGGTCCTTGGACCTGCATACCGTGTGCGAGGAGGCCCATTGCCCGAACGTCTGGGAGTGCTGGGGCGGCGGGACCGCGACGATCATGCTGATGGGCGATACCTGCTCCCGCGGCTGCCGCTTCTGCGCCGTGACGTCCGGGAACCCGCACGGCGTGCTCGACCTCGATGAGCCGAAGAAGGTCGCGATCGCCCTGGCCGAGATGGACCTCTCCTATGTCGTCCTGACGTCCGTGGACCGAGATGACCTCTCGGACGGCGGCGCGGGGCACTTCGCGAAGACGATCCGGGAGATCAAGACCCGGCGCCCGGACATGCTCGTCGAGGCGCTGATCCCGGATTTCCAGGGAGACCTCGACGCGGTGCGCACGGTCGTGGATTCCGGCGTCGACGTCCTCGATCACAACATCGAGACGGTCGAGCGCTTGCAAGGAGCGGTCCGGGATCGCCGTGCGAACTACGCGCAGAGTTTGAAGGTCCTCCGAGCCGCGAAAGGAATGCGGTCCGATCTCTTCTCGAAGTCCTCGATCATGCTCGGGCTGGGCGAGACGAGAGAGGAAGTCCTCGCGACGATGCGGGACCTCCGCGCCAACGAGGTCGACATCGTGACGGTGGGCCAGTACCTGCGCCCGAGCAGTTGGCACCTGGCCGTCCAAGAGTACGTTCCCCCGGAGGCGTTCGAGGAACTTCGCGTCGCCGGCGAATCGATGGGTTTCGCCTACGTCGCCGCGGGACCGCTCGTGCGGTCGTCCTACCGCGCCGGTGAATTCTTCTTGGAGAAGGTCATTCGGGAACGCAAGCGGGTTCCGGCGGGGTGAGCGGACGGCAGAAGAGGGACTTCTCCGGATCATCGACGCCGATGGCACGTACGATTCGAAGCTCGAGCCCAAGGTCGCACCCGATCTGTTGAAGCGGGCGTACCGCCACCTCGTGCTCGTTCGCGCGCTCGACAACCGGATGCTCTCCCTTCAACGCCAGGGCCGGATCGGGTTCTACGTGCCCAGCACGGGGGAGGAGGCGTGCCAAGTCGGCAGCGCGATGGCCCTCGAGAAGAGGGACTGGGTGTTCCCCGCGTATCGGGAGCCGGGGGCCGCTCTCTGGCGCGGGTACTCCGTCGAGACGCTCATCGCCCAAGCCTACGGGAACGCGAAGGACCCGCAGCAGGGTCGGCAGATGCCGAACCATTACGGCGCACGCGACATCAACTACGTGCCGGTCTCGAGTCCCGTCGGAACGCAGATCCCGCAGGCGGTCGGAGCGGCGTGGGCGGCGAAGATCCGGAAGGACGACATTGTCACGCTGACGTACTTCGGGGACGGCGCGACGAGCGAGGGCGACTTCCATGCCGCGATGAACTTCGCGGGCGTCTTCAAGACACCGACGATCTTCTTCTGCAAGAACAACCAGTGGGCGATCTCGGTTCCGGTCACCCGCCAGACCGCCTCAAAGACCCTCGCTCAGAAGGCCCTGGCGTACGGCTTCGACGGCGTCCGCGTAGACGGGAACGATCTCCTCGCGGTCTACACCGTCACGCGGGCGGCGGCGGACAAGGCGCGGAGCGGCGGCGGCCCCACGATGATTGAGGCGGTCACCTACCGCATGGGCCCGCACTCCTCGAGCGACGACCCGACGCGGTACCGGTCGAAGGACGAGGTCGAGTCGTGGGCGAAGCGCGATCCAATCGAGCGGATGCGGAAGTACCTCGAGCTGAAGGGGCTGTGGTCCAAGGAATCCGAGGACCAGCTCCGGGCCGAGTTCGAAGATCTGCTCCAGGCGACGATCAAGGAGGTCGAGCGGGGCCCGCCGCCTCCCATCGAGACCCTCTTCACCGACGTCTACGCGGAGCTGACGCCCCAACTGAAAGAGCAGATGGACGCGTTCCTCGCGAGCGGCGAGCGTCGACGGCCTGAAGTGCTCGACAAGTTCCCGCTGTGACGGCCATGGCCGACCCGATGCGGGCCCAAGAAGTCACGCTCAAGGATGGGAGGCGGGTGGTCATCCGCCCATCGCGCCTCCGCGACGCGGAGTCCCTCCTGCGGAACGTGAACCTCATCGGGCGAGAGGAGGTCTACATCCTGCTCGATCAGGTTTCTCCGAACCTCGATGAAGAACGCCGGTGGCTCGGCACGTTCGACGGCGTCCGGGCGGTCCTGCTCGTCGCCGATGCGGGCGGGGAAGCGATCGGCTCGGCGGACTGCCACGCAGGGACGTACGCGAAGACCCGTCACGTGGGTGGAATCGGAATCGCGATCCGGGACGGATGGCGCGGGGTCGGCTTGGGGCGCATCCTGATGGAACGAATCCTCGAGTGGATGCGGGCCCGAGGCTTCAAGAAGGCTGAACTGGCCGTCTTCGGCACGAACGAGAGAGCGCGCCGGCTGTACGAATCCCTCGGCTTCGAGACCGAGGGCACCAGCCGGCGCCATGTGCTCATCCGCGGCGCATACGTCGACGAGATCCTCATGGGGATGTGGTTGCAAGACTGAGACCGCTCGACGTTCGGACACTAGACTTATCCGAGCATGACGGATACCACCGCGGGGGATTCCCCATGGCGCGCAAATCGAAGAGAGCAGCGAAGAGCAAGAAGGCGTCCGCGAGAAAGCGAACGAGCGCGGCTCGGACCGCACCGATCCCACGCGGGATGCGAACCGTCACGCCGTACCTCGTGATCAACGGAGCCGCAAAAGCGATTGAGTTCTACAAGAAGGCGTTCGGCGCGAAGGAAATCACCCGCCAAGGAATGCCGGACGGCACGCTGATGCATGCGATGATTCAGATCGGCGACTCGCTCGTCATGATGTCGGACGAGTTCCCGGGCGGCGACACGAAGTCGCCCGCCTCGGCGGGCGGGACGACCTTCAACTTGCACGTGTACTCGAAGGACGTCGACAAGCTCTGGAATCAGGCGATCGCCGCGGGCGCGACGGCCTCGATGCCCCTCGAGAACCAATTCTGGGGCGAGCGGTACGGAAAACTGCAGGATCCCTTCGGCCACATCTGGTCGGTTGCGATGGTCGTGAAGATGAGCGAATCGGAGAAGGAGGCCAAGCGGCAAGCCGCGTTCGCGACGTTCGAGAAGGGCGAGCATCCCGGCTTCGAGGAATCGAACTGAGCGGAATCTAGTTTTATACCCGGCGTCCGCTTGCTCCGGCCCGTGTCCTCGGACGCGCTCCGCGCGGTCGACGTGCGGAAGGTGTACCACGGTCGGGGCTCGCCCGACGTCGAGGCGTTAAGAGGCGTATCCCTCGCTCTTCGACGGGGCGAACGAATCGCCCTCCTGGGCCGCAATGGCGCCGGGAAGACGACGTTCCTTCGGATCGCCTCGACCCTCCTCATCCCGACGTCGGGACAGATCGAGGTGTTCGGCCACGA
>VBLR01000015.1 GCA_005878665.1 Methanobacteriota archaeon | reverse complement strand
GACCACGCCGGAATCCGTCCGGCCGCTGATCGCCGTCGTGCCCCAGGAGGGGAAGCCGTTCTTCCACCTGACGCCGCGGGAGCAGGTGTACTGCTATCTCCGAGCGCGCGGCCTCCCGCGCGAAGATGCGAAGGCGCGAACCGAAACCGCGTTGGAGAAAATGGGACTCGAGGACGTCGCGGATCGCTTGTCCGTGACCCTGTCCGGCGGGCAGAAGCAGCGGGCGATGGTGGCCACGGTCTTGGCGACGGAGGCACCGCTTCTCTTCTTGGACGAGCCGACGATCGGGCTCGACCCGTTCGCGCGCCGCGCCGTGTGGGATGTCTTGCGGGACCTGACGCGGAAGGGCTGCACGGTCCTGTTGACGACGCACTACCTCGACGAGGCCGAGGCGCTCTCGGAGCGGTTGTTCATCGTCGAGGAAGGCCGCATCCTCTTCGAAGGGACCGCGGAAGGAGCGAAACGGCAGATTGGCGGCACGTTGCGGGTCTCGATCGAGAACGGCGGGAACCATCGGGAGCGGTTCGCTTCGTTCGGCCAGAGCGTCGCGGAAGGGAATTCGTTGCACGTGATCACGGAACCCGGGCGGGTCCACGAAATCATGGATGTGGCGCTGCGGGAGCACCTGTCCGCCACCGTGGGGCCGGTGAGCCTCGAGGAGGCGTTCCTCACGATCGTCGGTCGCTCGATTGATGCGGAGTGAGCACATGGCGTTCGGACTCCGATGGAGCGGTACCGGCGTCTTCTTGGCGACGGAGATCCGGGTCCAATTCCACGAGTGGCTCGCGATCGTCACCGGCACGCTGACGCCGGGCGCTCTGCTGATCTTCGTGGCGGT
>VBLR01000070.1 GCA_005878665.1 Methanobacteriota archaeon | reverse complement strand
ATCGAGGTACTCCGTGAACGTCAGTTCGTTCGAGATGCCGATCAGGGAGACGCGGGCTTTCGACAGGTCGTCGTTGATCTTCAGGAGCTGGTACAGGATGTCGTCGCCGTTCTTCTGAACAAGCTTGTCGATCTCGTCCAAGGCGACGATCACCACGCGCTTCTCCTCGTCGAGTTTCTCCAAGAGAAGGCTGTACACGCGGTCCGTCGACAGCCCAGTGAAGGGGATCCGCTGATGGAAGTTCTCGATGAACTTGTTCCCGATCGACTGGAGGACGCCGTACGGGGTGTCGACGATCTCGCAGTTCAGGTAGAGGTACTGGACCATCCGCGCGCCGTCGGCTTTGCGGAACTCGTTCTCGATGTACTTGACGACGGCCGTCTTCCCCGTGCCGGTCTTTCCGAAGATGAGCACGTTGCTCGGACGCTCGCCCTTCAGCGCGGTCACCAGGATCTGCGCGAGCTGTCCGATGTGGCTCTCTCGATGCGGCAGGCGGTCTGGCAGGTATGACGGACGCAGGATTTCCCGGTCCATCTTGAATATCGTCCGCGTGCTAAGGTACGGTTGGAAGATGCTTTCTTCCATGTTATCCCCGCTCCCCCTGAAAGCGAGAAGGTTCGCCTCGCGCGTGTCTCCTCCTGGAGAAAATCGCGCGCGAGAGGGCCGGTATCAGGGGAACACCACAAAAAGGTTTGCGAGTTTTGGACGCGTCCATCGATGCGTGCCGATGGCCCGATTTTTATTCTCATCCGTCTATGATAGGACCGTTCGAGACCGGGTTGAAACTTCACGCTCCGAGCAACACCCCATGACTCGGCCGCCGCAGACGAAGTCACGACGGAATCCGACGAAGGATCCGCGCCGCTCAACGGCGGAATGGTCATCAAGTTCATTAATGCGCGTCACCGCCGTGAGCACTACGCTTATCCGAAGCAACAGGAGTCCGGGACCATGGAGAAGCGACTCACGTTCGCATACGGTCGGACCCTCGTCACGAGCCGCATCTTCGTGTTCGCAAGCCTCGCCATCCTGGCCGCGATCTTGATCGTGTTCACGTCGAGTCCAGCCTCGGCGGTCATCGGGCTGGTCGCCCTCCTGGCGGCGTACCTCGTCCTGTTCGCGGTCTCTCCGCTGCTCACGCAGCATTGGATCACGCGGTCCCGCGTCATCCTTCGTCAAGGCTGGTACTTCCGGGCCGTACTCCCGTTCTCCGGCATCGAGGAGCTGGTTGCGGCGGACGACGCCCATACGTTCCGCACGCCGCTGGGAATCAGCCGGCCGTTCGGCCAGCCCGTCCTGTTCGCGGTCTCTCCGCTGCTCACGCAGCATTGGATCACGCGGTCCCGCGTCATCCTTCGTCAAGGCTGGTACTTCCGGGCCGTACTCCCGTTCTCCGGCATCGAGGAGCTGGTTGCGGCGGACGACGCCCATACGTTCCGCACGCCGCTGGGAATCAGCCGGCCGTTCGGCCAGCCCGTCTTGTTCGTCACGGGAGGGCGCACGAACCTGGTGCGGGTGCGACTGCGGCGCCCGCGGCGATTCTGGCAGGCGTTCGGCTTGTCCGCCGCGGAGATCGTGTTCGACGTGACGGATCGAGACGGATTCCTCGCAGCGTTCGAGGAGCGACGGCGTCTATGCCCGCCAGTCCAGTCCGATCGTGCGCGCGCCGACTTTCGGGATTAGAGGCATCTTCCGCTTGTGGATGCTCGAAGCGACGAGCTTCTGGACGTAGGTCACATGGTCGAGCGGGACGCCTCCCTTTTGCGCAATCGCCTCCGGGTCCAGTTGAAGCTCAATCCCGAGGAGGATGCGATCCAGTTCGTCGTACGAGATCCCGAGTTCCCCTTCGTCGGTCTGACCGGGCCACAGCCCCGCGGTCGGCACCTTCTCGACGATCTCCGGCAGGAGGGCCAGGTAGCGTGCCATTTCTCGGACCTGCGTCTTGTACAGATCCCCGATTGGGAGGAAGTCCGCGGCGCCGTCCCCGTGGAGCGTGAAGTATCCGGTGAGGAGCTCACTCTTGTTCCCCGTGCCCATGACGATGCGTCCCTCCGTGTTCGCGATGAAGTACAGGACGATCATCCGCGCGCGGGCCCGAAGGTTCCCGCGGGCGACTTGGTCCGCTTGGAATGCCAGGAGCCGTTTCTCCACGGAGGTGACGATCGGCGAAATCCCGATGATCCGGAGGTCGATTCCGAGCAACTTCGCGAACTTCTTCGCGTCCTTGAGGTCCTTCCCGCCTCGCCCGTCCGGCATCGCGACGGCGAGGACTCGCTGCGGCCCAAGGGCATCCGCACACAACTTGGCAACGAGGGCCGAGTCGACGCCGCCGCTGAGCCCGAGGACCACGCCCTTCCGACCGCTCTCGCGGAGACAGTGGATGAGGAACGCCTCGATGATGAAGACCTGCTCCTCCTTGAACCGCGGGACCAGCTCGCCCACGGGGAGCGCAACCTTCGACGCCATCATAAACCCTTGCGGCGCGAAGCCTTTATCGCGCGAGGCCTCTTGGCGGCGGGTCCGTGAACGCGAACGAGGCGACCCTCGTGTGGGTCGACGAGTACAGCCGCATGGCGGAGGCGTACGACCGGAACGTGACACCGCGATTCGAACCGATCGCCCAGGAGGTCGTCCGCCTCGCGGACCCGAAACCAAATGAGCTGTTCCTCGACGTGGGGACGGGGACCGGGCTCCTGGCATGCCTCATCGCCCCCCGGGTCCTGCCGCAAGGCGTCGTCGCCATCGACCTCGCGGACGGAGCGATCTCGGTCGCATCGTACCGGGCGGGCAACGCGGGCATCCGGAACATCCGATTCGAGATGCTCGACTCGCGGAACATCGTATACCATGGGAAACTCTTCGACGCCGCCGCCAGCAACCTCGGGATCCCGGCCCTCGGTTACGACCGCGTGTTCCAGGAGGTCCATCGCGTCCTGAAGCCTTCCGGGCGGTTCGTCTTCAGCGAGTGGCCGACCGACCCGAGCCCGTCGTTCGCCGCGTTGCGGGCTCTCCTGGAGAAGCACGGGACGCGCACCCCGTCGAAGGATCTCGCCCACGTGCGCGAGGCGGTGCGGCTCGTCCGCACGGATCCGGAGGCGATGGCCCTGGGAAATCCGCCGGCCGTCCTCAAGGCCCTCGGGGTCGCGGGCTTCGAGCGACGGGATGCGACGACGAAGACATTCCCGGTCCGGTTCGGGGATCCGGCAGAACTGGTTGCGTTCGGCGCATCGTACGGATGGTATGAGCGGGAGCTGCGCGAGATGTCGACCGAGAGCCGCAAGGCATTCGACGCGGACCTCGCAGCTCGCCTCGAGCCGCTGACGATGTCGGCCGGCATCGAGGACACATGGTCGCTGAATCTGTTCATCGCGCGGTGCGAGTAGAACAGTCCTAACGAAACCCTAAATAAGCCGCGGCTCATCGAAACGGCGCGCATGGCGGCCGAGCCGATCATCCGGGGAGTGGACGCGCACAAAGTGTACAACTCCGGGGTCGTCAAGGTCCACGCGCTCCGCGGAGTGAACCTCGCGATCCCTCGCGGCGAGATGGTTGCGATCATGGGACCGTCTGGGTGCGGCAAGACGACGCTGTTGAATTGCTTCTCTGGCCTCGACGATCTGACCTCTGGAGATGTCCTCATCGAAGGCGTCTCGCTCGCCTCGATGGACGACAACGCGAAGAGCCGCTACCGGTCGCGCCGCATGGGATTCGTGTTCCAGACGTACAACCTCCTACCCGTTCTGACCGCCGTGGAGAACGTCGAGCTGCCGTTGCTCGTCGCGAAGGCCCCGGCGAAGGAAGCCCGCCGGAAGGCGCTCGCCCTGATGACGGCCGTCGAACTCGACGGATGGGCGGACCACAAGCCGGCGCAACTGAGCGCGGGACAGCAACAGCGCGTCGCGATCGCCCGCGCCCTCGTGAACGACCCCGCGATCGTGTGGGCGGACGAGCCGACCGGCAACCTGGACTCGGAGACATCCGCGCAGATCATGGACCTCCTCGTTCAGTTGAACCGCGAACAGGAACAGACGCTCGTCCTCGTGACGCACGACGCTGTCGTCAGCTCGCGGGCCCACCGGATCCTGCGCATGCGGAACGGCGAGATCGTCGAGGAGACGCGGGGCGGGTAGGATGGCCCTCCCCGAGGCCTCCATGTGGGCGATCGTCATCGGGGTCGTCCTCGTCGCGGCGGTCGTCGCGTTCCGGCCTCTCCTCGCCCGCTTGGCGGCGCGGAACATCGGACGCCGGAAATCGCGCGTCCTGATCGTCGTCGCGGGGCTGCTCGTCGGCACGGCGATCATCTCCTCGAGCCTCGTCGTCGGCGACACCCTGAGCTATATCTTCCTGGAGGACGTCTATGCGCGCCTCGATGCGATCGACGAGCTCGTCTCGAACACGTTCAACGGCCAGCTCTTTTCCTTCTCTGAGTCGAACTTCACTCAGATCGCAACGGACCTGGCGGCATCGAACAGCCCGATCGACGGGATCGCGCCCGCCCTCCTGAAGGTCATGCCGGTCCGGAACGTCGCCGGCAACAAGGGGAACCAACAGATCACGGTGATGGGCCTCGGCGCGACCCTCGAGGGCGGCTTCGGATCGCTGACGACCCTCGACGGGCGGACCGTCGACACGGACGACCTCACGCCGACGGAGGTGTACGCGAACGAACGCGCAGCGGCGGACCTGAACGCGACGACGGGCCAGGATCTCACCCTGTTCTACGGCACCACGAACCAGACGATCGTCCACGCGGCTGTGGCGTCGATTGTCCGGGACACGGGCAAGGCCGCGTACGAAGGGAGCCCAATCCTGTTCATGGACTTGGGCCACGCGCAGACCGCCTTCAACGAGAGCGGCGCGATCAACCTGATCCGCGTCTCGAATCTCGGAGGCGTCGCGGACGGCATCGCGTATTCCGACCGCGTGACGCAAGATCTGCGGCTCAGCATCGCGACCCGCCACCTCGCCCTCCGCGTCCAATCCGTCAAAGCGAACGAGATCGCCCAGGCCATGCAGGTCGGACGCGACGCGACCCAGCTGTTCCTCGTCATGGGAGCGTTCGGCATCCTCGCGGGCATCCTCCTCATCGTGAACATCTTCGTGATGCTCGCGGAGGAGCGGAAGCCGGAGCTCGGCGTCGCGCGCGCGGTCGGCTTCCTTCGGGCGGACCTCTTGACGACGTTCGCCCTCGAGGGGACGTTCTACGCCGTCGTCGCGGCGGCGCTCGGGGCCCTCGCGGGTCTCGGCCTCGGGTACGTCATGGTGTACTTCTTCGACAAACTCGTCCCCCACGGGGACGTCGTCGTGACGTTCCACTTCGATCCCTCCTCTGTGATCGCTGCTTTCGTCGCGGGGACTGCGCTCACCTGGATCACGATCCTCCTGGCGTCGTGGCGGGTGAGCCGCTTGAACATCGTGCGCGCGATCCGGGACCTGCCCGAGCCGGGGACACGGGAGCGGTCTCGCGATGTGCTCATCGCAGGGACCCTCGTGACCCTCGGCGGAATCGCGCTGACGACGTGGGGCTTTGCGGTCGACACGGGCATGGGGAAGATTCCGGGGCCGCCGGTCTTGGCCCTCGGACTCGGCGTCGCCGCGGCCTCCCGGGGATGGGCCCGGGCTGCGATGACCCTGGCGGCGGCCTTCAACCTCGCATGGATCCTGCTGCCTTTCACCTTACTCAACCAGGCCACGGACAACGTGTCGGTCGCCTTCGTCATGGTGGGCGTGATCCTCGTCGGCTCCGGCATCCTGATCGCCGTGTTCAACGTGAGCGAGG
>VBLR01000069.1 GCA_005878665.1 Methanobacteriota archaeon | reverse complement strand
ACGATGTTGTATTCCTGGGCGATCCCCGGGTCGGTGCAATATTCGATTCGCACGAGGTCTCTCTTTCGAGCCACGATTCCTTCCGTCAGCAGGAAGCCCGCGGCGAGTTCGAAATCGTTCCCCGGCGTACGCATCGTGACGGAGACCGAGGTCATCGTTCGGTGGCCCTTCCCTCCCGTCTCCAATCGAATTTCCATCGGCTCCTCGACGGCGAGGATGTCGCTTTCCTCTGCGGACTCGTGGCCTCGGACCTTCCAAACTTTCGCTCGGGTCGTCGGTCCCGGTCGCTTCATGCCGTCGCCTTCGCCGCCGGCACGGGCGCGATGGTCACGAGGGCGTTGTAGTCCGGCATCTCACATCGCGGATCGACAACCCCGCGACGGATCAGGACGTTCCCCTCCGGCCAGTAGATCTGCACATTCCGCGGCCGGATCGGCGCGACGTGGACCCGCCCCCGATACGAGCCGAGCGGGTTCGAGAGGAGGACTTCGTCTCCGTCGGCCACGCCGAGCGTCTTCGCGTCTTCGGCGGACATGAGCACGTCGTCCCGACGCGCGCCCAGGAGGAAGTCGACCTCTCCGTGGATCATCGAGTTGAACTGTTTCCCGCGGCGGGTGCTCAAGAGGAACTGTCCCGGCGGGATGTCGGCGTCCGGCAACGCGATGGGCGTGAACCTTGCCCGTCCGTCCGGCATCGGGAACGTCCCGCCCTCGCAGAGCCGCGGGCCGCCGTACTGGAACGCATCCCCCTTCTCTCGGAGTCGCTCGATGCCCTGGTACGTCGGGATCGCCTTCGCGATTTCTTGCCGGATCGAGCTGGCGTCGTCGAAATGGATCAGATGAGCGGAGTCGGGGAGCGCCTTCTCGGCGAGGTCCCGGAAGATCTCCCATTCCGGCCGGCTCTCGCCAATCCGACGACCGGGGATTTCCGGGGAGAAATAGATGCGGCGCTCCGTCGAGGTCTCGGTGCCTCCGCCTCGCTGCTCGTATCGGGTCTGCGCGGGGAACAGCAAGACGGTCTCCGCGGGTTCGACGAGCATCTGGCTCGTGAGGACGAGATCCTGGTGGATCCGGAGTGGAACGCGTTCGAGCGCGGCGCGCACGTACTCGGGTTCCGGGAGCGTCTCGAGGAAGTTGCCGCCCGCCAGATAGAGGACATCGAGGCGCCCCTCGTGGGCCGCATCGACCATCCCCACGGCCGTCATGCCGGCCATCGTCGGCGGCCGGAATCCCCAGAGCTTCCCGAATCGGTCCGCGTTCTCGTCGTCCACCGGGAAGCCGAGCCCGTAGGCCGCGGGCTGCGCCCCCATCTCGGAGCCGCCTTGGACGCCACTGTGGCCGCGGATCGGCATGAGGCCGCACTTCTCCCGCCCGACGATGCCCCGCGCGAGGCCCAGATTCACGACCGCCTTGACGTTGTCCACCCCGAACCGGTGGTGGGTGATGCCCATGCTCCAGACGAAGATCGCGGTCTTGGCCTCATAGTACATCCGCGCGAAGTCGAGCATCCGATCCTTCGAGACACCAGATTGCCGCTCGAGCTCCTCCCAGGTTTGGGACAAGACTTCCACGCGGACCGAGTAGAAGCCCGTCGTGTGCTTCTCGATGAAGTCCTCGTCGATCCAGCGGTTTTCGATGAGATGCCTCAGCACGCCATTGATGAATGCGATGTCGCCGCCCGTGTGGATCGTGAAGAACTCGTCCGCGAACCGCGTGCCGAACAGCGCGCTTCCGGGCACGGAGGGAACCCAGTACCGTTCGAGCCCGGGCTCCCGCATCGGATTCACGACGGCGATTTTCGTGCCCAGCTTCTTCGCATAGTACAGATACTTCGTCGTCACCGGCTGATTGTTCGGGACGTCCGAACCGAAGAAGACGATCAGGTCGCTTCCGATCCAATCGGAGTACGAACAGGTGGAGGCCGCGACCCCGAGCGTTTCCTTCAGTCCCGTCGTGCTCGGTGAATGACACGGCCGGCTCGAGTTGTCGATGTGGTTCGTCCCGAGGAACCGCGCGACCTTGTTGGCGACGTAGTACGATTCGTTCGTCATCCCACGGGACGTGATGAAGAAAGCGAGTCGGTCCGGACTCGTCGCCCGGATCTGTCGCGCCGCGAATTGCAGCGCGTCGTCCCAGGAGATCCGACGGAATCCGCGCTTCCCTCGATGGCGGATCATCGGGTACGGCAGCCGGCCTAGTTCCCGAAGGTCCCGAGAGGACTTCGATCGCAACACTTCGACGTCCTCCAGATGCCGGATGCGCAGCGGCCCCATCGTGTTCAGCGGGAGGAGGTCGAGTCGAACGGTGCAGAGATGGATCCCCTCCATCGTGAAGTCGCGGAGGCCCGTGGTCCCGAGGGCGCACCCATCACAGACGCCGTCCCGGAGGATCCGCCAAGTGAAGAAGGGCCTGTGCTTGTTGTTCCACGCGGCCCGCAGGACCTCGCGGTAATTGTGCGGCTTCGTAGAGCCGAGCCCAAAAGGGATTGCGCCGACCCGCTGGACCTTCTTCTGCCGCGGCTTCGCCGCCACGTTTCGAGGAAGCGCAATGCGACTTATCTGTCTTCCTTCGGAGCGTTTCCTTTAGAAGTCAAGGCGGTATTTCTCGCCGTGGACACGGCGCTCGTGCTGGCGGGCGGAGAATCTGAGCGGTTCGGTGAGCCGAAATCGCTCGTCGACGTCGCGGGCAAGCCTATGATTCGCCGCGTTGTCGATGCGATCGGACCGCTGGCCGGAGAAGTTGTCGTATCCGTGGCGGTCTCCGCGATCGTCCCGGTCCTCCAGTCGATTGTCCCCGAGGCCTCGTTCGTCGTGGATCGTCAAACCGGCCGAGGACCCATCGAAGGCTTTCGCCGGGGATTCGATATCGCGCGGGGCGACCGAGTGCTCGTCGCGCCGTGCGACGCTCCACTCCTCCGCCCGGAACTCTATCGGCTCTTCCTCCGATCTCTGGGACACTACGAAAGCGTCGTGCCGAAGTTCGACGTCTTCGATCCGGTGCGGGCGGTATACCGGCGGCAGGCCGTCGCGAGGGTCCTAAGGTCCCAGAAGTCCAACGTGGCCTCTCCATCGGGGCTCGTCGATCATCTCCGGAGTCGCTTCATCGATGCGGATCGGATTCGCGCCGTGGACCCCGATCTGTCGTCCTTCTTCGATGTGAACACGCGAGCGGACCTCGACGACGTTCTCGCAAAATTGGAACGGCCAAGCGCGGGACAGAGTTCGTGATTGGTGCTGCCGTTCAGGGTCTCCTCAAGCCGCGGAAGAAACCGCGGATTGCGAGACGGTGTTCCTCGTGCCGGATCTCCTTGGCTTTCTGGAGCTCATCAATCTTTTCCGGGGTGAGGGTGCGAAACTCGGCGGGGTCCATCGCCGCGAGGCGTTCCAGTTCGCCGGCATCCAGCCAGACGCCTTTGCAGTCTAGGCACGCATCGACACGCACGTTCCCTGCGTCCTCAATTTCCATGAGGCCGCCGCAGTTCGGGCAGACGAGCTGGCTGTCCGAATCAAGCCCGACGTACTTGGTCAAAAGCTTGTTCAGACTCCAGTCGCCTGTGAGTTTGCGAATCTCCTCTTTGTCCAGGAAGATTCCTTTGCACTTTGGGCAAACGTCCACTTCGACGGCGCGAAGGTGCGTGTGGCGGATCTCCTTACTCAAAGACGCCCAATCCCTCGGACACTCCCGGGCTTCTCGGATCTTCTTACGAGGCACGACCGGGTAAGGTGCGGGGAGGCTGAAGAGACTATCGTCCTACCGGAGGCACGCGGAATCAATTCAGCTTGACGTGCCGCGAAATCGGTGCGACAGTCTGCACATATCCTCTCGGTTCCGTATTTGCCAGGATATCTCGAAGGAGCTTCTCCCGTTCCTTGTCCGGAACGCCATCGAGGAACTTCCGCTTCTTGCCCGTCTTCTCCCATTCGCGGAATTCCTCTTGCTTCGATACGTAGAGCGACTTGACCGTATTCTGGACGAACTGGGTCCCGCCCACGCCGAGCTTGTCGGCGTCGTAGTCGCGCTGCACGAACTCGATGAAGAACCATTCGTCGTCGAAGAGCTCCCGCGTGAAGGACTGGAGCAGGGGCCCGAACGAATCTTTGTCCTTGTAGATGGGCGTCAAGAACTCCGCTCCCTTCGATTCGAGGTACGATTTCAGCTTCTCGATGTCGGTCGTTCGGAGGGCGAGGTGCTGCATGTAGGTCTGCGCGTCTTTCTGCGGTTTCCCGGCGAAGCCATACGCAAACGGAGCCTGAGCGTGAGAGATCTCGTTGGGTGCGCTCATCCCGAGGACGACCGCGAGCCGCTCACCGGTCAGCGGACTCAGGCATGCGAAAGTTGCCATGGCCGTCTTCTCCTCGCCGACGCGCTCGGTCTCGTAGACCGACGAGTATCCGCTGTTGAGCAGGAAGTCTCGCAGCGCGCGGTACGTGTTGACGTCGCGGCACAAGACGGTCTTGTGGTCCACCTTGAGTTTCAGGAACGCGGGAAGGGCGGCCATTCTCTCACCGGTTGCGAATCGAAATGCGGGACGATAACCCTTTCGTGGCACAGGGTCACACGGAACCTCGCCGACGGCGTTCGCGGCGTCTCGCCGGATCGCGGCCCGCGACTCAACTAAATAAATACCCGACGGTCTAGGCGGCGCCTCAGGCTCGCGAATGCAATACAAGTACATCGTGCTCACCAACACGACGATCGGCACATTCATGGCCTTGCTCGACTCGAACATCGTCCTGATCTCCCTCCCGACGATCATTCGCGACCTCCCCGGGACCACGACCGTGGAAGGCATTTGGATCATCTTGGGCTACGTGCTGGTGACGGCGAGTCTCCTCCTGACGATCGGCCGACTCGCCGACCTGTACGGCCGCGTCCGCCTGTACAACCTCGGCTTCGCCGTCTTCACGATCGGCTCGGGGCTCTGCAGCCTCTCTCCGAACGGCCAGAGCCTCGTGCTGTTCCGGCTCGTCCAGGGAATCGGGGCGGGCCTCCTCTTCGCGAACAGCGCGGCGATCCTGACCGACGCGTTCCCCGTGGCCGAACGCGGTCGCGCCCTCGGGCTGAATCAGGTCGCGGGGACCGGCGGCGCGCTGATCGGCCTCGTGGCCGGGGGAGTCCTCACGGCGTATCTGGGATGGCAATCGATCTTCTGGATCAACGTCCCGGTCGGCGTGTTTGCCACGCTCTGGGCGTACCTCCGGCTGAAGGAGCTCGGCGCGCGTCCGGGCCGCGGGAAGCTCGATCCGGCGGGCAATCTCCTTTTCTCGGGCGGCCTCTCGCTCGCGCTCCTCGGGGTCACGCTCGGCGCCATTTCCGGCTGGGCGGCCGTCGACCTCGTCATGTTGCTCGCGGGCATCGCCTGCCTCGTGGCCTTCGTGCCCGTCGAGCGGGTCGTGCCGTCCGCGATGATGGACCTCGCGTTGTTCGGGAACAGAGCGTTCTCCGCCGGGGTCCTCAGCAACCTCCTCGCGTCGACCGCTCGGGGAGCCGTGGGCCTCGTCCTCGTCTTCTACTTCCAGGGCGCGCTCGGCCTCGACGCGTTGAACGCGGGGCTCCTGCTGATCCCGTTCTCCCTGGCCTTCGTGAGCATCGGTCCCCTCAGCGGCTACCTCTCGGACAAGTACGGCCCCCGCGGGTTCACGACGGGCGGTCTCCTCATCTCCGCCGCGTCCTACGTCTGGTTCGCGACGCTTCCGTATGGGGTTTCGTACTCGATCTTGGTCATGCCGATGATCCTCGCGGGCATCGGAGGCGGTCTGTTCATCGCCCCGAACGTCGCCTCGATCATGAACTCCGTGCCCGTCGTGCGTCGCGGAGTCGCCGCGGGCATGTCGTCCACGCTATTCAACGTCGGATTCCTGGTGAGCCTCGGCCTGGCGTTCGCGATCATGGCGTCGCGGATGCCGTTGCCCGTCATGCAAGCGATCTTCGCCGGGCTCCCGGTACCCCAGGGGCAGCTCGAAGTCGGCGCCTTCATGGATGCGTTCCACCAGATTTTCGCCGTCATCGCGGCGATCAGCCTGGTCGGGGCCATCCCGACGTCCATCCCGCGCCGGGCCCGCGTGGAGACGGTTGCCGGCGAGTAAAGGCATAAACGCCGCGGATGCGGTATCTCCTCCAATGGTCCTGTTCGCGAAGGACATCCTCGAGCCCGAGTTCCTTTCAATGCGACCCGACACGACCCTTCTCGGAGCCGCGAAATCGATGGCGGATCGCCGCCAGGGATTCGTCATCGTGGCATCGCCGGAGGGACGGCCCATCGGTATCGTGACGGAGTGGGACATCCTCGCGAAGGTCGTCGCCGCAGGGCGGGACCCCGCCACGGTCCGCCTCGAGGAACTGATGACGCGGCCCCTCGTCTTCGTCGATGCGGGCGAAGGGATCGATCGAGTCGCGGAGATCATGGCCGAAAAGGGCATCCGGAGGGTCCTGGTGGAAAAGGACGGCCGGGTCCTCGGCGTGATCCGCAATCAAACGATCGTCCGCCGGATGCGGGACTACATCGACTCGATCAGCGCGCAGATCGCCAGGGCCCAGCTGCCGCCCCTGTGATGCGATCGGTCGCCGAGCGGCCGCCTACGGCCCGGGTCCTTCTCAACCCGACGCCGCGATCGAATTCTCGAGGACCCCGATCCCTTCGATCTCGATCTCCACTCGGTCCCCGGGCTTGAGGTACCGGGCCCGATCGCCCCGCTCGAGCTCGCAGCCTCCGGGGATCGTCCCGCTGCCCCAGACCTCGCCGGCGTGAATCGGCTGGAACCGGGACAGGAATTCGAGCATCTCGGGGAACGACCAGAGGGCTCGCTGGCCCTCCTGGACCCAAGGGTTCTCGTGCACGAGGGAGCGGTACCGATCCCGGAGCCGTTCTTCGTTGTTGACCCGGACCACGATCGACTGGTCTCGCAGTTCCCCGAATTCGTCGCGAGTGACGATGCATGGTCCGAGGGCGTTCGCCCAGTCTTTGCCAGGAGAGGGGCCCATCCCAGTCTTCGTCGCCGTCATCTGGAGATCCCGCGCAGAAAAGTCGTTGAAGATCGTGACGCCGAACAGATGCTGGGGAGCCTGCGACGCATCGATGTCCCGACCTCCCTGACCGAGGACGAATCCGATCTCCGCCTCGTAATCCATCTTGGCGGAGGCGACGAGCCGAGGCGTCCGTCCGTCGAACGTCTCGAAGCGCATCGGCGGGATGGATTCCTTCGTCCCGACGATGTTCAACGGATTTCCGTTGTAATACGCGGGCAGCCAGTCCCATTCCGGCGGGATTTGGGCCCACGCGGCGGAACGCGTCCGGGCGACATGGGCCCGGAATGCGAGGAAGTCGCGCAGCAGGCGTGGGGCGATCGGCGAGAGCACCCGCACATCGCCCGGCTGAAACGCCCACGGCGGCGAGTCGGCCCCGATTTGTTTCGCATCGGAGAGGACTCGAACGGCCCGCTCCCACACGTCGCCTTTGAGCTCGGGGCACGCGTCGATGAAGCCGAGTGTGTCCGGGGGGATCCCCGAGTCGGCGCCGGAGAGGTCCACGACCCGTTCCCAGTGGTCCCAGGTGCCCAGGACGGCACCCAAGCGAGGAGGCGCACCGGCCGTGGAAAATCGGATGAGCTTCATGCCACGCCCCTCTCCAAACGGAAGGCGAGCCAATGTGTCTCGGCCGCGACCACCATGTTCTCACCACACATCATGCCGATGGCGACTCCCAGCCTTCGCCCGCGGGCTGCACCCGCTGGATGTTCTCGGACCAGCTGAGGACGTAATCCGGATCGCGGTACGCGAAACCCTGGTTCGTGATTCGCATGCTCTCGAAGTACGTGTCGAGCATCACCGCGAGCCGCGCCTGCACCTTCCCGCGCGCCGCGAGCGAGCGCTGGGCGGCATTCCCCTGGGGACTGTGCGGCGTGGAGCCGGGGTGGAACGTGAACGAGCCTTCCTCGATGACGCCTTCGCGGGCGCCATAGAAGGCGTTGCAGAAGAACATCAATTCGTCCGAATCGACGTTGAAGTGCGCGTACGGAGCCGGGACCTCGCGCGGATGCCATCCCGCCATGACGGGGACAAACGAGCAGAGGGAGAAGCCGCTGTGAGGAACGTTGCCGGACTGGAACGTCTGATGCATCGGTGGGGCCGTGTGGATCTCGCGGGCGATGCCGTGGTGGCTCTTGACGTCGAAGACGAACGGGTACAGGGCGCCTTCCCATCCGACGAGATCGAACGGGTGGTGGCCCAGGGTGATGCGGGTGATCTTCCCACCTCCGTGCTTCACATCGATCGGGAATTCTCCGCGGGCATCCTTGAACGGCGGCAAGTCTGGGGTCTCGATCTCCGTTTCGACGACCGGCGACATCAGGGTGGCTTGGCCCTCTTTGTTCAAGTAGTGCGGCGCGAACGTGATCGGGTAGATCGACTCGACCAGGAGGAACCAGGCTTTCGGCGATGTCAAGTCGATCCGGTAGGTCGTGCCCTTCGGGATGGCGACGTAGACGTCCTTGCGGAACTTTAGG
>VBLR01000122.1 GCA_005878665.1 Methanobacteriota archaeon | reverse complement strand
GGCGTGGCGGCTTATCCACGCCCTCATGACCCTGCGAGACGCCAAGGGCCGGATCAAGGTACCCGGTTGGTACAAGGACGCGCGCCGTCCGACCGCCCGCGAGCTGCGCTATCTGCGAGCGAGCGCGTTCAAGGCCGACGCCCTCAAGGAATTCTGGGGCGTGTCCGGGTTCATCGGGGGCGGAGACGACTTCGATGTGCTCCGTCGCCTGATCTATTCACCCACGTGCACGATTTGCGGCTTCGTGAGTGGCTACATCGAACAAGGCACGAAGACCGTGAACCCCGCGGTGGCCAAGGCGAAGATCGACTTCCGCCTCGTGCCGAACATGAAGCAGGCGACCCAGTTTGCCAAGCTTCGGGATCACCTCATTGCGAAGGGATTCGGGGACATCGAACTCAGCCCCGCGAAAGAGGCCCTCGAGGCGGCCGCCATCTCCCTGAGCGCCCGGGTCGTGAAAGCCGCGATCAAAGGATCCGTGGACGCGTACGGTCGAGAGCCGGAGGTCTGGCCGTGGTCTGCGGGCGCCTCGGCCCACGGCTTCTTCAACGAAGTCGTCGGCGTGCCCTCGATTTCGGGGCCCGGGGTGTCGTATGACGGCTCGAACTACCATGCGCCAAACGAACACTTCCGGATGGCGGACTTCGTCGGCGGCTCGAAGCACATGGCCGCGATGATGGCTCGTCTCTGAGGACGATTCGCGGCGAGCCCCGCGTTGAATGCAGTCCTCCGACCGGTCGAAAGCCGATTTCGCCGGACCCACGACGCGTAATTCGGGTCGAACTTGGGTCGAATCTTGAAAAACGGGGAACGGTCGGCGGCACCTTTCGCAGGCTGGAGGAAGCGATGTTGATCAAACGACTGAGTCTCGTGATGCTCGCGTTCGTGACCTTTGTGGCCGTCCTACCCCCGGCGCAAGCGGCACGCCCTGGGTTTGTCTTCCCGGATATCTGCTGTTACTACAACGGCGCGGTCGTGCGGACCGTCGTGCCTCCCGCCGCCTTCCCGAATGAAGGTCGGGACAACTTCTATGTTGTAATGGGTCAGTCGATCTTCGGCGTCGTCGCCGTCGCGCCCGGGGCTCCTGGCTACCATGGGGGCCATTGGAAGTTCCACTCCGTAACATGGAACGTCGCCGCTTATCCGCTCACGTCGGAGTCTGCGATCTTGTCTGCCGCGGCCGCTGGCGACGTTAGCGTTGTCAGAAATGCGGCAAACGACTTCCTGTGCCCAATCCAACACTAAACCACCGGACTCTGGTTTGAGGGGTGGCACACCCCTCTTCCTCCATTTTGTCCTCTGCTTTGGGGCCGCACAGATGAGCCGCTCTTTATCCTATGTCGCGTCCTTTGATGATCGGAACCTGTGAGCGCGGCACTCCGACAGCTTCTGTGGTACCTGATCGCAGGAACACGAGGCGGAGTCAACCGAGCGAGAATTATCGAGGCTCTGCGCAAAAGGCCGTACAACGCAAACCAGCTCAGCGAAGCCCTCGGGCTCGATTACCGAACGGTCCGACATCACCTGGATCTCCTACAGAAGAATGGCCTCATTACCCGCCCCACCGGGGACGCCTATGCCGCCCCCTATTTCCTGTCGCCCTATCTCGAAGGGAGTTACACGATCTTCGAGGAGATCCGGAAGAGGCTCAAGCCGCCGGGCGGGCGATTCGGGTGAGATTGTGGAATACGTCCATGTGCCGCGACGTGTGAGAAGAGGATGTTCATGACGAGCGCTTTGATGGTCGGCAGCATCGCCGTGGGTTGCGCGAACATCTCCCTCGCGGCAGCCCTGTTCACCGTTTATCGCGTGGTCTACGCCAGGACGAAAGCCCCCTTCAGCCTCGCCCTTTTGTTGTTCGCCTTGGCGTTCCTCGCGCAGAACGTCCTGATGGTCTACTCGCTCATCACGATGATGGCCCTTGTGCCGAGTGGGTTGGACCCGTATCTCCTGGGGGTCGGGACGCTCGAGGCGGTCGGGCTCGGCGCGATGCTGTGGACCGCGACCCGCTAGGTCATCTGCCGCCTCGGGTCGAGAGGCAGGCTTACCCAGAGAACCCTTTTATTCGCGGAGCGCCCCTTGTCTGTCGGAGGAGTGTGAGGGTATGGCTGGAGAGGAACTCATCCTTGCGGCAGTACTTGCGGTCATCTTGGTGCTCGTGATTCTGCGGGCCGCGATCAAGGTCGTGCGGGAGTACGAGCGCCTCGTGATCTTCCGTCTCGGGCGGCTCTTGCCCAACCCGAAAGGTCCCGGGCTCACGGTCATCATCCCGATCTTCGACCGACGCGTCCTCATCGATCTCCGGACGGTCGCGTTCGACGTGCCCCGGCAGCGTGTCGTGAGCCGCGACAATGTGTCGGTCGAAGTCGACGCCGTTGTCTACTATCGCGTCTACGGTCCGCTAAAGGCGGTGACGGAGGTCCAGAACTACATTCAGGCGACGAACCTCCTTGCGCAAACGACACTGCGTGACGTCCTTGGGCAGGTCGAGCTCGACGAGCTCCTCTCGAAACGCGAGGAGCTCAGCAAGCGGATTCAGGTTCTCCTCGATACCTCGACGGAGCCGTGGGGAATCAAAGTCTCCGCGGTCACCCTGCGGGACGTCTCTCTGCCGGACACGATGGTCCGAGCGATCGCGAAGCAGGCGGAGGCCGAACGGGAGCGTCGGTCCAGGGTCATCATGGCCGAAGGCGAATTCCAGGCCGCCGAGAAGATGCGGGAAGCCGCCATGCTGTACGGCTCCGCGCCATCCGCGATGCGCCTGCGGGAGCTGCAGACGCTCACGGAGATCGCGCGAGAGAAGAACATGATCGTCGTCACGAACACGACGGCCGCGGGAGACATCACCGGAGAGGTCGCGTCCCTCACGGCCGCCCTCGCGAGGAAAGGGGACAAGAAGGAGTGACTTCGAATCCGACTACGTGGGCGCGCGTCGCGTTGCTGATCGCCCTCTCGGCCATCGCGATTTCCTCCGCGATACCGACAGCTCGAGCCCAGGGACCGCGCATCCTCCTCGCCGCCGTCGACGGCGCGATCGATCGCTCGACCGTCGACTACTTGCAAGAAGCGGTCGCTGCCGCGCAGAGCGGCCAGTACGCGGCCCTCATGGTGCGCTTCGACACTCCGGGAGGCGGCCTCCTGGAGACCGTGGCCATTGCCGAGCTGTTCAACGGCGCCCGCAACCTTCCGATTCTCGGATGGGTCGGGCCCGTCGGAGCTCACGCATGGAGTGCGGGGACGATCCTCCTTGTCTCCACCGACCTCGCAGCCATGGCACCCGGGACGACCATTGGATCCGTCGCGCCCGTCGAGGTCGGTCCTGGTGGCATCGTGCCCGTGACTGACCTAAAGATCATCAACGCGGTTGTAAACGCGACGCGAGAGGAGCTCGCTCTGCATGGCCGCAATGTTTCTCTCGCGGAGCGGTTCGTCGTCGACAACTGGAACCTGAATGCGAGCCAGGCTCAGACCTCTGGCGCGACCGAATTGATCGCTGCAAGCCCGACCGACTTTGCAAAGCTCGCGAACGGCAGAAGGGTGGTCGTGAAGACGGACACCGTCGAGTACAAGAACTTCACCCTCGCAACCGCGGGCGCGGAGATCGACACATTCAGCGCATCGACCCGCGTTCGGTTGCTCGAGGTGCTCTCGGACCCGCTCGTCGCATCCCTCCTGCTCATCCTCGGAATCTACCTTGTCATTTTCGGCATCTCGGCCCCGGGCCACGGAGCCGAGATCGCAGGAATCATCATTCTCCTCCTGGCCCTCATCGGACTCGGATTCAGCGTCGATCCGATCGCTCTTCTCCTGTTCATCGTTGGCGTGATCCTGATCATCGTCGAAATCAAGACGCCCGGGTTCGGCGTATTCGGGATCGGCGGAATCATCGCGATCGTCCTGGCGGCGGCGTTCCTCGCGCCGTTGCGACCGCTGCGTTTTCTCGTCTCCCCGGACTACCAGATCTTTTTCCTTGCGTCGTTCCTCATCCCGACGGGCTTCTTCGGAGGATTCCTGTTGTTCGCGATGTACAAGGTGCAACAGGTCCGGCACCGCGCGCCGATCGTCGGGGAGATGGTTGGGCAACCCGCGACCGCGGTGGATGGTCTGCGTCCGGGGGAAAAGGGCTACGTGATGCACCGCGGGGAGCTCTGGCAAGCGATTGCGGATGAGCCTCTTTCGGCCGAGGCCAAGGTGTACATCCGGGGCGTGGACGGGATTGTCCTCCGGGTGTCGTCCACACCGCCGCCGGCCCCGCCATCCGGCCTCCTGCGCCGTCGCCTGACATTCCTCCTTCGTCGGAAAGCCGCGTGAGGTCCCAAACTCTTAAGGCGCGGGGGAGGTTCGCCCCGCCCAATGGACACGGACGTCAACCTCTGCAAGGCGGATGACGTCCCGGACGGCGGGAGGAAGCACTTCGAGATCATGGGCTACGACATCCTCGTCGTACGTCTGGGAGACCGTTTCTTTTGCGTCGATGCCGCGTGCACGTACAAGTGGGCGATGCTGACGGACGGCCTGGTGGACCGCGAGAAGCTCCTCATCACGTGCAAGGACTGCAACGGTTCGTGGGATCTCCAGACGGGCCAGCCGAAGGAGCTCCCCGCGAAGTTCCCCCTCACCGCCTACCGGATCGAATCGGTCGCTGACGATCTGATCGTCACGTTCACGTATTGAGGCCGGCCCTTTCACGCGAATGCGGAAGAAAGTCTTATGAGCGCGCGGTTCCTCGCGACCGGCGCCCTTCAATTCCCGTGACGAACCGAGTCGGCCTCTTGGGCCTTGGCCCGCGTTCTCATCGAGCGTTGAGGCGGTGGCGACCATGGCCGACGACAAGGACCAGCAGTTCACTCGGATGTGGAACGAAGAGAACAAGGCGAAACGAGCGAAGTTCCGGAACCTGATGAAGGCGAAGCTCGATGTCCTCCACGTCGATGTGACGGAGGAGAACGCTCGCGCGTTCTGGAACGGCCGTCTCGCGGTTCGCCAGCCCGAGCGGATCTACCAGATGCCCGAGCGGCCCGAAAGCCGACGACCTCCACGACGCCGCTGATCCGATTCGCGTGGATTGGCGCGGGTCGCTGACCTATAAACGAGGAGCGGTTCCGCTACTCAGCCAGAAAAATGAAAAGTCCTGGCCCGCAGGCCAGGGAAATGGTGAAGGTGAATCAGTACCGGCGTCGCCCGCGGTCCCGTCGGTCTCGATCGCGGCCGCCGCTGCCGCCACCGCTGCGGTTGCCGCTGAAGGTCCCGAACTCGAACTGTCGGTCTCCGCCGCCGCTGCGCTCACGTCGCTCGCCGCTGTAGCCACCGCTCCGGTAGCGCGGCTCGCGCTCGTATTCGACTGCGCTTACGTCGAGCGCCGTGTTGACGTTCTCGATCATCTGCTCCGACTTCGCCATCGTGCCGTACTTCCCGACGTTCAGTCGGATGTGCCCGCGCACGAGGGTGACGTAGCCGTTGTCGATGAGGAGCGTCTCGTCCTTGTGGACACTCCCGATCTGGTCGTTCCAGAGGGTCAGGAGGACGGTCCCGGTCTCGTCGCCAACCGTCGCTTCGACGAGCTTTCTCGCTTCGCCGAATTTTGACGTGATCTCTCTCTCTTCACTCAGACTGACTACCTTGACCAAGACATTCACTTGCTTGGACGCGGGGGTCAGGTCTTTCACTTTAGTCATTGCTTTGTCTTCCATGTTCTCACATTCTGCCGACACAAGCCGCCGAGTCGCAAAGGCCGGAAAAACCAGTCACCAGGCGAATTCAGACGATGTGGGCCGATTGCCGCTTACGAGCCCCTCCTATAAAAACATTCGGAAGCGTGCGCCGTTTCGAACAAGTCGCCGAGTTCACGAGCGCGACCGTGGACGTCGAAGGTAACCCGCCCCTTCGAGGATGTCGCGATGCCCACGGCCGACCTTCAAAGAGCGCAACGCGTCCGGCGCGGCGAATCGGAACTCGGCCCACCATGGCATCGGCTTCGGGAGCCCCCGAATCGCGAGGTCGTACACGAAGCAGATGTCCCAATGGTTCCCCTTCCATTTCGGATTCCACAGCCGTGCGGGGCGGAGATGGGATTGGACCATCACGAACCGCGGGATGCCCGGCAGCCCCGCAAAATCGCGAGTGATGCGGAGGGCCGCATGATCTGGCGATTCCTCGATGATCAGATGGGTCGCCGGCAAGAGCCAGGCGCCTTCTTCTTCGAGTTCTCGGGCTTGGGCCTCCGGATAACCGCCCTTCTGCGGCCAGGCCGGGCCCCCGCGTGGACGACCGAGGAGAACGGTTCGCCCGCGATGAGCGACGACGAAAGCGGAGAGGCAGATCCCGGCGTCGGGCGTATGGAAGAGCGTCGCCGGATTCTTGGGCCCGATCCTCGCCCAACGGGTCTCCGGGGGTCGCATGTTCCCTCATTCTCAGGGCGGCGGAAAGGGCTTTCGGGTGGCGAACGCTGCAGCGATAAGACCAAAGTATTTAGCGGGTCATCCGATTTCTCGAGTTGAGATGCTCGTCGACGCGTTCGGACGGGAAGTTACCGACATCCGCGTGAGCGTCACGAAGCGATGCAACTTCGGCTGCATCTACTGCCACGATGAAGGCCTCGGGCCGATCTTGAAGCCGCGGATGCCCCACGAGGACGAGATGTCCGTCGAGGAGATCGAACGGCTTCTCCGAGTCGCGCGAGAGTTTGGGATTCGCTCGGTGAAATTCACAGGCGGCGAACCGCTCATCCGGTTGGACATGGAGGAAATCATCGATCGTTCGGTCCGCCAGATTCCCGATGTCTCGATGACGACGAACGGGTCGATGCTCGCGAAACGCGCGGAGGGCCTCCGGGCCGCAGGATTGAAACGGGTGAACGTCTCGATCGACTCGCTCGATCCGGCCGCGTTCCGCGACATCCGCAAAGGCGAGCTGGCGCCCGTCCTCCGAGGAATCCAAGAAGCGCTCCGCGTCGGCTTGAAGCCGGTCAAGCTGAACATGGTCGTGTTCAAGCAGACCCTCCCACACATCCCGCGGATGATCGAGTACATCTCGGGCGGCGATGGACTCAAGCTCCAGCTGATCCAGTTCATGCCGGAGCTCGTCGGTCAACAGGATTGGATGGTCGACATCGACGCGCTCAAGAAATGGCTCGAAGGTCGGGCGGACAAGATCCTCGTGCGCGAGATGCACCACCGACGAATCTACCTATTCAACGGCTCGGAGGTCGAGGTCGTGGACCCCGTGTACAACGCCGAGTTCTGCATGAACTGCCATCGGATCCGCGTGACTCACCAGGGCGAGTTGAAAGGGTGCTTGAACCGCAATGACGACCTCATCCCGACCCGGGGCCTCGATGACGATGGTCTGCGAGATGCCTTCCGAAACGTCGTCGCGAACCGCGTGCCGTATTACGGCGCGTATGTGAAAGACTTCCCGCGGCGAGATCCGCGCGCCGCCGTGCCAATCGAATTCCCCGGAGTCCCGGCGGGCTGAGCCTCCGTTCAGAATCCTCAAATAGCCTTGCGGAATGCGTCGCCCGCGTGAAAGTTTTCAAGGGCCTGGATGTCATCGCCGCCGAGTACAAGGCGACGGACCAAGTGCCCGTAGAGGCCCGCGCGTTCTCCGGATGGGATCAGTTCGCCCTATGGTTCGCCGCGGCCTCATTGCCTGCGGCATGGCTGTACGGCGGCTACATGACCGGCGCGTACGGTCTCCCCGGGGCGTTCGCCCTCATCTTCCTGGTCTCCACCCTCACGTTCATCCCTTGGGCCCTCATCGGCTACATCGCCGCGGATAAGGGCGCGTCGTCCGTGTCGCTTCTCCGACCCGCGTTCGGCTTGCGGGGAAGCAAACTGCCTTCGCTCTTCTACCTCTTCTTCGGCTACGGATGGGCCGCGGTGAACGTCTTCATCGCCGCGATCTCGATGTCGTTCGTCTTCAACCTCACCCTCGGCTGGCCCGATGCGTTCCACACCCCGCCCGGCTCCCCAATCAATTACTATCTCGTGCCATCGATCCTGCTCATCTGCTTCCTGCAAGGCTTCTTTGCCACCGCAGGGCACCGAGCGATTCGATATCTCAACTGGGCTTCCACCGTCGCCCTCGTGGCGTTGGGCGCCTATGCGTCGTATATCGTGATGAAGGACTTCGACTTCGGACAGCTCTGGGCCTGGCGGCCCGCGCAACCCCTTTCATTCACGTTCACGGCGGGTGCCCTCGGAACAGGATTTACCTACACCCTCACATTCCCGCTCTTGCTCGACCTGCTGATTGCGTACAACTGGACATGGGAGTTCATCGGCGACTTCAGCCGTTTCGCGCGATCCAAGAAGGCAGGGACGTGGGGCCCGTTCGCGGGCGCGTCCCTGGCGCAGTACTGGTTCTTCTCGGTCGGCGCCCTGATGACCGTCGCGTTCCTGGTGACGGCGCCTCCGGGCTCCGTGAACTTCGCGGCGATCTCAGACCCGAGTTACAAGGCCACCCAACTCGGGTTCGGTCTCGGGGCGTATCTGATCATCCTGTTCGCGACAATCTCCACGAACGCCGGGAACATCTACGCGTCGGCGCTCGGCATCACGAACATCGCGACCCGATGGAAGACGTCGATGCGCCGGCTACTTCTCTTGTCCGCGTTGATCGTCGTCCCGCTGGCGCTCCTCCCGCTCTTCGAGACGAACTTCGTCTTTACGTACATCTTCTTCCTCGATTTCCTCGGGGCGATTGTCGTGCCCCTTTGGACCCTCACGCTCGTCGACTACTTCCTCGTCAAGGCGCGCCGCTACTCGGACGATCTCTTCACACAGGAAGGGGGCCACTACTGGTATCGCGGCGGATGGAACTGGCCCGCGGTCGTGACCCTCCTCAGCGGAACCGCTCTGTATTGGATCATCGCGTTCGGGTTCCCGACGCTGCGGGAAACGATTTCCGCGGCGTTGCCCACCATCGTCTTCGTAGTCGTCGTGTACTACTTCTGGGGCCGGTCCGCTTGGGAGAAACACCTCCGTGCTCTTCGAGAGGCGAGACTCGTCGAGGCGACCAGCTGATCCGACGCCGGTGCCATAGAAAGCCTATATTCTCTTCGTCCCATCCCTTGTCGCTAGGGCGAGCCGCACAGGTTCTCGCACGAGCCACGATACCATGGCGAAACGCACGAAGAAGGAGCTCCGTGGACCGAAGGTCGTTTCGGTCCCGCCGGGACCGAAGTCGAAAGCTGCGATGGCGCGGAAGGAGAAGTTTGTCACGAACGCGGTGAAGGTCGCCCTTCCCATCGACGTCACGTTCGCGGAAGGTCCCTTCGTCCAAGACGCGGACGGGAACGTCTACGTGGACCTCGGTGGCGGGATCGGCGTCCAGACCGCGGGCCATCGTCCGCCCTCAGTCATCCGGGCCGCGAAAGACGAACTGGATCGACTGACGCACATCTCCTTCATGGTGGCGACGTATGCGCCCTACACCGACCTGGCGGCGCGGATGGCGGAGATCTGTCCGCCCGGCCTGACGAAATCGATCTTCCTCAACTCCGGATCCGAAGCGATCGAGAACGCCGTCAAGATTTCGCGCGCCGCGACCAAGCGGGCGTGGCTCGTCTCCTTCAAGACCGCCTTCCACGGACGCACGCTCCTCGACATCAGCCTCACGGGGAAGGACAAACCGTACCGCGAGGGATTCGGTCCGCTCGTCCGGGAAGTGATCCTCGCGGACTACGCGTACCCATACCGCGACCCACAAGGACTCCCTCCCGCCGAATGCGCGAAGGCGCGCGTCGAGGAAATCGAGCGCCTCATCAACCAACCGGACGTCGCCGGCCGCGTCGCGGCGATCCTCGCGGAGCCGGTCCAAGGAGAAGGCGGGATGATCGTGCCTCCCAAGGAGTTCTTCCCGCTCCTCCGCAAACTGTGCGACGCCCACGGCATCGTCTTGGTGGACGACGAGGTGCAGGCGGGGATGGGCCGTACCGGGAAGCTCTGGGCGATCGAGAATTGGAACACGGTGCCGGACATCCTGGTGAGCGGCAAGGCCGTCGGCGGGGGACTGCCGTTCGGCGGCGTGACGGGGAAGCCCGCGGTCATGGATCGACCGGGGCCCGGGAGCCTGGGCGGGACATTCGGTGGCAATCCCATTGTCTGTGCCGCGGCGCTCGAGGCGATCGATGTGATCCAGAAGGCGCTCCCGAAGACGAGGAAGCTCGAAGCCCTCATCGGAAAACGGCTGGACGAGATCTTCGAAGACCACGACCGCGTGGGCGAGGTCCGCGGCATTGGGGCGATGTGGGCGCTCGAGTTCGTCAAAGACCGGCGGACAAAGGAGCCGGACGTGGAGCTCGCGCGCGCCGTCCAGTTGGCCGGCCTGAAGAATGGCCTCATCCTCCTGACGGCGGGATTCTTCAACAACTGCATCCGCCTGCTGCCGCCGATCAACATCCCGCTCCCGCTCATGACGAGGGCACTCGACTTGCTCGAGGACAGCCTCGATCTGGCCTTGGCGGGGAAAGCGTCCTGAGGTGGGGATGGTCCGCGCGACGACGCTGCTGCCCGAGGTCAAGCCCCACTACGGGGACCTGACGAACTACGTCGGCGGAGCGTGGCGCCCCCCGGAGGCGACGGGGTGGCTCGAGGACACGAACCCCGCGACCGGCCGCGCGATCGCACGCGTGCCGCTCTCGACGAAAGATGAGGTCGACGTGGCGGTGCAAGAGGCCCTCCGGGCATGGGATGCCTGGCGCGAGACGCCACCGCTCGACCGCGCGCGGCACTTCTTCACCCTGCGGGATCTGATGGAACGGCACTTCGAGGACCTCTCGCGGGTCGTCGTCCAGGACATGGGCAAGACGATCGACGAGGCGCGGGGCGAGGTCCGACGGGCCATCGAGAACGTCGAGGTCGCCGCGGGCATCCCGAGCCTCATGATGGGCTACAACCTGGAAGACGGGGCGGGCGCCGGGATCGATGAGGAGGTCCTGTACCAGCCACTCGGCGTGTTCGCGGGGATCAGCCCATTCAACTTCCCCGTGATGGTGCAATTCTGGTTCTGGCCGTACGCGGTCGCGACGGGGAACTGCTGGATCACCAAGCCTTCCGAGCAGGACCCGATCCCGATGCAGCTCGTCATGGACCTCGTCCGCCAGGCCGGCTTCCCCCCGGGCGTCGTGAACCTGGTCCACGGAGCGAAGGAAACGGTCAACGCGATCCTCGACCACCCGCGCATCGCCGGCGTCTCGTTCGTCGGCTCGAGCGAGGTCGCGAAGCTCGTCTACGCGAAGGCGGCGGCCTCCGGGAAGCGGGTCCAGGCCGGGGGCGGCGCCAAGAACGTCCTGGTCGTCATGCCCGACGCGAAGCTGGACAAGGTCGTCTCGAACGTGGTCTCCTCCTGCTACGGTTGCGCGGGCGAACGGTGCCTCGCGGGATCCGTCGTCGTGGGCGTCGGCGAGGTCCACGCGGATCTTCGTCGGAAGTTCTCGAACGCCGCGGAGGCGCTCAAGGTCGGGTACGGCCTCGATGAGACCGTTCAGATGGGCCCCGTCATCTCCGATGCGCACCGCGAGCGGGTCGTCGACTTCATCGGCCGGGGGGAGAAGGAAGGCGCCCGGGTCGCTTTGGACGGACGGCCCATCCGCGTGTCTGGCTACGACGGATACTTTGTCGGCCCGACGATCCTCGACGACGTCCGGCCGGACATGCGCGTCGCCCGGGAGGAAATCTTCGGCCCCGTCGCGAGCGTGGTCTCGGTCGACGCCTTCGATGATGCGGTCGACCTGATCAACGCGAGTCCGTACGGGAACGCGGCCACGATCTACACCACGAATGGGAAGCATGCACGGGACTTCCGGTACCGCGTCCGTGCGGGAAACATCGGCATCAACGTCGGGGTCGCCGCGCCGATGGCCTACTTCCCCTTCGGCGGGATGAAGGACTCGTTCTTCGGGGACCTGCATCCACAAAGCCGCGACGCGGTGCGGTTTTTCACGGAGAGCAAGGTCGTCATCACCCGGTGGGTCTGACCGGCGGGAGAATCCAACACGTTTCCAAGTCGGACTAGGTTTTCACCCGAAACGTGGTACGGAAACGAAACTACTTATACTCCGGGAGCACATTATATAGTGCAAGGATGCGAAGTCATGGCGGAGAAGGAAAGCCCCTGCGAGGGCCCGGGCTGCGGCGCGATGGTCGCCTTCGAGGTGATCGGCTCCGAGCTCAAGCTCACGGTCCTCCACAGCCTCCTCTCCGGACCGAAACGCTTCAACGAGCTGCGCGTGGCGACCGGCATGTGCCAGAGCTCGCTCACGAAGACGTTGAAGGAACTCGAGGAGGTCGGGATCGCGGAGCGGAAGGTCCATCTGGACCGGCCCGTCGCGGTCGAGTACCGGCTGTCGCCGAAAGGGGCGGCGCTCTTCGAGGCGGTCCGGGACCTGGAGCGGTGGGCGACCCGCTGGGTCATGAATTCCGGTCCTCGCGAGGTGACACAATGAGCCAGTTTACATCAACGAATGCAAGCGACGTGACGTTCAAGCGGGAGCTCCAGCCCGAGCCGTCGGGTTCGGATCCCGCCCGCTGCCCGAACTGTGGCAGCTTCGCCCTCTACGTCGATCCGGTCCGCGGCGAACGCGTCTGCGACAACTGCGGCTTCGTGGTCGACGAGAGCCTCGTGGACCAGGGTCCCGACTGGACCACGTTCGAAGGGGACGACCGGATCCGGGCAGGCCCGCCGCCGTCGGTCATGGCGCCGGACAAAGGGCTCGGGTCTATGGTGGGCAACGGCCTACGGGATGCGAAGGGGAATCCGATCGACGCGCGAAGTGTGGCCGCGTTAAACCGCCTGCGTCGGGTGAGCCAGTGGACTCGGTACGACCGGACGGAGCGCGCCTTGGCCCCGGGCCTGGCGCAGCTCTCCAGCCTGTCCTCCCGGCTCGGCCTCGCACCGGCTTTCCGAGAGCGGGCCGCGATCATCTTGCGCAAGGCGATCGAAGCGGGTCTGTCCCGCGGTCGGTCGATGGACGCGATCGTCGCCGCGGTCGTCTACCTGGCGGCAAAGCAATTGGGTGCTCCGCGCGGGCTCCATGAACTGTCCGAGGCGACCGGCGTGACGGTCCACCGAATCTCGCTCACCGCGAAAGTCGTAAGCCGCGAATTGGGCGTCTTCAGCCGCGCGAGTCGCGCGGAGGACTTCGTGCCTCGGTTCGCGTCCCAGCTCGGCCTGGACCCCCGGGCCGGCGAACGCGCGCTGGGCCTCGTCGCCCAGGTCAAAGACTCGAAGGTCCTCGAGGCGAACTCGCCCGTGGGGATTGCCGCGGGGGCGCTCTACTTGGCATCGGAAGAGCTCGGAGTGCCGTTGACGCAGGCCCAGATTGCCCGCCTGACGGGCGTGAGCGAGGTCACCATCCGAAAACACTATCGCCTACTGAAGGAATCCCTGGCCGAGAAGGAGAAGCCATTGGAGGCGGCTTGATCGCGGGGATCTGCCCGACATGCGGGTTGCCTAAGGAGATCTGCGTCTGCGAGGACCTGGGCCGCGAGACGACCCAGTTGTCCGTCGAGATGGATACGCGCCGCTACGGGAAGGCCGTGACCGTCGTGCGAGGCCTGGAGACGAAACCGGACGAGGCGGAGAAGCTCGCCCGGGAATTGAAGAAGGGCTTGGCCACCGGCGGCTCCGGCAAAGACGGCGTGATTGTGCTCCAGGGCGACCATCGCAAAGACGTCGTGCGGCTGCTCCAGTCGAAGGGCTACAACGTGCGGTGAGGGCGGCCCTTATCTAGGGCCGTCTCGATTCGCCGCCGTCGCGCAGGTGGTACGCTGAAGGCGGTCGTCGTGCCCCGCTTCGGCGGGCCGGACGTTCTCGAGCTGGACCGGAACCATCCGGATCCCGTCCCGGGTCCGGACCAAGTCCTCGTGCGCGTCCACGCGGCCTCCCTGAACCACCTGGACTTGGCGGTCCGCGAGGGCATCCCGACCCTCAAGCTCACGCTGCCCCACATCCTGGGCTGCGACGCCGCGGGCGACATCGCGGAGGTCGGCTCGGACGTCACGGACATCGAGATCGGCGACCGCGTCGTCGTGAATCCCGGGATCGCGTGCGGTCGGTGCGAGTACTGCCTGCGGGGCGAGGACTCGGAATGCGTGGAGTACCGGATCCTCGGAGAGCACCTTCCCGGGACGTACGCGGAGAAGGTCACGGTGCCCGGGCGGAACGTCCTCAAGATCCCGACGGACATGGAGTTCCCTCAGGCCGCCGCGGTCCCCCTGGCGTTCATGACCGCATGGCGCATGCTCATCACCCGCGCCAAGGTCCGCCCGGGGGAGGACGTCTTGATCCTCGGAGCTGGGTCCGGCGTCTCGACGGCCGCGATCCAAGTCGCGAAGCTCGCGGGGTGCACGGTCTTCACGACGAGCTCGAGCGACGCGAAACTCGAGAAGGCGAAGGCGCTCGGCGCGGATGTCTTGGTGAATTACAAGGCGATGCCATGGTCGAAGGCGATCTGGGAACTCACCGGAAAGCGCGGCGTCGACGTCGTCGTGGACCACGTCGGCGAGGCGACGTTCAAAGACTCCGTCCGGACCCTCCGGAAGGGAGGGCGCGTCGTCGTGCCGGGCGCGACCACCGGGTCGCTGCTCGAACTCGATGCGCGATACCTGTTCTGGCGGCAGCTCTCCGTGCTCGGCTCGACGATGGCGAATCATCGGGAGTTCGAGGAAGTCATGAAGCTCGTCTTCATGGGCCGCCTCAAGCCCGTCGTGGACCGGATCTTTCCGCTCGAGGAGGCCCGTCAGGCCCACGAGTACTTGGCAAGGGGCGACCAGTTCGGGAAGGTCGTGCTCTCGATCGACTCGCCTCTCTCGGTCCTAAAGGACCTTCTGGCGGAGCATCGCCCGGTACACGACGCCCGACTCGATCGGCCCTCCGGGAGCTCCCCGCAGAGCCTTCACCCATGACCGCACCCGGCGCACGATGCCGGTCAGACGCGCAACCCGGACACGGCGTCGGGTCGCGGTCCCGTGTCGCCTGATGGAGCGGATCACGCTCGAGCGGTCCGCGGGACTGTGCTCCCAGCGGACGTACTGCGCCAAATCCGGGTTTCGGACGTACTCACTCGCAACTCCGCGTGCACTGAAGATCGGATCTGTGGTTCCGAACATGCACAGGAGAATGCCGGCGTTGATGAGGCATTTTGACCCGCCATAGGCGGCCGTCTATCGACGGGTCGGCGACGACCTTATCGCCGCCGTGTTCACGTCTTCTTGCGGACCTTGCGCGGCTTGACCCGAGCCCGAATCTCCTGGATCAGCTCGGTCGACTCGGGGAATCGCATCGCCTTGTCGAGCGAAAACACGATCGTGCCGTCGACCGCGACGTCGTACACACCGTGGTCGCCAGGGATCAGTCGGAGGGCCGAGAGCGTCTCCCCGAATTCCTTCAAAATAGCGTCTGCGTCCTGGATTGCCTTGGGGAGATAACGACACGGAGAGCAATATCGAATGGTGACTTCCGCCACGTGTCGAGGACGGCGCCGTGCGATAAAAAGGTGCGCCGCCTCACGGGCATCGGCTGTCGTCGTGACCGTGCACGTCGAAGGCGGCAAAGCCTCGGAAGGAGTTCAGGAAGTACCGCAGACGCATCCCGAGGGAGCGCGTCGGGCGCTTCTTCGGCGCAGGCCGAGAGGCCTCCGCCGCCGCGAGGATCCACCCGACGTCCGGGCGTCCGTACTCGAGGCGGCTGTACTCCCGGAGAGTGAAGTTGCGGTTGCTGTCCGTCCAAATCCGTGTGCTGTCTGGTGCAATCAGATACATGCGTCGTACCTCGAACGGGAGAAACACGCCCGCGACGAACCTTTTTGACCCGCCTTTGGCGGCCGTCGAATGACGGCACCACCTATATCCCCCACGACCGTTATGCGTCGTCCATGAGCCTCTGGGAGATCTCGTTTCGGACCCAGTACGACTACCCGTTCATGAAAATCTCCGGGCACCATCCCGGCCTTCCCATCTCGATGTGGTGCATCTGGAATCGAGAGATGATCCAGGTGCCGACCCGCGACGAGAACGTGCTCGATCAAATCGCAAAAGAGATTCGGAAGGCGGGCAAGTGCATCGACCAATGGGCCGAGGCGGGGGACTCCCGCATCTTCATGCTCAAGTGCACCTGTGCGAGCTGGGACAGCCCATGGAATGTGTGGGAACCCCATGAGGCGGTGGACGCCCCTCCGGCGATTTTCCAGGACGGCTGGGGGTATTTCCGATTGATTGCCTTCGACGAGGTCCGCACGCGGGACCTGTTCAAGGACTTCAACAAGCGCGGGCCGACCGAGTTGATCCGGAAACGGGAACTTCCGCTCAGCGTCTTGCCGTCGAGCATCTGGGTCAACAGCCTCTTCGGCGACCTGACCTCCAAACAGTCGGACGCGCTCCTGAAGGCGCACCGCTACGGATACTACAGCTCCCCGCGCGACGTGACGACGGAGAGCATCGCCCGGAGTCTCGGTGTGAGCCGATCCACGTACGAGGAGCACCTGCGGAAGGCGGAGAACCGGATCATGGGCAATCTGATCCCCTACCTTCAGCTCTTCTCGTCCGGTGAGAAGAAGCCGGACAAGATGCCGCTCAAGCAGACACCGATCGAGCCGAAAGTCGAGGCCTGAAGCTCAAGGCCCCGGCGCGGCCGGAGGTTTCGGCGGCGATGAGGGCGGAACGGGACTCGTCGCGGCGGGCGTCGCGGCGGGGGCCGGCGTCACCGGCTTCTCGGGTGGCGGGAGCGGCGCACTGTGGGTCGGCCCAATCACCTTCCCTCTCACGACGGCTCCTTTGTCGACGTACAGGCGGCCGCCTTCGTTGACGACATCTCCCTGGACCATCCCATAGACCTCGAGGTCCCCGCCCGCGGCTTTCGCGGCCTTCGTCACGAGGCCCCGAAGGACGGCCTTGCCGGTCCGCTCCGCCAGAAGGTTCCCGGATACCATCCCGGTCACGTCGCATACGCTGCTGTCGCGGACGAAGAGATCACCTCGGACGAGACCGGTCATCGTCGTCGGTCGCGGCCCGATCACGACGACAGAGCCTTCGAAGCGTTCGTCGAGCACGCCGCCGCGGAAGATGCGTACCATGCGCGGGTCCCTTCGTGCCTAACGGGCGAATCGACTTCAAGATTTCGTTGCGGTCAGGCGGGGGCGTGCTGCAGCCATCGTTCCGCATCAAGCGCCGCCATGCAACCATAACCCGCCGCGGTCACGGCCTGTCGGTAGCGGAAGTCGTGAACGTCTCCCGCGGCGAAGACGCCGTCGACGGATGTCGCGGTGGACAAGCCGTCATGCGGTCGGAGGACGACATATCCCTTCTCGAGGTGCAACTGGTCCCGCAAGATGTCCGTCGCGGGCTCGTGACCGATTGCGAGGAAGAGTCCTTGGACCTTGAGATCAGAGGTCTGCCGCGTCTTTACGTTCTTAATCCGAACGCCCTCGACCTTCGCGTCTCCGAGGACGTCGATGACCTCGGTGTCCCAGAGGACTTTGACATTGGCCGTCTTGAAGAGGCGGTCCTGCATGATCTTGCTCGCGCGGAATTCGTGCCGGCGATGGACGACGGTCACGGTCTTGCAGAGCTTCGAGAGATAGAGGCTGTCCTCCATCGCGGTGTCGCCGCCGCCGACGACCACAACATCGAGTCCTTTGAAAAAGAAGCCGTCGCAGGTGGCACACGCACTCACCCCGCGGCCCTTGAGACGCTCCTCGTTCGGAAGGCCGAGGTACTTCGCGTTCGCGCCGGTCGCGATGATCACGGAACGGCCCTCGTGCATTCCCTCGGAAGTCCAGACTTTGAGCGGGCGCTTCGAGAAGTCCACCTTCGAAACGTTGTCGTCGATGAAGTCCGCCTTGAACCGCTGCGCTTGCTGGCGCCAGAGCTCCATCAGCTCGGGACCTTGGACGCCCTTCGGGAAGCCGGGATAGTTCTCGACGTCGGTCGTGATCATGAGCTGTCCGCCCGCGACCGCGCCCGCGATCACGAGCGTCTTCAGGTTCGCCCGCGTCGTATAAATCGCGGCGGTCAGGCCCGCGGGGCCCGAGCCGATGACGATGACATCGTAGAGAGGCATGACCCCTGTTGAAGGTCCCGGTTCCCCATAAGAGTTACCCTGTCGCTCGGACCCGCAACCTAAAAGGGTCCGCGACCTTTCCTTCGGCGCTTGGCAGCGAAAGACCTCGAACGACTGTTCGCATTCCTCCCGACGTTCGAGCACCAAAAGGGGATTCGGCTCTTCGACGATCTGGCAAAAGATCCGGCGAATGCGGCGCCGATTCTCCAAGAACTCTTGCTCGTCGTTTCAAATCACGACGATCCTCAATTGCACACGCCACACGGCCTGTTGACTCTCGAAGCCGGACGGGATCTCCTGCGGCTCACGCGTCCTCCGGGAGGGCTAGGCCTGCTGCGGTTCCTCGTCTTGTACAATTTCAGCTTGCAGAAACGCGCCCTGACGCCGGCGGCGGTCGATGCGGCGGCAAGGGCGATTCCTGCCGCATCGTCGGCGGACATGGAGCGCGCCTACCGCAAAGTCGTCCACGATCACATGGGGTCGAAGGCGGGCGCGCTCCTCGCCCGGATTGGCCTCGAGGACGGAATCGAAGCCGCGGCGCACTTGGCGATTCGCGCGTCTCTCGATGAGTTGGGGCGTCTGGGCCACAATCTCGCGATGGCCGTCGCGTATTCCGAGGTCGCGTCGACCCTCGGCCTTCCCCGAGGTCTTGTCCCGCTCGCGAACCTGGGGTATGTCCAAGCCGTTAGCCTGCAAGGCGTCCGCCCCATCGACATCCCAATCCTCCCGGGCGCCGGTGCCGGCAAGCCGGACATCGAACTTCTGGGTCGTCTCCTCGAGGACTGGGAATTCGATCGAGTCGAGGAAATCCTCCAGGCACTCGCGTTCGAGGGGCAAGCCGAGACGGCGTACCGTCCGCTCCTCATCGCCGCCAGCGCGGAGCCCGGCTTCCTCGGTCACACGTTGAGCGAGGTCCACGCTGCGCGACTCGCGAGTCGCTACCTCACGCCATCGGAGAACGCGTGGCTCCTGTGGAAAATGTATCGCACCCTGACGACGAAATTCGGCTATCCGGATTTCCTGCGGCTCGGGCGGCCGGAGTTGAACGACCGTGCTTCCCCCCTCGCCGCGCTCGAGTCGAGCCTGCGATACAAGTCGCCGCCCGCCGAGGAGACGGTGCGTCACGCCTTGGAGGCGGAGGTCCCGCTCGACGACATCCTGGCGGCGATCGTGGACTTCTACGGTCAGTGGACCGTCGGGGAGAAGGAACACACGATCAGCTATCTGAACGCGGTCCTGCAGACGGCGAAGTTCCTCGGGAAGGAGGAAGCGCTCCTCCCGCTCGCGATCGGCCTGAGCAAGCTGCCCTTCTGACCGCCGGGGCGTTCAGCCGGTCTCGGAGGCGTTCAGTCGAGGCGCTGACGATGGGATCGGTTCGGCCTTCGCCCCGACTTCTTGGAACTGCTCCTTCTCCGTGGAACCCGCCATGGCCAGGGTCGACGCGTCTCCCCCCGTGACCACCTGGGCGATTTCGTCGAAGTACGCGGTCCCGACGAACGTCTGGTGCTCGAACGCGCGGTAACCATCCGCCTTCGCCCCGGACTCCGCGTCCTGGAGTTCCGCGTACGCCGTCAGGCCCTTTCCCCGATAGCCTCGGGCCAGCTGGAACATGGAGAGGTTCAACGCGTGGAAGCCCGCCAGGGTGATGAACTGGAACCGGTACCCCATGTCCGCGAGCTCTCCCTGGAACTGGGCGATCGTCTCGCGCTCGAGTTTTTTCCGCCAGTTGAACGAGGAGGAGCAGTTGTACGCGAGCATTTTCCCCGGGAATCGTGCGTGCACAGCGTCCGCGAATGTCCGGGCCTCGTCGAGGTCCGGACCCGATGTCTCGCACCATAGGAGATCGGCGTAGGGCGCGTATGCGATGCCGCGGGCGATCGATGCGTCGATGCCGCCGCGAAACCGATGGAAGCCTTCGGTCGTGCGCTCGGCGCCGACGATGAACGGTTGGTCGCGCGGGTCGACGTCGGTCGTGATGAGCTTCGCGGAGTTCGCATCCGTGCGGGCGATCAGGATGGTCGAAACATCGCACAGGTCTGCCGCGAGCCGCGCGGCGACGAGTTTCTGGAGGAAGACACCCGTCGAAACGAGTACCTTGCCGCCGAGGTGGCCGCACTTCTTCGCGCTCGCGAGCTGATCCTCGAAGTGCACCGCGGCGGCGCCGGCCTCGATCAAGGCTTTCGTCAGCTCGAAAGCGTTCAGAGGACCGCCGAATCCGGCTTCCCCGTCCGCGACGATCGGGGCGAGCCCGTTCATGTGCGGTTCCCCGGCGGCCGTGTGCTTCTCGTCCTCCCGAACAAAGGCGTTGTTCACGCGGCGCACGACATTCGGGACGCTGTCCGCGGGGTAGAGGCTCTGGTCGGGATACATCTGGCCCGCGTCGTTCGCGTCCGCGGCGACCTGCCAGCCGCTCAGATAGATCGCCGTGAGGCCCGCGTGGACCTGTTGGATCGCTTGGTTACCCGTCAACGCGCCGAGTGCGGTCACCGGAGCATCCGAGCGAAGGAGGGACCACAGGCGCTCGGCGCCGATTCGCGCGAGCGTACGTTCGATCCCAATGGAGCCCCGAAGCCGGACGATGTCCTCGGGCCGGTAGGGTCGAACGATTCCCGCCCACCGCTCGTCCTCCCTCCAGCTCGCGTCGAGTTCCTCGGCGCTCCTCATCGCAGTTCCCCTCCTCCAATACCTCGATGATTCGGAATCGGCCGTGCACGCCGCAATCGGGCGCCCGACCCTCACCGCCGACCCATCTTGGACGTTGATTTCGACCTACTTAATGCTTCTTGCAAACCCCAGAGGAAAGCCCTCGTTTGGGTCGGGCCGGCGCGGCCGAGTGATCATCGCGCATCCGTAGGCCCCGCTGCCTTGGGTCCTGTGATCCTCGGTCGGCGGAGTTCGAAGACGTCCTGCGTTCGGCAGTACTGCGTCCCTCCGAGGCGGCCGATCGGTTTCGCTTTGTGGACGTCGACGAGTCCTTGGGTCATCACCGCGTCGTCCACGTGCAATCGAACGGCCTCGCCGAACAAGACCGTATTGTCCGCGACGGTCACGGCCCGAATGAGGCGACACTCGAAGTTCACCGGGGACTCGGCAACGCGCGAGGGGAGGACCGCGTCCGAGGGGATGGGCGTCAAGCCCGCCTCCTCAAACTCGCTCACGCGGGCTGCGTAATCGCCGGAGGCCACATTCATCTTGTCCGCAATCGCCTCCGTCACCAGGTTCACGACGAACTCCCGCGTGTCGAGGATGTTTCGGGCCGTGTCCTTGCGTCGACCGTCTCGCTCGCCGACGGAGATGGCGAGGACCATCGGACGGCTCGAGACGCCCATGCTGTATGAGAATGGGGCGCAGTTGTCGGTGCCAGCGAGGCTCCGCGTCGAGACGAACGCGATCGGCCTCGGGACAAATGCGGAGATCATCAGGCGGTACGAGTCCCTTTCCGGAAGCGACGCCGGGTCGACCATCATGGGCGGTCCCGTCCGCGGGAACGTCAGTCCGAGGATAACGATTCTCGATGCAACCCGTTCCTTTAAGCCCAGCTCCGCCTAGTTTTCTTGGAGAGCATGGCGATGCCGTCGTACGTCCTCCTGTACGATCGCGACTGCGGCATCTGCAGCGCGTTCTCCCGGTGGATTCACATCGTCGACGTCCGTGGACGCATCCGGTTTCAGTCGATCCAGTCTGGCCGCGCCCTCCTGAAAGGCGTCCCCGAGGAACGGATGCTCGATGCATGGCACATCGTCGCCCCCGATGGTCGGGTCACGACGGGCGGCGACGCGGTGCCGACATTGGTCGGCGCTTTCCCAATCGGGGCCGGCTTGGGACATCTCCTTCGCGAGTCGTCCGTCTTGATGCGCCAGGTCCACCGACTCTACGCGTTCCTCACGCGGTTCCGCGACCAGCTCGTTTGCCGCTTGGACGCGGTCCCGCCGTCGGCGGGTTCGTCCCGGTGACGAGAGACCGGAGCGCCTTCAGGTTCCTTCGGTATCCCGCATCGGCACCGGGGAACTCGAGGCAGCCTGGCAGTTCTCGGAACCGCTCCTCGTTCACGAGGAATCGGAACGCCTCTTTCCCGAGCTTCCCCTTCCCGATATCCTCGTGGCGGTCGAGATTCGATCCGAGGTCCCCCACCGAATCGTTCAAGTGAAACGCGCGGATTCGCCCGAGGCCCACCGTCTGGTCGATGGTCCGGAGGAGCGCCTCGTAGCCGTCCCGGGTTCGGAAGTCGTAGCCCGCCGCGAACGTATGGCAGGTGTCGATGCAGATCCCGAGGCGGTCCGGATGGGCGGAACCTTTCACCATGTCGGCGAGCTGCTCGAACCGGTATCCGACGACGGTCCCCGCACCCGCCGTGTTCTCCAGGACCGCAAATACGTCCGGGGCGTTCGCATGCTCGAAACACCAATCCAGACTCCCCGAGATCGTCTGGACCGCGTACGCCTCGCCCTTCCCCATGTGGGATCCCGGATGGAATATCACGTCCCGGACCCCGAGGAGCTGAGCCCGGTCGAGCTCCTCCACGAACGCCTCGCGACTGTACTTGAGGGTGTTCTCGTCCGGCCCGGCGAGGTTGATCAGATAGTTCGCATGGATGATCGCACGCGTAATCCCGTTGGCGGGCATCGCCTCTTGGAACGCCTTCGCCTCCTCAGGGGGAATCGGCTTCGTCCTGCGGAGCATGCGCGGACTCCGGGAGAAAATCTGGATCGCGTCGGCCCCGACCGCCTTCCCGCGCTCCGGCGCGAGCGCGATGCTCTCCGCGATCGACACGTGGGCGCCGAGGTACATCGCTCCCCCGGCGCGGCAATCGCCTTCCCACGGATGAGCTTGCCGATGGCGGCGTCGCGGGACGAGCGTAGCGATCCGCGCGTGCCCTCCGTCATCTATTCCGCTTCGTAGGCCGCGGCGAGCTTTCGCGCCTTCACGATCAGGTACGAAAGAGTGAGATGCTTCTCGCCGCGTGCAAACGAATCCGAGAGCTCCTCCCAGCGGCCGTCCTCGACCCATCTTCGCACGACGGAGTCGCGGAGGAACAACTCCGCCTCCCGCAAATCGTCGAACAGGGCGAGCGTCGTGTCGACGCCCATGAAGGTGACTTCAAAGCGGTTCTCTTCGAGCAGGTCCGTCATCACGTCTTCGTAAAATGCCCATTGGGAGCCCCGTCGGGTTTCTTTCCAGTGGTCCCCATGGTGGCAGCAGAAGACGAACGCGCCTCCCGGGCGGAGAGCCCGCGACGAATGCCATACGATCTCGGCGGACATGCATAGGTTGCTGATGACGGCGTCGATCGGATCCCGAGCGAATTCATGGTACGGGGTCTTGTCGACATCCCCGAGGACGAATTCGACGTTCCGAAAATCCCGGATGCCCGCGTATGCCCGCGCGTGCATGAGCTTCGTGCGATCGAGGTCCACGCCGACGACGTGGGCGCCGGCGGACGCGGCGACGAACGCGAGGCGCCCCTCTCCTGTCCCGAGGTCCAGGACGCGTCTCCCGCGAAAGTCTTCGTGCCGGAATTGATCGAGGAGCATCGGGCGGAGGGCGTCGGACTCCTTCGCCGCCTCCCGCCACGGCAGCGTGCGGCTCACGCGCACGACGTCCGGCACGATGTCCCCGCGGTGTCGCAAGGGACGCGCGGGATAAGAGGCCACCGGTGTCGAGCGGGGAAAGCCACACGCTTATAGTCCTCGGCCCGATGGTGGGCGCGGAGCGATGATGGAAGTCCGCGAGCATGGCCTCTACATCGCCGGCAAGTCGGTGCCTGCAGCATCGAAGGAGACCGCCGAGGTACTCGATCCTGCGACGAATCGACCGATGGCCCGCGTGGCGGAGGGGACGAGGGATGATGTCAATGCCGCGGTCGAAGCGGCCCGTGTCGCGTACGAGTCCCCGGAGTGGCGGGAGCTGGATCCGAGCAAGAGGGGGCGATTGCTGTGGCTTCTGGGTCAGCAGGTGCGGGACCACTTTGACGATCTCTCGCGCCTCGAGTCCCAGAACGTCGGGAAGCCGCTGCGCGAGGCGAAGGGCGACATCGCGTACGTCTACAAGCTGTTCGAATATTATGCCGGGTTAGCAGATAAAATTCAGGGCGACACCATCCCGGTCCCGGGTTCGCGGTTCGATTACACCCTGCGCGACCCGCTCGGCGTGACGGCCCACATCGCCCCCTGGAACTATCCGCTCCTCCTCGCTTCCCGAGGCGTTGCACCGGCGCTCGCCGCCGGCAACGCCGTCGTCCTGAAGCCGGCCACGTTGACCCCGCTCACGGCGCTCAAGTTGGGAGAGCTTGCGGGCGCCGCCGGCTTTCCGTCCGGAATCGTGAATGTCGTCACGGGCCCTGGTCGTGACGTCGGCGGCGCCCTGGCGGCGCATCCGGACGTCGACTCGGTGACCTTCACGGGTTCCACGGACACCGGGAAACAACTCCTCCACGCGGTCGCGGACCGGGTCGTGCCCACGACACTCGAGCTCGGCGGCAAGAATCCCCAGATCGTCCTCCCGGACGCGAGGCTCGACCGGGCCGTCAAGGGAGCCCTCTGGGGGGCCTTCCAGAACGCGGGCCAGATGTGCTGGGCCGGATCGAAGCTCCTCGTCCACGAGTCGATTGCCCCTTCGTTCCTCGCGAAGCTCAAAGAGCAGACGGAGAGACTGCGGCTCGGGCCCCCCCTGAAGGACGACGTGCAGATCGGCCCTCTCGTCTCCCGGGACCATGCCGCGAACGTGATCCGGGCGATCGAGGACGGAATCGAGAAAGGCTCGAAGCTGCTCGCGGGGGGCGGTCGGATCGATTCCGCAGATCTGAAGGATGGGAACTTCGTGAGGCCGACTCTCTTCGAGGACCCTCCCGCGGGCGCTCGCGTGGCACGCGAGGAGGTCTTTGGCCCAGTCGTGGCGGCTTGGCACTTCGACGATTTGGACGATGCGATCGCGAGGGCGAACGATACGCCATACGGTCTCGCGGCGGGCGTGTGGACCCAAGATGTCGCGAAGGCCCACGCGATTGCGCGGCGACTGCAGGCGGGCATGGTCTCGATCAATGAGTTTCCGGTCACCTTCCCGCAGACGCCGTTCCTGGGATGGAAACAATCCGGGCTCGGCCAGGAGCAAGGCGTCGACGCGGTCTTGTTCTATACGCACGTCAAGAATGTCCTCGTGAACCTCGAGTGACACGATGATCTACGTCGCCCCGAGCGCGGTCCTCGTCGGAGACGTGACCATCGATGAGGGCGCGAGCGTCTGGCATGGTGCCGTGCTCCGTGGGGACTTCGATTCGATTGTCGTGGGGAGGGACTCGAACGTCCAGGACAACGTGGTCGTGCACGTCGATCGCGGCATGCCGGCAGTGATCGGCCGGCGGGTAACTGTCGGCCACGCGGCGGTGGTCCATGGTTGCTCCATTGGAGACGATTGCCTGGTCGGCATGAACTCGACGATCAACAGCGGCGCCCTGATCGGCTCGGGGTCGGTGGTGGCGAGCGGGGCGGTCGTCCGAGAGAACGCCGAGTTTCCTGCAGGCACTCTGATCGCGGGAGTGCCCGCGAAGACGATTCGGACGGTCGACGAGACCCTCCGGCGGCGGATCGATCTCTCCTGGCCCATTTACCGCGACCTCGCGAAGGCGAGCTTGCCGGCTCGGAACGCGATCAAGGGAGATCGTTCGAAGCAGGTCTCGCTCGAACGCTCCGAGGAATTCACGCGCCTCGTCCGCGAGTGACGAAGGGCCCACCCAAACGTTTTTCGTCGGCATCCGTCATCGGTCGCCGGATGACGCGCTTCACGACGGACATCCAGATGCGGTTCCGCGACATCGATGGCATGGGTCATGTCAACAACGCCGTCTATCTCTCCTTCATCGAGCTCGCGAGGACGCAGTTCTACATGCACCGCGCGAACAAGCGGACCCTGGGTGAGATCGACTTCATCCTGGCCCATGTGGACATCGACTTCGAGTCCCAGGCGACGTGGGGCGATCAGGTTCAGGTGGCGGTCTGGCCTTCAAAGATAGGCAACTCCTCATTCACCTTGAGCTACGAGATCACGGAGAAGCGAAGCGGGCGGACCTTGGCCCGCGCGAAGACCGTCCTCGTCTCGTATGATTACGAGAAACGGAAATCGAAGCCGATCCCCGACGAATTCCGCTCGCTCTTGCAAGGGGCCCTCGAGGCCTAGGCCCGCGGCTTCATAAATCCCCGCCCAAAGGCTCAATGACGGGACGGACGTTCCCCGCGGGGATGGCGAAGAAGGGAGCGAAGCCTCCCGTCGGGACGAAAGGCGCCGCGGACTGGTATTGGAAGCGGTACACGGAACTCTACCCGAAATACTTCTGGGCCGACGACACGAAACTCGCGGACATCGTGGTCGCGTCCGCGAAGGGTTCCCTCCTGCACGACGTCGAGGGCAGGGAGTACATCGACCTCACGAGTCAGTGGGCGACGAACAACCTCGGGAACGTCCATCCGGAGATCCTGAAGGCCACCGTCGATGCGCTGGAGCGGTACGGCTTCCTGATCCTCTTCATGAATCCACATCTCCCCATGATCGATGTCGCCGAGAGGCTGCTCTCCATTCGCCCGTCGAAGAACCTCACGCGCGTCTTCCTCGAGCTCTCCGGCACCGGGGCCGCGGAAGGGGCCGTCAAACACGCGATCGAGGCGAGCGGTCGGCCCCTGATCCTGAGTTTCATGGGACAGTATCATGGCCTCAGCATCGGCGCGACCGCGTTCGGCAGCTTGGCGTCCCGGATGCGCCGGAACTGGGAGGCGTTCTCCGGCGGGGCCGTGCACGCCCCGTATCCGATGACCTACCGGAAGCCGCGGGGGATGACGGACCCGGAGTACGGCGACTGGTGTGTGGGATTCATCGAGGACCAGATCTTGCGCCACGTGGCGTTTCCGGACCGCATCGCGGGGGTCATCTTCGAACCCGTGGCCCTCGAAGCGGGCGTCTGGATTCCTCCCGCAAATTTCGTCCGCGGACTCCGGAAGCTCGCGGATACCCATGGGTGGTTCTTCATCGCGGACGAAGTCGAGACGGGCCTCGGTCGAACCGGGAAGATGTGGGGGATCGAGCACTTCGGGGTCGCGCCGGACCTCGTCTCGATCGGGAAGGCGTTGGGAGGCGGCCTGATGCCCCTCGGGGCCGTCCTCGGAGATGAGCGATCGATGGGCACCCACGACGTGATCGCAGGCACGACGTTCGGCGGACATCCGGCGGCCTGCGTCGCGGCGACGGTCACCATCGACATCATGCAGCGGGACCGGATC
>VBLR01000121.1 GCA_005878665.1 Methanobacteriota archaeon | reverse complement strand
GCCGTCCGATGCCGCAGGGAGCGTCGAGGATCCGGCCGCCCGGGGGAACGCCGAACCGCTCGAGGATGGCGTGCAGGTCACGCGCCTGCGTCTCGCCCGTGGACCAGGCGTTCTCGTGAACCGCGAGGAACACCTCCGGATGGCGGAGGAATAGGTCTTCGGTCCAATGGGCAGCCATCGGTTCGCGATGTTCCTGGCCTTATTTGGCGGTGTCGCGGGGCCTCCCGACGCGTCTTTGCGGCTTCTGGAACGGCTGCACGATTCCTTCCGGATCCTGCTCGCGGATACGCGACGTCAACCTCCCGACGCCGGAGGTCCCGTAAATTTCGTCGTAGGATTCGGGAGGAATCTCGTCGATGGCCGCATCGGTCGTCACCAGGACCAGGACGATTTCCGGGGAATGCTGCTCCAAGAATCGGGTGAGCCGTCGGATGGCGTCGCTTCGCGTGGACGCGATCGGCTCGACGAGGAACAGGATTGGGCCACGTCGTGCGACGATGGCCGGCTCATACTTCGTCGAGCCCCCCGGACCGTCGTGGACCCGGAACCGGAGGGAGCGATGTTCGTGCGGGAGCCCCTGCCGGTCCATCTCAAGGCAGACGGCGGCCTCGAGCTTCGTCCGGCACCCATGGCCGACACGGCCGGTCACCGGCCCGCCCCGTCCATCGCATCGATGACCGCGCGGGCAAACGCGGAGGTGCGGACCTCCTTGGCCCCGGGCATGAGGCGCGCGAGATCGTACGTGACGACCTTCGATCCGATGACCGTTTTCACGGCGGACTGCAGACGCACGGCGGCTTCGCGCCATCCCAGATATTCGAGCATCATCACGCCCGCGAGCATTTCGGCGGTCGGGTTGACCTTGTCCATCCCCGCGTACTTCGGCGCGCTCCCGTGGACGGGCTCAAACAATGCGTGGGAGTCCCCGATGTTGCCACCGGCCGCCACGCCGAGCCCGCCAATTTGGGCCGCGGCCGCGTCGCTCAGGTAGTCGCCGTTCAGATTCGTCGTCGCGAGGATGTCGTATTCTTCCGGCCGCAACAGGAGCTGCTGGAACATGTTGTCCGCGATGACGTCTTTGATCACGACCTTGCCGTCCGGTGCCTTGCCGTCGTGCGACTTGGCGACGTCATCCCAAGGAATCGTCGACCCGTGGAATTCCTCCTTCGCGACTTCGTAGCCCCACGTGCGGAACGCTCCTTCGGTGTACTTCATGATGTTTCCCTTGTGCACAAGCGTCACGGACTTTCGGCCGTTCTCGATCGCGTACCGGATCGCCTTCCGGACCAGTCGCTTTGAGCCGGTCTGGCTCACCGGCTTCACCCCGATCGCACTGTCCTGGCGCACCGGGGTATGGAACTCCTCGTCCAGGATCTCGATCATCCGGCGGGCTTCCGGCGAGCCCTCCTCCCACTCGATTCCGGCGTAGACGTCCTCGGTGCCCTCTCGAAAGATCACGATGTCGAGGCGTTCCGGATGGGTGACGGGGCTTGGGACCCCTGGGATCCAGTAGACCGGCCGGACGTTGGCGTAGAGGTCGAGCATCTTCCGCAGCCTCACATTCAGCGAGCGGAAGCCTCCACTGACCGGCGTGGTCAGCGGCCCCTTGAGCCCGACGACGAACTCCCTGATCGCGGCGAGGGTGGGCTCCGGGAGCATGTCGCCGTACTGGAACATCGCTCGCTCCCCCGCAGGGACCGGATACCAGGCGATTCGACGACGGCCTCCGAAGGAGGTCGCGACCGCCGCGTCGATCGCGCTCCGGGCCGCCCGCACGACGTCCGGGCCGATGCCGTCGCCCTCGATCAGCGGGATGACCGGGTCGTCCGGGACGCGCAGCCCGCTTCCCGTGATCAGGATCTTGTGGCCTGCCTCAGGAGGCCGGAGGACGAGGCGTTCCGACGGCATGCCCTCGCCTCAGGCACGCTCGTCGAGCGGCACGTACACGAGGTCTTTCGGGCCGACGTACCAGTCGAGCGGCCTCAGCAACCGATTGTCCTCCCAGTACTCGATGACCTGAGCCGTCCATCCGGCAATCCGGGCGACGGCGAAGACCGGGGTGAACAGGTCCGTGGGGATCCCGAGGCCGTGGAAGACGAGGCCGGAATAGAAGTCCACGTTCGGGTAGATGTGTTTCGAGGCGAGCTGGCGCACGACCGTATCTTCGATCGCGGTCGCGATCCGGTAATACGTGTCATCCCCGCGCTCCTCCCCGAGGCGACGGGCGTAGTCCTTCAGGATCAGCGCCCGCGGGTCGTAGGTCTTGTACACGCGATGGCCGAACCCGAAGACCTTCTCCTTGTTCCGCAAGGTGTTCAACACGAACTCCTCCGCGGCCTCGGGGCGACCGATCCGCTCGATCGTGCCGAGGGCCGCCTCGATCGCGCCGCCGTGGAGCGGGCCTTTCAGCGTCGAAATGGCCGCGATGATGGTGCTGTACAGATCGGCGAGCGTCGATGCGGCGACCGTCGCCGCGAACGTGGACGCGTTCATCGCATGGTCCGCGTAGAGGATCATCGCCACGTCCATCATCCGCGCGTGGACCGAGTCGGGCCGCCGGCCCGTCATCATCCGGAGGAAATCCTCGGCGTGGCCGAGCTTCGGATCGGGACGGACGAGCCGCTGTCCCTTGCGAATCCGCTCGTACGTGGCCACGATCGTCCCGAACTGGGCGACGAGTCGACGGGCTTTCCGCATGTTCGCGGCGCGTGTCGTGTCGTCTCGTTCGGGGTCGAAGTTGTACATGTACGAAACGGCCGTCCGGAGGACGTCCATCGGCGGCGCGTGCTCCGGCATCGAACGGAGCAGCCGCAGGACGGACGGGGGAAGGGTGCGCGCCGTCGCGAGGTCGGTCTTCGCCTTCTGGAGCTCTTCTCGATCCGGGAGATGTCCTTCGAGGAGGAGGAAGACCGTCTCCTCGAACGTGGAGTGGGCCGCGAGATCTCGGATGTCGTATCCGCGGTACAGGAGGCGCCCGCGTTGCCCGTCGATGAAACAGATCGACGTCTCCTTCACGTAGATGTCATCGAGGCCCTTGTCGATTCGTGGGCCGGCGAGGTCCGCCTTCAGGGGGGAGACCATGCCTGTCGCCTCAGGAACGGTTGCTCGCGAGGATAGGGGATGCTAAGGTCGGTGCAATATTAAAGCTGAACGTGTCCCGCGATGGAAGGACGTCACAGAGGGATCCGCAAGATTGCATCCGCCATCATCCCGATGAGGAGGAGGGCGAGGTAGATCCCGGAGAACTTGTAGCCTGCCCACGCGGTCTCCGGGTTCGGATGGGCGATGAACTTCGCGGTCAGGACGAGGAGCGCGACGCCGGAGACCATGGCGACGCCGAGGTAGACCGCATCGAACGCCGACGTGAAGATGAACGCGATGCTCGCAACGGCCACGATTGCCGTGGAGCCGGCGATCGCCAGCGCAGACGTCCGTTCGCCCCAGACCGCCGGGAGCATCGGGAGCCGTGCCCTCCGGTAATCCTCGCGGCTTCGGTACGCGAGGGCCCAAAAGTGTCCCGGCGTCCACAGGAAGACCAACAAGGCGATGAGGATTGCCTGGAGGCTGATCGAATTCGCCGCGGCCGCCGACCCGGCGAGCGCCGGGCACGAACCGGCGAATCCTCCGATGACGATGTTGCTCACGTGGGCGCGCTTGAGTCCGACCGTGTACACGCCAATGTAGATCGCGTAACCGAGTCCGATCATCAGGGCCGTCAAGAGGTTGATGCCGAATCCCGCGATGGCGAGGCTTAGGACGAGCAACCCGACGCCGAACTCGAGGGCATGGGCCGGAGGTTCAATCCGGTGCTGCGGCAACGGTCGGGTCCGGGTACGGTGCATGATCGAGTCGAGGTCCCGGTCGAGATAATGGTTCGTCGCGCTGGCCCCTGCGGCTCCGAAGAAGCCGGCGAGGATCAGAAGGCCGAACCGCCACGCGTCAACCGCGACGCCGCTCGTCGCGATGTAACCGGCCGCGGCCACGAGCAGGAGGAGCGCATCGATGCGGAGCTTCATCAGCTGAACATAATCCGAGACCAGCGCCACCGAGAGCTCCCTCGCGCGCTAATCTCACGGCGCTCTTAATCCTTTGTCGCTGCGCCGCGGAACTCTGCGCGTCCGCTGCTCTCGAGGGCGTTTGCGCTGATACCAATCGCAATCGCGTCGCACGGGGCACTCGGCGCACCGGGGATTCCGAGCTTTGCATAGGGTGCGGCCGTGCGCGATGATGGCGAGGTGCCAGGGCTTCCGTTTCGCGGGCGGGGTCCACCGCTCCAGAGCGGCGCGGATTGACTCGTAGTCCGATTGCCGAACGAGGTTCCACCGCCGAGCTATTCGAGCGATGTGGGTGTCGACCGCGAACGTCGGATGGCCGCCGGCCATGGCGAGGACCACATCGGCGGTCTTCGGCCCCACGCCGCGCAGGGCCATCAGTTCCTCCCGCGCGCGCTCCGTCGGCAAGCCGAGGATCCGTTCGAGGCGGTCGCCATGTCCGTCGAGGAGGGCCTTTGCGACCCCACGGATTCGCGGCGCCTTCTGCTTCGCGAGACCGGCGTGCCAAATCGCCTTTGCAATCTCCTCTTGCGGAGTTTCCGCGAGTCGCTTCGGGGTGATTGCACCGACACGCAAGCGGAGGTCGTTCAGTCCGCGGCGTTCATTCGCGACGGTCGTACTCTGGGACAGGATGGTCGAGATGAGAATTTCGAACGGCGTCATTCCGCGGGCCCAGTCCTCCACCGGATACCGAGATTCGAGGATGCGCATCGTGCGAGTGAACGCCCGATGGTCCACGCTCTCGGAACGGCCGACGGGAGAAAAAAGGATGTGTCAGCCGCCCACGAAGGAGCGGAGCATCGTGATCACATTGCGCGGTCGCTCTCGGAGCCGTCGCGTGAAGTACGGGAGCCAGTTCGGCCCGTACGGGATGTACTCCGCAACCTGGTATCCCGCGTGCACGAGTTCCGTCTTGAGCGGATCGCGGACTCCCTGCAACATCGCGAACTCAAACGGGGTGCGATGCAATTTCGACAAGGCGAGGGCCCGGTCGATCATTCGGCCGTCGTGGCTCCCCACCGCAAAGTGTCGGGCCCTCGTGAACAGCGTCTCGAGGTGCACAAGGTACGCCCGATCGATCTCCGAGCGCGTCCGGTAGGCGATCTCCGGCGTCTCCTTGTACGCGCCTTTCACGAGGCGGACTCGGGCCCCATCGCGGATGACTCGGTCCAGGTCGTCGGCCGTCCTCTTGAGGTTCGCCTGCAGGCAAATCCCGACGCGGTCGTAGCGGGTCAAGAGCTGCTCACAAATCCAAACCGTGTCGTCCGTGGTGTTCGCACTTTCCATGTCGAGCCAGAGGACGCGGCCGTTTGCCTTCGTCGCCTCGAGGACCGGGATCATCTCGGAGAGCGCGTAGGCTCGATCGATCAGGACTCCGAATTGGGTCGGCTTGAGGCTCACTTCCCCGCGGATGCCCGCGGCCTGCATCGTGGAGAGCAAATCGAGATATTCGCGGGCCGTCGACTCGACGGGTCCCTTTTCGCGGTAGTGCTCCCCAAGATGGTTCACGAGGGCGTCGAGTCCGCGGGCGTTCGCCTCTCTCGCCACACGGATGGCATCGGCCATCGTCTCCCCGGCGACCCATTGTCGGGCAAACCGGGTGACGAGGCCCATCGGTCGGCGCGAACCCCAGCGCGGGCTCAAATAGGTTCCGAACCGACCGGCAGGTGGGCGGTCACACGGGCTGCTGGCAGGCCATACAGAACTGGACGAACTCCGGGTTCAGGCGGCCGCAGTTGCGGCAGCGGACGCGAACATCGGACGAGCGCTCCGCTCGCTCCCGGGCCGTGTTGGCCACGTTTCCTGCGCCGGTCACGACGCCGACCAGGAGGAAGATCCACCAGAGGCGGACTAGCCATCCGCCGATTCCCGCGAGGACTCCTCCGATGACGAAGAGCATGATTGCGCCGAAGAACGATTGGAAGAACGCGGTCACCGAAAAGGACGAACTCGTCGCTTGGCCAATGGTCCCCGTGAGGAAGCTGAGGAACCCGTAGAGGATCAGAAGGATGCCGACGGTGAGGAACGCCGCGCCGACGAGGAGGACCGTCACGGCGCCCCAGCCGAACGGAAGGCTCGGGGCGGTTCGTCGCATCGGGGATGGAGCGTAATACGGGGAGGGCGCGACCATGGCGGTAGGTCCCGACGGTTCCAGTGGGCTTCGCATCGGGGTCGATATCCCCCTGGATAAATGTTTCAGTGGTTTTCCCAGCGGTGGTACTCACGGATACCGTCCGCCGTCGCGCGGATTCGGGGGACGCTCTCCCGTGACTCCCGTGCCAAGCACTCTCGAGCAATGTCTTAAGTCTCACGGACGCCGTTCAGACGGTTGATGGACTTCAATGCGAAGCTCGAGCAGGCGCGGACCCTCGCCGACGTCTTCGAGCTCGTGAAGCGGGCCGTCGAGGCCGTCCTCGGGCGGACCCGGGCGGGCCTGATGCTCGCCCTGGCGGACCTCGGAAATCATCCCCAGGGATTCCTCGGCGCGTTCTATCCGGTCGCGAGCAACGTGATCGTGATGAACAAGGTTCCTCTCCTTCGGATCCAAGAGACGAACCCACGGCTGTACAAGCCCTACGCCTTCTACGTGCTCTTGCACGAGTACTTGCATTCGGTCGGCTTCGTGGACGAGCGGGTGTGCCGCGAGCAGGCGCACCGCATCCTCGAGACCCTGTTCGGTGTCGACCATCTCGTCACGCAGATCTCGGCCGACACCGCACGGTTCTTCCCGAACCTTGTCTTCCCGGACGCCGCGTGGCAGCCATCTCAGCTGGCCCTCGAGTTCGTCCCTGGATTCGATCGCGGCTCGGCGTCGTATATCCGATGAAGCGTGGTCCGGGTCGCGTCGAATAATACAAATAGGCGGCGCCGCTACGCCGCCGGGGGAGGCGCGAGGTGGGGATTGCTGCGTGGCGGAAGGGCGTCGCGGAATTCACGGGCGCCTTCACGTTGATCTTCATCGGAGCGGGAGCGATTATTTCAACCGGCGGAGACAAAGGGGCGAGTGACCGGCTCTTGATTGCGCTCGCTCACGGACTCGCCATCGGCGTGATGGCATCCGCGCTCGCGCATGTCTCCGGCGGGCATTTCAACCCGGCGGTGACCCTCGGCGCGCTCGTGGGCCGGCAAATCTCACTTCGGCTCGCCCTTGTATACTGGGTCTCGCAACTCCTGGGGGCAACCGTTGCCGCGGTCATGCTCCTCGGGGTGTTCGCCCCCGCCGAGTGGCAGCCATACAAGCTCGGAACGCCGACCCTCGGCCCGACTGTGGGCTGGGGCTCTGCGATTCTCGTCGAGGCCGTCCTGACGTTCTTCCTCGCGTTCGTCGTCTATGGCACCGGAATCGACCCAAAAGGCTCCTTCAATGCGGTCGGCGGCCTGGCGATTGGGCTGACAATCTCCCTCGACATCATGATGGGTGGACCCTTGACCGGCGCGGCCATGAATCCCGCGCGGTGGTTCGGGCCTGCGGTGGTCGCACAGTTCTTCGACAACTGGTACGTGTACTGGATCGGGCCGTTCCTCGGCGCAATTGTCGCGGGCCTACTGTACGCGAATGTCTTCCTCGAGAAGCCTCGATAAGCGCCCGCGCGCGATTGCGCACAACGGTGGCTCCCGTTGTTTCACATTCATGAAGAAATGTTTAAATCGGTTCGCTGGGTGCCCAACTTACCATGATTCGCGGGACGGTTCCGGCGAAGGCGGTGGCGGTGCCAAAGCCCGCCGTTCAGGAGCCGCCGGTGAAGTTCCGATCCGGCAAGCACACCGTGATCGTCAAGGAAGTTTTCGATATCGCTCCGAAGTACCCGCAGACGTATCTCATCCGGTTCACGTTCGAGAATGAGCCCGTGTTTGACTTCGAACCGGGCCAGTTCATCTCGATCTTTGCGGAGAAAGACGGCAAGCGCATCTCCCGCCCGTATTCGATCGCGTCGTGGCCGGAGAACAAGGATTACCTCGAACTCTGCATCAAGATTGTGGAAGGCGGGTTCATGTCGAACTACCTCTACCACGTCTCTCCGGGGACGAAGCTCCAGTCGATTGGCCCGTTAGGCCGCTTCGTGATCCCGGAGCCGATTCAGTACGACACCGTGTTCGTGGCGACGGGGACAGGGGTCGCGCCGTTCATCGCGATGATGGGCCACATCTGGGCGCAAGGCCTCGACCGGGGCCATGAGTTCCACGTCGTCTTCGGCGTGCGATACGTGCACGACCTGATCTACCGCAGCCTCATCGAGAAGTGGGAGCGGGAGCATTCGAATTTTCACTTCTACCCGACCGTCTCGCGTCCCGAGACGCCGGATTGGAAAGGCCGCGTGGGCTACGTTCAGAAGGTCATCGAGAACGATATCACGGACTACGGGAGCAAGCAAGTCTTCATCTGTGGCTTGCACGACATGGTCGAGGACGTGAAGAATCTCTGTCAGCGCCTCGGCTTCGCCTACGTCCGGTTCGAGAAGTGGGACTGAGTCCTGCCGTGGCTTAACGTAGCCGGATCCAGACCTTCCCGATGATTTCTAGGTGGTCGATGGGCCCAAACGAGCGGCTGTCTCGGCTTCGGTTCGAGTTGTCGCCCACGACACGGATTTCGCCGGCATCGGAGGCGTCGGAAACTCGTTTCACCAGAAATCGATCCGGCGTCTCCGGGTCCCGTACGACGACGAGATCCCCTTTCGCCGGCGGCCGGAACTTGTACGCCCATCGGTTCACGAGGACGTAATCCCCCGGTTCGAGCGCGGGCCTCATGCTGTCGTCTTCGACGCGAAAGCGGCGGAGCGGAAACATCGCGGACGGGGTCACTTGAACTTTGGGTAGACGGTGAGGCGCTCCGTCGGGTACGGTGCCTTGGCGGTGATCGTCTCGAATCCTTTCGTCTTCCAATAGATGGACGCGATGTCGTTCGTCGCCTTCAGGAGGTCCTCGGCCGCCTGGAGGTTGATCTCCTGACGGGCCTTCGAGCCGGACTTGAGCGCCTTCCACACGAGATCGTGGAGTTCCGGGAACGTCTTCAGGTGCTCCGGCTTGAAGTAGTCGCCCCAGAGGATTCGAACCTCGTTCTTGGCGATCTCGGAGTGCTGCTCCTTCGTCGCGATGTACCGCGCGAGTTTGTTCGTGTACTCCTGACGCTGGTCCGGCGTGGAGCTGGATCCGGGCTTCTCGAGCTGGTTGATCAGGTCGACCATTCGGACGACCGTGTGGGCAGCGAGTTGCGCGTGGTGCGGATCGTAGATGCCGCAGGGGATGTCGCAGTGCGCATATGCGATCGGAGCCGGAGAAATGCGGTCGAGCCAGCGGGCCAGCAAGTACAGCAGTGACATGGTCGCCTCGTAGCGGATTCGGTTATTTAAACGTGCGGCGAGGTGAGCCCTTAGGGGTCGGCAGGGGTCGGTCAATCCCGCCAATCTTATCGTCCCCCATCGGATTCGCAGACCCGTTGAAACCGCGGTATCGGGATATCGACGGTCTGCGCGCCGAGTACGAGGCAAAGCAGGACGCGATCCGCGCCAGACTGGAAGATTTCCGCCGCACCGGACACAAAGCAGACGAGCGGCTCTTCGAAGAACTATGTTTCTGCATCGTGGCGATTCAGTCCAAAGCCCGCGCGTCCGACTCGGCGGTCGCCGCCCTCCGGACGACCCAGCTCCTATGGTCCGGTGGGCCCGACGAGATTGCGACATTCTTGCGTCATCGGACCCGATTCCACAATCACAAAGCCGCCTTCATCGTCCGGGCGAGGGAGCGATTCTTTCCGCAGGGCCACGGGGAACTCGCCAAGACGCTGGATTCGTTCCCGTCCTCGAAGGACGCTCGCGGGTGGCTCGTCCGCGAAGTCCACGGTTTAGGGTTGAAAGAGGCCAGCCATTTCCTGCGGAACACGGGCCGCGGGGAGGACCTCGCCATCTTGGACCGACATATCCTCCGGAATCTGATCCGTCACGGCGTCCTGCGTCGGCTACCTCGGACCTTGACTCCGAAGCGATACTTGGACATCGAGAGGCGAATCGAGAGCTTCTCGGAGGAGATCGGGATTCCGATGGCGGCGCTCGACCTACTTTTCTGGAGCCGCGAGACGGGCGAGATCTTCAAGTGACACGCGTGAGGACCACGCGAGCGGAACGTTACCGCGGTCGCTCGAGTTAACCTTGTTTAAGGTTGACTTGCGGGATTTGCCAGTTTGAAGCTCAATGGTCCGAATCCTGATGTATCTCCCGACGCATCGTGCGGGCGATGGGCGATCCCTCCCGGGATGATGTTCGCTCGCGCCTGCTCTCCTGGTACGGCGCGAATCGCCGAGACCTCCCATGGCGGCGCAGCCGGGACCCCTATCGGATCTTGGTCGCCGAATACCTGCTTCAGCGGACCCGGATCGCAAGCGGCACACCGTATTACGAGCGGTTTCTCGAACGATTCCCCACCGTACGGGATCTCGCGGCGGCGCCTTTCGATGACGTCCTTACCGTCTGGGAGGGCCTCGGATTCTACGGCCGCGCGCGGAACTTGCACGTAGCCGCGCAAGCCGTCGTCGAGCGGCATCACGGAATGATTCCTCAATCGTACCACGACCTGATGGCGCTCCCGGGGATCGGCCCGTACACCGCCGGTGCGGTGGCGAGCATCGCCTTCGGAATTCCGGTGCCGGCCGTTGACGGCAACGTCATCAGGGTCATCGCACGCCTGTTCCGGATCCGCGAGAACGTGACGAGCGGAGCGGTCCGGAGGCGGATCACCGAGATTGCCGGAAAGCTCGTTTCTCCAGAGCAGCCCGGCGCTTTCAATCAGGCCCTGATGGAGCTCGGCGCGACCGTCTGTACACCGAGCGCCCCGGCGTGCATCCGTTGCCCCCTCGAACGGCTTTGCCTCGCGCGCGCGGCCGGCGAGGAACGAACGCTGCCCATCTCGTCTCGACCCCGGTCCCCGCGCGCGGTTTCAGTCGTCTTCGCCCTCGTGACCGACAACCGCCGGGTCCTCGTCGTCCGGCGGCCACGAGGACAACTACTGGGCGGACTGTGGGCCCTCCCCGGCGGTGAGCGGAGCGGCCGTTCGGAGACGGCGGATCTCAAGAGTTCGATCCGGACTCAAGCAGGGATCGAGGTTCGGGTGGGCCCGCGATGGTCGCGTGTGAACCGTACCTTCTCCCACCGGAAGTGGTCCGGTTCGATCTACCGCTGCTCGCCCCTCGGGCGTCCGAAGGGGACGGAGTCGGTCCGCTGGATTCTCCGGGAGGAAGCGTTGCGGCTTCCTCTGGTGCCGTTCCATCGTGAGGCCATTCAGGCTCTCGCAGGACTCGAGTCCTTCGGGAGCGCTGATAATATCCAAATCAGCCAATAAATATATGACTCCGAAGCCTTAAGCGGGAACGATCCATCGGACGACCGTGCGACGGTTCCTGATCGTCGGTCATCGAGCCTCCACGAATCCGGCCTTTCCGTTGGATGACCTCGCGGGCGGTGCGGGCCGCATGGACATCTTGCTGAACGGAGCGAATGCGGCCCTCCACCTTGCCCACGACCTCCGCCGCGATGTGGAAGTCGGGCTCCTCCTGCTAGGTCCGCCTCACCCGCCGCGGTTCGTGCGCCTCGAGGGCTTCCGGCTGCGGAACTATCAGCCGGACATCCGCAGCAATGCTGCCCTCTTGCGACGAGTGCTCGTCGATACCTCCCGAATCGAACGGGAGATCTCTCCCGGCGTGTTCGCTTCGCAGATGAGTCTCGAGGAGGCGCTCGATCGCCTCGGTCCCGCGTTCGTCTATGCTAAGGAGGGCGGGACGGACATCCGGCAAGCGACCCTGCCCGTTGACGCGACGTTCGTGTTCTCTGACAATCAAGATCTCACACCGGCCGAGGAACGGGCTGTGTCCGACCGCGGGGCCCTCGTCATCGGACTCGGCCCGCAAGCGCTTCACACAGACCACGCTATCGCCATCCTTCAGAACGAGCTCGATCGAAGGCAAGCCTGACTCGCGCCGCCCTTGCGCCGCTTCGCCGCCGAGCGTCCGGATGGCGGTCCGTCCCGTTCTTTTCCCGCGCGGCGAAGGCTCGACTAGAGACGACCGTGCGGTCCGGGCCTCGAGCCGTTTTTGCTCGATCCGGCCTCCGGATTTCGCGGGGTGGGCTTTCGTTATAGTGTGAACTACGCGTGGGGGCCCGCGGCCGCGTGGTACCTTCTGTTCCTCGCGGCGGGGACCGGCTTGCTCGGCCTGGTCGCAATTCGTGCAGCGTTCCGGTCACCCTGATAGACCACCCTCGAAGCCGCCGGATCGTCCGTGTTCAGAATGTAAAAGCTCTAATAAACGGAGAAAGTAGCCGCTTCGGGAGAAATGCCCAAGCCCGCACCGGGTCGTGACTTCTACATCGCCACGGCAGACGAGATCCGGGCGGGACGGACGACGGACATCTACTTCGTGCGGACCCTCGACATCCTGAAGAAGGCGGGTCGGAGCCGCGCCAACGTCGTCGCGGAGGTCACGACCGGCGCCTTGCCAAACAGCTGGCCGTGGGGAATCTTCTGCGGCCTCGAGGAGGTCGTGCATCTCTTGGAGGGAAAGGCCGTAAGCCTGTGGGCCCTCCCGGAAGGCAGCGTCTTCCCGCCGAAGACGCCACGAGGCATCCCGCTCCCCGTGATGACCCTCGAAGGCCCGTACGAGGAATGGGCGTTGTACGAGACGCCGGTCCTCGGGATGATCTGCCAGGCGAGCGGCATCGCCACGAAAGCCGCGCGGATTCGAAAGCTCGCGAACGGAAAGCAAGTCCTGTCGTTCGGCGTGCGTCGCATGCATCCGGGCATCGCGCCGCTCATTGAACGGTCCGTGACGATCGGAGGGCTCGACGCGATCACGACGCCCTTGGGGGCCGATCTTCTCGGTGTCCCCGCGATCGGGACGATGCCCCACGCCCTCGTCATCGTGATGGGCGGACCCCGGGAGGCATTCGCGGCGGTCCACAAATACCTCGAAGCGAAGATTCCGCGCATCGCGCTCGTCGACACCTACTACGACGAGAAGACGGAGGCATTGATGGCCGTCGAGGCGATTCCGGACCTCTCTGGTATCCGCCTCGATACTCCGGCCTCACGACGCGGGAACCTCGCCGCGATTGTCCGCGAAGTGCGTTGGGAACTGGACCTCCGCGGCCACAAGGACGTGAAGATTTTCGCGTCGGGCTCCGTGGACGAGAAGTCGATACCCGCACTCCTGGAGGCAGGCGTCGACGGCTTCGGCGTTGGCACGAGCTTGAGCAACGCTCCGACGATTGACTTCGCGTTGGACCTTGTCGAGGTCGATGGCAAGCCCGCGGCGAAGCGGGGCAAGTTCGGCGGTCGCAAGGACCTCCAACGCTGCCCGAAGGATGGTACGTACGAAATCGGGGTGCGGACGTGTCCCGCGTGCGGAACGAAGATGGCCCCGGCATACACGCGGTATCTGGATCGGGGGCGGGTGAGCGCCCCTTTGCCGGACCTTGCCGCGATCCGAGAGCGAGCGCTACACGAGACGGAGCGGGCCGCGCTCGAGTCGTGAACGGGCGAGACTTTATCGCGCACTCCCAACGTCTCCGCTCGAATGGTCCGAACGAAAGCCGAGATCCGTGCGACCTACGATCGAATCGCAGAATCGTTCGCCGCCCGCCGCCGGGAGCCTTGGCCCGAGGTCCGATCGTTCATCGAGTCATTGCCTCGTGACGCGCGGGTTCTCGATCTCGGAGCAGGCAACGGACGACACGCGAAAATCCTCTCTCACCGCGGCAATCAGGCGGTGGCGCTCGACTTCTCCCTGCCCCTCCTGATGATCGGGCGCGCACGCGAACGAGGAACCGCGGAAGCCATGCGCATCGATTGGGTCGGAGGCGAAGCGACGAAACTGCCGTTCCGTGACGCGTCATTCGACGCAGGCCTGTGCATTGCGGTCTTGCATCATCTGCCGCTTGAGACGGATCGGCTCGCCGCATTGGGTGAGCTCCGACGCGTCCTTCGCCAGCAAGCGCCCGTGTTCCTCAGTGTGTGGGCGCGAGAACAGCCACGCTTTCGGTCGAAGCTCGCGGCGCCCGAGATCAGCGGTGATGTAGACGTGCCGTGGACGATGCCCGACAAGACCGTTGTGTCGCGGTTTTACCATCTGTTCCAGGAGGGCGAGTTGGAGCGATTAATTATCGGATCGGGGCTTCACGGAGAAAGGTTTTTCCACGGTGCGGGAAACTGGTTCGCACAGGCACGATCGAATGGCTGACCCGCTCGGCACGTTGGGCAGTATCTTCTCCACGATCCTGGGGAATCCCACGTACCTTCTCCTCACGATCAGCGGGTTCGCGCTCTTCGCGCTGCTGGTGGTTGTGCATCACATCCACAAGATTCACAGCGAGGAGATTTTCGTCCACCAGGCGTGGGGCGCGAACTGGAAAGGCCGGTAGGTCGGCGCATCCCGCGGTATCTGAGCCGGGCGGAGAGGGAGCACGAAACCCTCATATCCGCAAGGCCGTATCGAGGCGGTCCAGTTGGGGTCGAATTGTCGAACGTCCCGGAAGGGCTTCGTTACACGAAAGACCATGAATGGGCGAAGATCGAGGGCAAACGCGCGCGGATTGGGATTACGGACTTCGCTCAGGATCAGCTGACGGATGTCGTGTACGTCGAGCTGCCACCGGCCGGAAAGACCGTCAAGCAGGGAGAGCCGATCGGGACCGTCGAATCGGTGAAGGCCGTCAGCGAGATTTTCTCACCGATCAGTGGAAAAGTCGTCGATGTCAACAAAGCCCTCGTGGACAAGCCCGAGCTCGTGAACAAGGATCCGTACGGCGAAGGCTGGATGGTCGTCCTCGAGCCCGCGGAGCCTGTGCAACCGGGTGCGCTCATGGACGCTGCGGGTTACCGAAAACACATTGGGGACTAGTCGCCGGGACTGCGGTTAGCTCGCATCCGTCGTGAGTCTGCGCCGGGGAAAAGATCGGGAGAGGACGCCCGCGTGGGGATTCGAACCCCAGTCCCCAGGTCCGAAGCCTGGAAGTCTCGTCCAAACTAGCCTACGCGGGCAAGGCCGACACAGGGCCTGCAGATTTGAAGATACGCCTGTGATGGAGCGCCGTGGGTGCAGTGTTCAACTCGGTGCACCCTTCCGTTCCTCCGGAGGTCGCACCTTTCGGAAGTTCGCGTAAATCAAGGCGTCGTAGGCCAACTTGAACGCCCCTGCTGCCACCAACGGCGTGCCGAGCCAGAGGTTCGCGAGGGCGTAACCCGCCAGCGACGGACTGATCGATGACGAGACCGTACGCGTGGTGCTCGTGAGTCCCGCCGCCGCGGTCCGGTCTGGTTCGTCCACGATGGACATGACGTAGGATTGCCGCGTGGGCACGTCCATTTGCGACAACGATTGACGGCACAGGAGGAGGAAGACCGCCGTCAACGCCGTCGGCGCAAGCGCCACCCCGATCAGCAACACGTTTGAAGGCACGTGCGTGAAGACCATCGTCCGCAAGAGGCCGATTCTCCGCGCGATTCGCTCCGCCAGGAGAAACGACAGCGCGGTCACCAGCTGGGTCGCGAAGAAGATTGCTCCGAGGGTCGCCAAGTCCAGGCCGAATCGGAGGTAGAAGTAGTAGGAGAGGATGCTCTGTCCGATGAACCCGCCCCCGAAGGAGTCCACCGCGAAGAGGGCCGACAGCTTGGCCACGATCGGTCGACCGCGCGCGGATAGCGCCGACCGGCTTGTCAGGCCGGGGTCTGGTTCGACGTGTCCGGAGAGGCCGGAGTAGAGCACGGCGCCGAGCAGTCCGGAGATCATGTACCCCAGGAAGAGCGGCGAATATCCAATGTAGTTCGGAAGGCCCGCGAGGAGCGCGCCGGCCGAAGACGCTCCGTATCCGACGAGGTTGTACACGCTGAATGCCAGCGTCCTGCGATCGGAGCGACACGTCCGCGGAAGGATCGCCGTTTCGAGCGATAGAAACGGCCCGACTTCTCCCGCCCCAACGGTCATGTTCCCGACGATCCCCGCGAGTACGGGGGCCCACCAATCCCTCGAGACGAATAGCAAAGTTCCCGCGACGAAATCGGTGAGCGCGAAGAAGACGAGCGTTTTCCTTCGACCAATCTTGTCCGCGACGAAGCTGATGATGAACGTGTAGACCGCGCTGCTGAGCACGGTCGCGGTCAGGACAATTCCGACGGCGACGGGAGTGAAGTCCAGTTGGGCGAGGTAGACGCCGAAGATCACTCCGAGGAAACCGTAGGGGATCGTCCGGACCGTCTTCTCGAGGAAGATGAGTCTCCCGTCTCGATCGATCCAGTCTCCGAGACCCGTAGACCCACCCCGCTCATCCGAATCGTTTCGACCGCTTCGGACGCGACGAGCGCTTGGGCGGGCGGCGCGCGCGGGGGGACGGGGTCCATTTCAGTTCCATGTGAATCTCCAGTTCGTCCTCTTCCTTCGCATAGAGGAGCTTGAACGTCACGGGCTCGGTGGGCTGAACCAAGAGCTTCCTCTGGCCCGGCAGGACCTTAGAGAGATCGACCGAACGCCGGCCCACTCCTGCCCCCAAAGCGACAAGGGACTTTGAGAGCTCGTCCCTGCTGAGCCGGTCCTTGTATCTGAAAATCGACTCGTGGACTTCTCGGTAACTCTCCAAGACTTCCATCATTTTGGTCCAGTGGCCCATGCTCTGGGAAAGCTCGGTCCGTCCTTTTTCGGTGAGGGCGTAATGCTTCCGGTCGATTCCTTCATCGCGGAACTCGATTCGACTCGTCACCAGCCCCCCCTCCTCGAGCTTCTCGAAAGCCGGGTAGATCGTCCCGGTCTTGGGCTTCCAGTAGCCGGAGAACCTCTTCTCGAGTTCCCGAATTACTTCGTACCCGTACATCGGCTTCTCGGACAAGAGCAGGAGCAGCCAAAGAGAGACGGCTCCAATCTTCATGCCTCGCGGTGCGGTCGCGGCCATCCACTCACCCTGTGGCGGGCGAATCGCGTTCGGGTTTATATGCGTAGATATCCTACTCAATGGCCAACCGACCGGCGCGTCGGAGAGATTAATATACATAGATGCACTACCTGCGTAGAGACTCTACTCAGGAGGACTTCGATGAAATGGGTAACCCGAGAGAAGGCAAAGGTGGACCGGATTGCGTGCCCGTGGCTCGTCACAAAATTCGTCGATCCGAAGGCGGAGTTCCTGTTCGTGCCCCGGGAAAAGGTCTTGGAAGTCGCGAAGGCACAGGGCGCGATCCCGTACGACAGCCCTGGTGCCGAGCTGTTCCACTACAAGGAGGGAGGCGACGAGCGGTGCAGCTTCGACGCGATCATCAAGAAATACAAGCTCACAGACCGCGCGCTCCTTGACATGGCCGAAATCGTGCGCTCGGCGGACGCGGCCCCTCGAAATCCTCGACCGGAGGGCGCAGGACTGGAGGCGATGGCCCTCGGCTTCCGTGAGAACTCGAAAGACGATTTCGAAAACATGCGGCTCCAGTTTCCCGCGTACGATGCACTCTATACGTATTGCAAGCTCAAGGATGAAGGGAAGGCCAAGTTGGAGCACGCGCCTCGATGAGCCTTCGCCTTCTGGGCCACATCGAGCTTCCCGCGCATTCACGGAAAGGTGGCTTTGATCACGCTGCCGTCCATTACGAGTTCTCTCGGCTCTACGTCGCCCATACGTCTAACGATGATGTCGACGTCGTAGACTCCGCTTCCGATCGGTTCCTTCGGTCTATTCACGGACTGAAGGGTGTCGCGGGCGTACTCGTTTCGGAAGAGAGGGGTCTCCTCTTCACCGCAAATCGCGGCGAGAACACGATTAGTATTTTCTCAACCGGCCGGGAGGAAGAAGTGATGCGGCTCTCCGTGGGAATCCGTCCCAATGGGCTCGCTTTCGATCCATCGCGGGGGCTCTTGCTGGTGGCAAATGTCGGCGACCCCGAAATCGGCAATTCATCGAGCGTTTCGATGATCGATGTCAGCCAGAAGGCCGTGATCGGGACCGTGGTGCTTCCGGGGCGCCCTCGGTGGGCCGTGTACGACGAGGGGACGGCCGCCTTCTATCTGAACATCGCAGATCCTCCCCTCATCGTGGAAATCGATGCGAAAACTCCCTCGAAGATGCGGGAGAGATACAAGGTGCCCGCCAAAGGACCGCACGGTCTCGATCTCGATCCGCAACGAAGACACCTTTTCTCCGCTTGTGACGGAGAGAAGCTGGTCGCGGTCCACCTGGATTCGGGAGAGATTCGTTTGGTCGGGGAGCTCAGCGGCCCGCCGGACGTTGTTTTCTTCAACTCGAGTCTGAGCCGTGTCTATGTCGCCGTCGGCGACCCGGGAGTGATTGACGTCTTCGACGCAAGGCGAATGAAGCTCCTCGAAACCGTGTCGACGGAGAAAGGAGCCCACACATTGGCGGTCGACCAAAAGAAAAACAAGGTCTACGCCTTCCTGCCTGACACCCACCGGGCGGCGGTATATCAAGACGAATGAGATTGGGAGCTGTCACAGATGAACCAGCAGGAGATGTTCACAGAGGTAGTAGCACACGTCGCGAAGATGTGCGCCGTCAGCGCCATGACCGCCCCGAAGAGCGGAGGGCAGCTCTTCCTCAAAGGGTCCAAGCCCTTCATTGAGACCACGATCGTCCAAGATAAAGAAACCCTCCACCGTCTCGCGGAATGGCTTCGGGCGCGGGGGACGAAACTCAAGAACCCCATTTTCTTCCGCGATGCCGACACGACCGAGAAGGTGGACCTCATCCTGTTCATCGGACTAGAGAAGTGGTATCCGCCAATGTACGACTGTGGCGCGTGCGGCTACGGCACCTGCAACGAATTTCTGCGCGCGGCTCCAGCTCATCACACGGAGGATTCTGAGGATTGGGAGTTCCTCGGACCGATTTGCCAGCTACGATGCATCGACCTCGGCATTGCGGTGGGATCCGCCGCGAAACTCGCGAGCATGAACAACGTGGACACCCGTTGTCAGACCCGAGTCGCCGCCGCCGCGAGGCACCTCGGAGTCATTCACTCAGACCTAGCCGTCGCGCTCTCGATGAGCGTGTCCCATAAGAGCATTTTCTTCGACAAAAAGATTCCCCAAATCGATTTCGAAGCTGTGCCAATATCGTGACCCATTCTTCGCGAATGGCGCATCTACGTGACCGATGTCAAGCGTTCGGGGAACTCCGTCACGACCATGGAGGCTGGGCCAGCGACTACTCATCCATCCCAGTTGCTTCGTGTTCGTGCTCGAGGGAAAGAAGTTCAGGAATTCTGCATCCCGAGCGCGTGACCATTCAGGATGGATCTCGTCTGCCGTCGTTTGGCGGACTCGTGGTCCCCACTACTGGAGGCTGAGATAGAGGAAAATAGCAAGCGCTGCTGCCTTGAGAGTCTCGGCAAGCAGGAGAAACGGCGTCTGACCTCCTGGCGGGATCGCGAACAAGCGGAACAGGACGGGTGAGCCGACGACGGTCTCGGCGAGGAGCGCTCCGAGGACCAGAACGAAGCCCAGCGCAAAACTCGCCCCAGTGTCCGAGTACATCCGTGCGTAGATGACGAGAAGGGCGACGAGCAGCGCCACGTTGAGCGTCGAGAGGATGAGGCCAAAATTCTCGAACGTTTCGAACTCCGGAGGCGGGCGGCCGAACGGATGCTGCACGGGCGATGGCAGCGACAGGAGCCCTAGCCCTGCGACCACGCCGATCATCAGGACGATCGGCACCCAGACACTCGCGCCCCACCTTGTTTTCGTGACTTCCGCCGGCATGTCTCACCCCTCATTCTTCTTCCGAAACTTCTCGAGAATTCGCTCTAGGTCGTCCCAATGCGACTCCGTCGCCGGTGAGAGGAAGTACACCTGACCATACCGTGGTCCGGAGGTGACCACCACCTGGTTCTTGAGAAGGACACGAAGGTGATGGCGTATACTCGTATAGTCCAGATCGAGGAGCTCCGCGAGCTGCTGGGCATTCCGAGGTTCGTCGCGGATCGCATGGACCACCTTCCCGCGGACCGGGGCGCCGACGCTGCTCCCGAAGAGCCACCAAAGCAGTCGCCCGAAGCTGTCCACGCGGACCGGCGCTCCCAGACTGAAGCCGTGTCATCTACCTTTCCTTCCCCAGTCGAAGTCGATTAGAGACGAGGGAGGAGGAGGCCCAAAGGTTGGAGGTGGAGTCGGCGGATGCGAGCTCGATGGTGTCGATCTCTTGGGGTCTTGTCGCGCTCGCCGGAGAACCGGGTTGAATGTCGGATTCGAGAGCCAGGATTTCTCGGTGGAATAGCGGGTGTCGTCGTCGACAACCTTGATTCCGGCTGCAACCTGGAGCACGGTCAAGAGGGCGACAATCTCTCTGAATTGCATGCGCCTCACCTCTGTCCCATACCGCCATGGCGTAGAGGGCATTCTCGGTTTTTGCGAGAAGCTTCCCAGATTGTTAGCGAATCCGTTGCGCCAGGATGCAGGCGATTTGGGAGGAATCCGCTAACGACCCTGTAGGGTTCTCGGAGAATTGGCTCGATACACTGGCCCGTCTCGGGCGTGAGGCGATGGACCTCAGGAGGTGAATGACCTACGAAAGCTCTCGGAGCAATTGCACTGATGGCGATCGTCGCTGTCGTCGTGGCGGGAGTGTTCGTCGCGCACGCCGCGAGTGCTTCCAGCACCGTTGGCACGGACAACGTGTCCGGGACCGCGGCCGCCGCGGGTTCGGGGAACTCGACCGCCGGCCATACGTGCCCGAACATGACGAACACGACGGCGAGCTCAGCCGGCACCACGGCCCAAGGGATTTGGCCGTAGACGTCCAGAGTTCGGACCAGCCTGGACCGCAGGGGGCCTTCGAGGCCCCCATCTTTTTTTCTAAGACACGGCACGTAGAAGCCGTCGAAGATTCGCGAGACCCATCCTTAGATCCCGGGGCTCTCCGCCGAGTCCCAGTCGGAAATGGTCCGGCACCCCGAAGAAACGACCTTCCGCGATGACGGTCCCGTATTGCTTCAGCAATCGACTCGCGAGTTTCCCGACGTGCACCGTGCTATGCGGGAACAGCACGCTCCCACCCACGGGGACGTCGCCTTGGAGCGCCGGCAAGTCGCGGAGCGCGTCCGTGGCGATCTTCCGGTTCGCGTCGAGGATTCGCTTCGCCCGCCGGAGGAAGAAATCCCACCGGCCCAATGCCCAGGACGCAATCGTCTGGGAAACGATGGATCCGCCGCCGGTGGTGTAGTCTTTCAAGCCCGCGAATCGTTCGAGCAGATCGGGCGCTCCGACGATCCATCCGACGCGGAGCGTTCCGAGGCCGCACACCTTCGTGACCGTCGAGAGGGCAATCATTCGGGGCCCGAACTCCGCGGCGCTGGGCGGCCTATTCTCGAATGCAAGCTCGCGGAACGTTTCGTCGACCAGGACGTGCCCGTCGCACTCCTCCGCGATATCGGCCAGCGCTCGCAGGTCCGAGCGGGAGAGAGCGGTCGAGGTCGGATTATTCAGATTCGCGAACACGAGAAGACACGCGCGTCGCCCGGCCAGTTTCCGCCAGCGATCCAGGTCGAGTCGCCAGCCGTCTTTGCATTCGCGCGGGATTTCGACGACCTTCGCACCGACGCCCCGCGGGACGTCGCGGAGCGGAGAGTAAATCGGGATGTCCACGAGGACTCGGTCCCGCGGATGGACGAGGCTTGCGTTGACCAGGAAGTTCCCTTCCGTGGCCCCGGTCGTCACGAGGACTCGGTTCGGACTCGCGCGGTGTCGCCTCGCGATCAGCCGCCGAAGCTCCGGCGTCCCGTTTCGGAAGGTCCAGTTCAAGTCCAGGTCTTTGGGCAAGCTTCGCCCGAATCCGTCGAGGCGGAACTCGCGGATGTTCGAGAAGGAGATGTTCAGCCGGGCACCGTGGACTCGTTCGTAGTACAACAGATGCTCGAACGGAGGGAACTCCATCGCACCGGGCGGATGGTCCGCCGACCTATGAATCTTCGGCCCTATTTCTATTTGATTGGAAAAATAAAGGTCGGGCCGCTCAGAGCGGCCCGCAGGTGTAGGTGGGGTGGTCGGGCATCCCGAGTGCATCCGGTCGCTCGGCCCAGAGCTTGAAGATGAAGCTCCCGCGAGACTGCGGGTGGACCTCCACCAGGAAGCCGTCCTGAGCCGCGCCGCCGAACGCCACGAATCGCTCCGAGAAGACCGAGCTGAGCGTCCAGTCCGCGAGGTTCGGGCTCTCGCCGTTGGACGAGACCACCATCGCGTAATAGTTCAGGGCTTTCAGCATGGCCGATCCGGAGCTGCGGACGCCGGCCGAGGCGTTCAGGCCCGGGACCACCAGGGACGCGTATCCGGCGGGGTCCCGCTCCTGGATCTCATGGAGGACCGCGGGCCAATATTCCGCCGATCCGATCGCACTGTCCAGTGTGCCCAAGTTCGTTCCCGCCGCGAAGCTCGTCCCCTTCGGCGCGAGGAGCGGCCCCTGCCAGCCGATGTAGTAAATCAGCCGCGTTCCGGACACGACTTCCTCGGCGCCGCAGCCCGCGTAGACGGTCAGCTCGCCGGGGACCGTGTTGTTCGGGTTCCGGACCTCCATCCGCAAGACCGCCGGGACCGGCCGGTTCGCGTTGTTCGCCAGGGTCGCGGTCACGCGGAACACGTCGCCCGGGGCGACGGTCTCCGGGATGCCGTCCACGGTCAAAGTGACGGCGAAGCCCGTTACCTGCACGTCTTTCGACACCGTGTTGCTCAAGGTGGGCGTCAAGATGCCCACCGCGCTGGCCGCCAACAGGACGACCAGCAGGATCGTCGCGCGCGGCCCCAGTTTGATTCCGTTTCCCATCGTTCGCACCTCACCCGCCTCACCGAGGCGGGTCGAGACGCCCAACCGTTGCCCGGGCGGCATAAGGCGGGCTTGTGCATGCATCGTGCACGTAGGTCGATCCGGCAAGGATCTCGCGTCAGCCTTATCGGTCAATCGGAACTGTCGGCCCGGCATGGAGGTGGTCGTCCTCGGCGCGAAAGGATCGATCGGCGGGGCGGTCGTCCGGCGGGCCCGATTCGCGGGGCATCGAGTCCGAGCCGTCGTCCGGCCATCGGCCGGAGCGGATCGATTCCCCGCCGGTACGGAGGTTGTCCACGCGGATTTACAATCACGGGAGTCGGTGGTCGAGGCCGCCCGCGGCGCCGACGTGGTCGTGCACGCGGCGAATGTCCCGTACCCCGAGTGGCCTCGACTTGTGCCGGCGCTCGCGGAGAATGCGCTCGCGGCGGCGGAGGCGGCAGGAGCCATCTTGGCGTTCCCGGGCAACGTGTACGTCTACGGCCACCCGCGATCGAGGCCCGTGCTGGAAGACCATCCGCGGGAGCCGAACACCCAGAAGGGCAAAGTGCGGTTGCATGTTGAGCAAATGTTCCTCCAAGCCCACCGCGACGGGAGGGTGCGACTGGTCCTGCCGCGGTATCCGGACTTCTACGGTCCTGGCATCATGCATGAGATCTTCCGGCCGATTTTTGAGGGAGCCGTCCACGGGCAGCCATGCCGATGGCCATTGGATGCGGACGCACCGCACGAATTCGTCCTCATCGACGATGCCGCCGAGGCGATGTTGAAACTCGTCGCGACGCCGGCGGCTCACGGCCGCGCCGTCCACGTCCCCGGCCCCCATCCCATCACGCCACGGGAATTCATCCGTCTTGTCTACGCGTCGGTCGGCCGGAGAGAACCGACGATTCGGGTGTTCGGTCGGCGGACGTTTCGATTCGTCGGCCTGTTCAACCGTTTGGCACGCTCCGCGTACGAAATGGCGTACTTGTTCGACGACCCGGTCTTGCTCGACGGATCCCTCTACCGGTCCTTGACGGGTACGCCCCATCCTCAGACGCCTTACGAGGAGGGAGTCCGTCGAACGATGGACTGGTTTCGCTCCCATCGGACAACATCTTAATAGTGCGGCGTTTCGTTGCTCAACGTGCGGAGGTCCCGGTTGTGACAGACATTGTTCTCGCGGGAGCCTGCCGCACCCCGGTGGGCAAGTACGGGCGGGCCTTCCGGAACGTCGAGGCGATTAAGCTCGGCAGTACGGTCATCGCGGAGGCGGTGAACCGCGCCGGCCTCGTCCCCTCCGACATCGAAGAGGTCATCATGGGCAACGTGATTTCCGCGGGACTGGGCCAGAACCCGGCGCGCCAAGCCGCGCTGTCCGCCGGCCTGCCGGATCGCGTCGGTGCCGTGACCATCAACAAGGTATGCGGCTCCGGATTGCAAGCAGTCATGTTCGCATCGGACATGATTCGAGCGGGTTCGGCGGATATCCTCCTCGCCGGGGGCATGGAGTCGATGAGCCGGGCTCCCTACCTGGTCAAGGAGGCCCGCTGGGGGATCGGGATCAACAACGTGCCGTTCATCGACTCGATGGTCCACGACGGCCTCTGGGACGCCTACAACCAGTTCCACATGGGCGTCACCGGAGAGATCGTCGCGGAGCGATTCAAGATCAGCCGGGAAGAGATGGATCGATTCGCCCTCGAGAGCCATCGTCGGGCCGCGTCCGCGACCCAGGAAGGTCGGTTTCGGGAGCAGATCGTGCCCGTCGACGTGCCTGGCGCCGGCCGCGTCGAGGTCGATGAAGGGATCCGGATCGACACGTCCCTCGAGAAGCTCGCGAAGCTGCCGCCCGTCTTCCGAGAGGGCGGACAGGTAACCGCGGGCAACGCGTCCCAGTTGAGCGACGGGGGTGCCGCGATGGTCGTGCTGTCCCGCGAGGCCGCGGACCGCCATGGCGTCACGCCACTCGCCCGCGTTGTCGCCTACAACACGGCCGGGGTCAAACCCGAGTGGGTTATGGAGGCGCCAATCCCCGGAGTCCGGAAACTGCTGAAGAAGACGGGCCTGTCCGTCGACGACATTGATCTGTTCGAGCACAATGAAGCGTATGCTGCGGCGAGCCTCGCGGTGATGCGGGAACTCGGGATTCCGCACGAGAAGCTCAACGTGAACGGTGGCGCAGTGGCTCTCGGCCATCCGATTGGCTGCAGCGGTGCGAGAGTCCTCACGACCTTGGCGTACGCGATGAAGGACCGCGGCGCGAAGCGAGGGCTCGCCACCCTATGCCTCGGCGGCGGCAACGCGGTATCGATGATCATTGAGCATCCGTGAAGACGAAGCCGCCCTTGGGCGGTAGAATTCGCTTGTAGCGCTCGCTCCATCCCGAAAGACATGTTGGTGTACATCGTTCGACATGGGGAGTCCGAAGCGCCGACGAAAGGGAAGGGGCATGCCACCGAGGAACGGCATCTCACGGCAGACGGCAGGCTGTGGGCGAAACGGGTCGTGTCCGTGGCGGAGAAGGAACTGGGCTTCCGACCGGGACTGATTCTCTCGAGTCCGTTGGCTCGCGCCAAGGAGACCGCCGAGATCGCACGCCAAGCGCTTGACCTGAAGTCAGAGATTCAAGTTGAACCGTGTTTGCTCGGGGAAAGACCAGTCACCGAAGTCTACGCAACCCTTCGAAAATTGAGATCGGCCGAGAGCGTCGCGCTCGTCTCGCACTTGCCGCTGATCGACCATCTCGTTGCCGATCTCCTCGGGGCCGAGTCGGAAATCAGGCTACACACGGGTGCGATCGCCGGCATTCAATGCAAGGGACTTCCTGGGCACGCCAAAGGCTCCTTGCGGTGGCTCCTTCCGCCGCTGCAATCGTTTGACGGCAAGCAGTGGCCCAGTTAGGAAGTCCGGTGGAGGCGGATTCGTTGGGGTCTCGGAGGAACGCAAGACGACCGTCGCCGGACGCGAAGACGGAGAAGGAAATCGTCGAACTCCTCGGGAGAAGGGCCCTTCCGGATACTGAATGGCTGAAACATATAACCGAACGCGAGACGGGCGAAATCCTTGTCATGTTAAATGAAATCACCGACCTCGTCTCCGCCGAACGATCGATCCATCGTGCGCTCCAACGCACGGGCCGCACGTACTACGCTCAGTTCCCCGCGCCGTTGGAGTTGTATCTCATTACGCGGACGCAGTGCACGCGCGACGCCGTCGAATCCGGCGTCTCCTCCGGCCTGTCCTCGGCGCACATCCTGATGGGTCTCGAGCGAAACGCGCGAGGTCGACTCCATTCAATTGACTTGCCGCAATATCAAAAAGCAGCAAAGAGGGCCAGAGGGGAGCTCTCCTGGAGCGTTCCACGTGGCAAAGATTCCGGGTGGGCGATCCCCTCCCGATTGAAGGCCAGGTGGGCCTTGCGAAAGGGAAGGAGCGAGGACGTTCTCCCGCGACTCATCAATCGCCTCCCCTCGATCGACCTGTACTGCCACGATAGCCCCTGGACTCCCGAGCACCTCGCATTCGAGTTTGAAACCATTCGGCCGAAGCTCCGTTCCGGCTCTCGATTGTCGTCGCCGACAACACAGGGGTGAATCCGGAAGCGGCGCGTGCCCTTGCTCGAGCGTTTGGTACGAAGGTGTGGCATCGCGGGACGTCGAGCCTGATCGGGATGCGCATCCCCTAGCCCGATCCCGAGTCACTCCGTCGCGTGATCCGACTGGGCTTTGCCTCAGAACCGCCCTAGGGCGGTACCAGCCTTTTTATCGCCACACGCGATGTGTCCGTAATGCCCTTCTTGGACACCCGGGTCCGGGTCCAGCACCCTTGTCCATACTGCGACTTGTCCGTCGCCTTTCCGGACGTGGAATTGGCCTTGTGGACAAGCACGCAGAGCGACGTGTTCCACGTCGCCGCGCCGTCGGCCGTGGATCTCCAACGCGTCCTGCGCGCCATGCTTGAGACGATCGGTGCGCGAAGGATTACCCAGGAAGGCACCTCCGCACTCGTTGTCACCCATCAAGCGCGCTGGACGTACCCGCCGTCCGTCACGAAGATCGCCGACCGAAGAGGTCTGTGGGTCGTCCCTCCCACGATTTATTTCGGGGGCTGGGAGACCTATCGTGTCGTTTCTCCAACGATTGCGGCCCTGCGCCGGTTTGTGGCCGACGTCAAGAAGACCGGGGAGGTCGACGTGCTATCCCACCGAGCCCGGGATCAGTTAGACCGGATTCACTCGCTCACGACCATCCCCGTCCATCTGTTCGAAGGACTCACGGACCGCCAGGTCCACATCTTGGTCAGCGCCCTTGAGGGAGGTCTGTTTGAACTGCCCGCACGGGAAAAGATGGATCGGATCGCGGCGCGGGCGGGGGTCTCGCGGTCGACGTTCGGCGAGCACCTTCGGAAAGCGGAGATGCAAATCCTGCAGAACTCGTATCCGTTCCTCAAGCTTCGAGATCAGAGTGCGGAGTCCGCGTCCCTTCCCGCCCTGCGGCGAACTCAGGGACCGGCCGGGGAGAGCCCGGTCGGAATCGATTCGGGACCGAACCGCTACTGAGGCAGGTAAGCGTCACTTCTCGACCAAGACCTGGACGTCGGCTTTGGACCAAGCCTTTGTGTTCGTCCACGGGTCCCCATCATACACTTCGCGCGTCGGCCCCGCTCGCTTGAAGTCCTTATACTTGAGACGCCACCAAATCCAATCTCCCAGGCCATGGTAGACGATGCGAGATGAGACGACGTTCGGGTTGAAAACCACATGCGCGACGGTCTGCGCGGGGAGTTTCTTGATCCGGATCCGGCCCTCGGCCTTCGCCTTCCCGCGAATCTCGAGGCACGCTTCCCAGCGTCGCTGGTTTCCGGGGCGGCGGCTATTCGGGCCGTCATGCTCGTACATGATCCACTTCCCTGTGCGCACGCGGTGCTTCTTCGCCCATGAGACCAGCTCCCCGAACTCGCTCCGCAAGTTGTCCTCGCGGTAGGGTCCAATCTTGAGGATCGATGCGACGATGTAGCTCGGAGTCCGTGTCACCTCGAAATCAACGACCATCTTGTTCACCTCTAGGCTCGGTTCACGCCCAGATTCCATCATGGAGGGCGCCGATACAAAGGTTCTCCCGCCCGAGGGCGGCCGAAGCGCGTCAGGTGGGTGAGCCTCCCACCCAGGTCACATTCTGAGATCCGTCCCGCAAACTCTTTTAGCACCCGCCACTATCCCCCATGATTTCCGACCCTACGCGAGGAATTCCGCTTGTTACATAAGGTTCGTACCGCCGCAACCAAAGAGGAGGTGCTCCGCCTCATGGAGCCCTTGGTCGGCGACTGGTTTGGGTCGAAGTTCAAGGGCCTCACGGAGCCCGAGGCTTACGCCGTGCCCCTCATCCACGCGAGGAAGAGCGTGCTCGTCTCGTCCCCGACGGGGAGCGGCAAGACGCTCACCGCTTTCTTGTCCATCATCAACGAGCTGTACGCCAAGCAACTCCGTGGCGAACTCGAGGATCGCATCTACTGCCTTTACGTCTCGCCCCTCAAGGCGCTCGCGAACGACATCAACCGCAATCTCGAGGAGCCGCTCCGTGAACTGACGCAACTGGCGCAGAGAGAGGGCAAGCCCGAACCCCTCATCCGGGTCGGCGTTCGGTCGGGGGACACCTCGCCTCAAGAACGACAGAGGCAGGTCCGGCACCCGCCCCATATCTTCATCACGACGCCGGAGAGCATCGCGATCATCCTGAGCACGCCGAAGTTCCGCGAGCACTTCGCAAACGTCGAATGGGTGATCCTCGACGAGATTCACGAGGTCTGCTCGTCGAAGCGCGGTTCCCTGCTGTCGATCTGCCTGGAGCGTCTCCGCGAGCAGACCGGGCGAGACTTCGTGCGGATCGGCTTGAGCGCGACCATCGCGCCGATCGAGGAGGAGGCGAAGTTCCTCGCGGGCTACGAGAACGGCAAGGTGCGGGACATGTACATCGTCGAGGTCGACACGCGGAAGGACCTCGACCTCGCGGTCCTGTGCCCCGTTCGCGACATGACGGCTGTGCCCATGGAAGTCGCGAACGCCCGAATGTACGACCTCCTGAGCAAGTTGATCGACGAGCATCGCACGACGCTCATCTTCACGAACACGCGGAGCGGGACGGAACATGTTTCTTTCCGGCTGAAGGAACGCGGCGTGGAGGACCTCGAGGCCCACCACGGCTCCCTGTCGAAGGTCACCCGTCTCGAGGTCGAACAGAAGCTCAAGGACGGTCAACTGAAGGCGGCTGTGTCGTCCACCTCCCTCGAACTCGGAATCGACATCGGCTACATCGACCTCGTCGTGCAAATCGGCTCACCGAAGTCCGTCGCGAAAGGCCTCCAGCGAATCGGCCGCGCAGGCCACGCGTACGGCGACACCGCCGTCGGGCGAATGATCGCGTTCGAGCCCTGGGACCTCATGGAGTGCGCGACGCTGGCGAAGGCCGCGTACGACGCCCGGATCGACCGGGTCGACATCCCGAGCAATCCCCTCGATGTCCTCGCCCAGGCCTTGGTCGCGATGTCACTCGAGAAGCGCTGGGACGTCGACGAGGCGTTCGAGCTGGTCCGGCGGTCGCACAGCTTCCACGACCTGACGAAGAAGGACTTCCTCGCGGTCCTCGACTACCTCTCGTCGCGCAATCCAGACATCAAGGTGTTCGCGAAGATCTGGTTCGACGAGGAGGAAGGCCGCATCGGGAAGAAGAAAGGCACCCGGATGATCTACTACACGAACGTCGGGACGATCCCGGAAGAAGGGACGTACCACGTCTTCTCGGAACGAGGTTCCCCCCTGGGGGAGCTGAGCGAGAAGTTCGTCGAGTATCTGAGCCCGAGCGATATCTTCGTCCTCGGCGGCCGCACGTACCAGTTCGTTCGGGCACGCGGGACTTCCGTCTACGTGAAAGACGCCTCGGGACGCCGGCCCACGGTGCCCTCGTGGACCGGTGAAATGTTGCCTCGGTCGTTCGACCTATCGATCGCCGTCGGCGAGTTCCGCCGCGACCTCGCCGCGAAGATCGCGAAGGACGGGGAGAAGGGCGCCAAGGCTTGGCTGATGGAAGAGTACCGCGTCGACTCGGGGTCCGCGCAATCGCTCGTCTCGTATGTGCAGGAGCAGGAGGCGCTGATCCCGAACCTCCCGACGGACCGCCAGGTCCTCCTCGAAGGGTACCTCGACGTGAAGGGGAACCGGAACGTCATCTTCCACTTCCCGTTCGGCCGGCGCGTGAACGACGCGCTGAGCCGCGCCTTCGCGTTCGCCGTCACGGAGGCCAACCACACGAACGTCCGCGTGAGCGTGACGGACGACAACTTCATGATCACGGTCCCGCGGCGGATCGAGCTCAAAGGCCTGACGAAGCTCGTCACGAGCAAGAATCTCGAGGACCTGCTGCGGCGCGCGATTCGCAACACGGAGCTGTTCAAGCAGCGCTTCCGGCACTGCGCGACACGGTCGTTCATGATCCTCCGGAACTACAAGGGCCGCGAAGTTTCGATCGGGCGGCAGCAGCTACGGTCCCAGCGGGTGCTCGACTGGCTTCATGAGATCGAAGACTTCCCGGTAGTCAAGGAGACCTACAACGAAATCCTCCATATGGTCATGGACCTGGACCACGCCCGCGAAATCCTCCGGCGGATCGAGGCGGGCGAGATCGCGGTGGTCGAGAGCGACTTCAGCAGCCTGCCATCCCCGTTCGCCCACAACGTCGTGCTCCAAGGGGTCTCCGACCTCGTCCTCATGGAGGATCGGTCGGCTCTCTTGCGCGAGCTCCACCGCAAGGTCCTCGAACGCGTGATGCCGACGGACCAGATCAGCTCGATCCAATTCCAACCGAGCGAGATCGCGG
>VBLR01000068.1 GCA_005878665.1 Methanobacteriota archaeon | reverse complement strand
AGCGCCGAGAAGTCGCGTGGATCCAGATCGCGGTAGAACGGTTGCCCGGCGTGGTTCTCCTCGAGGACCTCCGGGATGTTCACGGCGTCGAGGTTTTCCAAGGAACGGACCGAGCCCCGGACGCGTTCGACGAACGCGTTCACGGCCTTCTCGCTCACCCGCCTCCCGGGCGGGACGATTTCCAGGACGACGGGGGTGGACGTGAGCGCGTCGCGGAATGGACGACTCATGCGGGCCTGCATGGGGACGCGGAGATACTTGAACGTTCTCCGTCCTGCGACGGGGTCCGACCCTTTCTCCGAGACGAAACGGGAAGCATAATGTATTGCGGGCGATTGTCCGAATCGAGGCGAAGGGTTGGGCGAGCGAATCCGACGGCGGCCCCTCCCGTTCGCCCTGCACGATATCGCCTTGCGGGACGCTTCGCCGAACGAGCTCGCTCAGCTCAGCGACCGGATGGGGCTTGCGCTGAGCATCGACGAAATGGTGCGGATCCAGGCGCACTTCGAGGGGCTCCGACGCGACCCCACCGAGGTGGAGCTGCAGAGCCTCGGACAGGCCTGGTCCGAACATTGTTGCTACAAATCCTCGAAGGTGTTCCTGAAAGAATTCATCTTCCCGGTCCAGGCTCCCTACGTGATCGACCGCGGGGACGCCGGAGTCGTCGAATTCGACGAGGACCATGCGTACGCCCTGCGGATCGAGAGTCACAATCATCCGTCCGCGATCGAGCCGTACGGAGGCGCGAACACCGGAATCGGCGGGATCTTGCGGGATGTCCTCGCGATGGGCGCCCAGCCGATTGCCCTCGCGGATCCGCTCCACTTCGGCCCGCTCGATTACCCGATGGAGAAGTTGCCCCGCGGGACGAAGCATCCGAAGTACCTCTTCGGCGGCGTCGTCGCGGGCATCCGCGACTACGGGAACCGCGTCGGCGTCCCGACCGTCGCGGGCTGCATCGTGTTCGACGAAGGCTATGTCGGGAACATCGTGGTCAACGTGGCCTGCGTCGGCTTCGGGAAGAAGTCGCAGATCGTGCGCAATCGCGTGGGATCTGCGAAGGACGTCTTCATCCTCGGCGGAGGCCGCACGGGCCGCGACGGTATCCACGGGGTCACGTATGCGAGTGTCGACCTCACCGACAAGGCCGTCGAAGGATGGGAGGCCGGCGCCGTCCAGCTCGGCGATCCGATCCTGAAGGAGCCGCTCATCCAAGCGTGCGTCGAGTCCGCCCAGGCGGGGCTGCTCGACGGCCTGAAGGATCTCGGAGGGGGCGGCCTGTCCTGCGTCATCGGCGAGATGGCCCTCGCCGGGGGTTTCGGGGCCGAAGTGGACCTCGAGAAAGTCCCGCTGAAGGAGGAAGGCCTCGCGCCGTGGGAGATTTGGGTCTCCGAGAGCCAAGAACGGATGATGCTCGCGGTACGCCCGGAGAACGTGGATTCGGTCCTAAAGATTTTCGATCTGTACGACGTGCCCGCCACGGTCATCGGTCGCGTGATCCCTGAGAAAGTTTGCCGGGTCCGCTATCAGGGGACCGTGGTCCTCGAGATGGATCTCCCCTTCTACACCGGCGGCCCGGAGTATTCGCGGCCGTACGAAGCGCCGGCGGCCCTCCCGAGTCAGGACCTCCGCCTCCCGCGAGAGCCCCAAGACTATCGGTCGACGATCCTCAAGATCCTGGCCTCGCCAAACGTCGCATCAAAGGAGTACGTGATTCGTCAGTACGATCACGAGGTCCGCGCGTCGACGGTGCTGAAGCCGCTCCAAGGGGTCATCGGGAAGGCGGCCCACGGAGACGCGTCAGTAATCCGCCCTCGGATCGATTCGTGGCGGGCCCTTGCAATCGCGGTCACCTCGACGCCAGCCTTCACCGCGATCGATCCGTACCGAGGAGGGGCCACCGCGGTGGATGAGGTGTGCCGGAACCTGGTGTCGGTCGGAGCGAGCCCGCACGCGCTGACGAACTGCCTGAACTTCGGCAATCCGGAGAAGCCCGACCGACTCTGGTCTTTCCGCGAGGCCGTGCGGGGAATCGGGACGACGGCCAAGGCCCTGGGAATCCCGATCCCTTCCGGAAACGTGTCGTTCTACAACGAATCGACGCGCGGTCCCTGCCCGCCCACGCCGGTCGTGCTCGGCGTCGGGATCGTCGAGGACTTGCGGCAGTGTGTGACCTCGGATTTCAAGCGGGCGGGCGACCCCGTCGTGCTGGTCGGGTCGACGCAGGCGGACCTCGGCGGGTCCGAGTACCTGCGCCTTCGCGGCGGGACGGCTCCCGTTCCGTCCGTGGACCCGATGGGCCTTCGGGCGTCGATGGACCATCTCCTCCGTGCGATTCGCGAAGGGACCGTGGCCGCAGCGCACGACCTCAGTCATGGAGGCCTCGCGATCGCTGCCGCGGAGATGTGTCTCGGAGGGGATGTCGGGGCGGACCTCAAGACGACGGCGATGGACCCGATGCGCTGGGACATCCAGCTCTTCTCCGAATCGAACGGCCGATGGTTGATCGAGGTCGCGGGACACCGATACGACGAGTTCACGCACCTGATGGAGGGGATCCCGGCGACGTACCTGGGGACGACCGGCGAGCGGTCGTTGCACCTGGGACGAGGCCGCCAGTGGACGTCCCTCGCGATTCCCGTGATGCGGAAGGCGTGGGGCGAGGCAATCCCGAACCAAGTGGTGGTCTCGTGAAACGCTCGAACATCCGCGTGGCCGTCGTCTACATCGAGGGCACGAACTGCGAGGACGAGTCGGTGGCGTACTTCCGCCATCTCGGTGCCCAGGCCGAGAAAGTCCACCTGAAACAGCTGACGGGCGATGCGCCCCCGGAGTTGCGTCGCGACCTGGACGACTACGACCTCCTCATGATCCCGGGTGGCTTCGCGGCGGGCGATTACATCCGGGCGGGGACGATCTTCGCGGCGCGCATGCGATCGAAGTTATCGAAAAACCTGGTCGGGTTCGTGAAAGCGGGCAAGCCGGTGTTCGGCGTGTGCAACGGATTTCAGGTCTTGGTCGAGGCGGGCCTCTTGCCGGCCCTGAGCGGCGTGATGACGGCCGAGCCCGAGGCGGTGCTCGCGACGAATGACTCGAGCCACTACGAGTGCCGTCCCAGCTTGCTTCGCCTGGAGAACGGCGGTTCCTGCGCCTTCACCCGGACCCTGAAGAGAGGCCAGGTCGTCACGTTCATCTCCGCCCATGCCGAAGGCAAACTCCTGTTTCCGGCACAGCGCGAGAAGCGGATCCTGAAGGAGCTCATCGACAACGATCAGGTCGTGTTCCGGTTCGTCGACGACCGCGGGAAGTACGCCGGATACCCGTGGAACCCGAGCGGGACGACCTTCAACATCGCGGCCCTGTGCAACCGGGAAGGGAACGTCTTCGGCGTGCAGCCGCATCCGGAGCGTTGCTTCTTCCGTCACCTGCGACCGGACTGGACACGGCAGCCGGACGGAGACCCCGTGTACGGCGACGGGAAGTCGGTGTTCGAAAGCGCCCTGCGGTACGTCGAAAAGAGATTCTAGGTCTAGGCCGCCGGCTAGATCGTGAAGGCGGACACCGTGAACGTCGCGACGTTCGTCCGCGACACGTATCGCTGGTAGTCCGTCGCGTTTCCCCATATGAAGGACGGGACGACCTCGTATTGCTGGCCGACCGCGAGCGGCTGTCCGGCATCCGTTGTCAGACCCCAAGAGAAAAGCCAGCTGCGGGATTCGCCTGGGGTGAGGATTTCGTCCGTCACGACCTGGATGCAAGCCCACCACTTCGACGAGTTGTAGACGGCGTGCTGCGTCTCGTCGACAACGAGGAACTGGACGAAACACGGGCTGCCGAAGTGCATCACGATCGTTTCGAGGCCGATGTTGGTCAGCATCACGCTGACGTTGGCGGACTCCCCTTGGACGTACGTCGCCTTATCCGTCCGGGCGGTGAATGCGAGGTTCGGTCCCGCGGCCCCACTCATGACGAAGATCGTCGTCTCGCCCGAGGGTCCCGGCGATGGCTTCGAGGATAGCACGACCCCCTGAATCCGATAGGAGCGGAAGGCCGGGACAGGGATACCCGAGTCGGACGTTTGAGTCCAGGTGAACCGGAAGACGCGCGCGTCTCCGGGTCCGAGGGTCAAGTTCGTGAACATCGGACCGCATGCGACGTGCGCCCGGTAGTCATAGACCACGGATCCATCGACGGCGAGGATCGAGAACGAGGCCAGGCAGGTACTACCGAACCACAGATAGGCGCTGCCGTCCCCTGCGTTCATCAATTGAACGGAGACGTGGACGGCCTGGCCGGGTATGTACGTCTCGTTATCCGCGGCCACCGAGACGACCAATCGGGCCGCGGGCCTTTCCTGGCTCGACACGGGATGGGGAGCCAGCACGAAGACGGCGACCGGCAGGGTGAAGATCGCGGCAACGGCAACCGCGACGAGAATCCAGTACGGTCCCATCGCCCGCACGGCGGGGGCGAGTTACGTCCAACACGATGAACCTGACGGCGTGGCTTGCGGCCTAGAGGCGATCAGAGGCTCACGATGAGCTCGACGATGTCGCCATCCTTCAATCCGAGAGAACCGCGAAGGTAGTGCTTCGAGATGACTTCGAGGACGTCCGTATGGTGCGTGCGGATCGGCATGATCACCGCGCAGTCCACGTGACCGACCGTCGCGAGGAAGCACTTCGCGCCGCCGAACGTCCGCCCGGCGGCTTCAAAGCCCGCGATCTCGATGCCGGGGCTCTCCTGGAGGATCTGCAATTTCGCGAGGTCCGAGCCCGCGATCTTGAGGTTCAATGTGCCTTCGTACGGCTCGAACCAGAGCTTCTTGCGGAACTGGTCCTTGTATCCCTTCTGCCGCATGTAGAAGGCGCCCTCGCGCAGGCCGCTCGCGACGGCCCCGGAGATCGTCACCGTTTCTTTGATCTCGAATATCCGCTGGTAGTCCGCGTACTCCTTCCGGATGACCTCCCCGCCGCGCGGCGTCAGTCGGATCCGCTGGCGGCGGGTCGCGAGGTCTCGGGCGACCAAACCCTCCCGGATGAGCTCGAGGATTCGCTGGGATGCGCTCTGCTGGCTCACGCCGACGAGCTTGCCGAGCTCGCCCGAAGACAGGTTCACGTACTCTTTCGTCCCGCCGAGGAGGGCGATCGCCTTCAGCGTCTCGACGTGATACGGCTTCAACCGCGCGGGGGAGGACCGGCGCGCGCTTATTCCTTTTCCCAGGGTCACAACCCTTCGGCGACGAGATGGTTGCGCGATCGGAGGAAGACGCGCGGAATGCCCGCGGCCTTCAATCGGTCCAGGAGCGGCTGGTCGTTGGTGACGACGACGGCGTGGTGCTTGGCGGCGAGGTCCATCAGTGCATCGTCGGCGGATCCTCGGCCTTCGATGATCCGGTAGTTCTTCGAGAGGCGCTGCGCGGCCCGCGCGTCCCGGTCGTGGTCCGCCAGCAGGGCGAGCTCGCCGAGGACAGGCGTCGGGACCGCCACGTCGACGTCCCCCAAGACGCGACGGAGTTCTGCATCGAGATGGACTTGGAATTGGAACGGCATGAGGAGGGCGTTCGCGTCGAGGAGGGCGAGTCGGGGCACCGTTTTCGTGCATCGATGCCGAACTATTTGGCCTTGCAGTGAGAATCGTCCGGTCGATTTTAAATATGCATCAGTACATAGTGTCGCTATGTAAGTAGCGAGATGATAAGTCGCTGCGAACAGGAACGGGAGTACATGATGCGGATAACGGCGGCGGTGTTCGTCGCGTTGGCGGTGCTGGTCGTCCCCCTCGGGCTAGCCGCGACGGCGAGCGCCGTGACGACGGACACGAACCGCAACGTCACGCCGAGGGTCATCGGCCCCATACCGACGGATCGGTTCGGCGGCGGGATGATGGTCGGCGC
>VBLR01000067.1 GCA_005878665.1 Methanobacteriota archaeon | reverse complement strand
GCTCGTCCGGACGAAGCGCGAGCGAGAGAGCGTCTTCACGATCAAGGACTTGGAGGAAGTCCGGAAGCTCCTCCTGGCCAACCAGTCGAGCTTCCATGACGACGCCGTCGATCGGTTCGCCGACCTGTGGACGAAGATCCGGACCTGAGACGGCGGCTACTCGGCCTTCGTGAACTCACGGACGAGACACGTCGCGTAACTTCCGCGGCTCGATGCGAACGATAGATTCAACTCACCCGCCGTCGGGCGGATCGAAAAATCATGGAGGGGCGCGAGGATCTCGCGCCGAGAGCCCTTCGAGGAAATCCGCGGGATGTCTGGGATGATGAAGTCCTCCGGGCGGAGGCCCTCGGTCGCCACGATCTCCTTCTCGATTTGGCCGACCTCTCCGCCGGCGAACTCGGATTCGGACCCGAAGAGGATCGCGCTGACCCAGGCTTTTCCTTCGCGGCATCGATCCGCCACCCGGTCGAGGTTATCGCACGTCACGTCGATCGTTCGATCCCGGTCCGGAAGACCGCGTCGGTCCGCCGGGAGCACCAGGTCCCCGGCCACGGGCTCGTGGATCGGCAGGCCGCGGCGAAGCCGTTCGCTCAGCACCCGGTTGAAGAGGTACGACTGGTACCCATGGACGAACATGAGGAGGAGATTGAACGGAAGCACTTGTAGGGCGCCAACATAGTCGTCGGGACGAGACGCCAGACGATTGAGAATCGCCTTCTCGAAGCCGTACGACTTCGGATACGACCGCAGGGCCGCGTGGACGTCCCCCGTGTCCCGGAGTGCGGCGCGGACCTCGTACGATTCCGAACCTTCTCCTTCGATCGGATTCGCGACATACGTTTGGACGGCTTCCTTGAATTCCCCCCGGACGATGTGCCGGCCCACGACGTGTGTGATCGCTCGAACCGAGCCGAACCGCTGTATTCCGAAGAAATTGGGGAAGCCGCCGAACGAACGGATCTGGCGGGCGGTCTCTTCGGCGATCGAATTCACCCGATCCACCGCCACGGTGAGGTCCCGAACGACGATCTGGAACCGATTCCCGACCAGGTCTCCGATTTCCAGCGGGCGGCCCGAGCGTGAGACATCGAGGACCTCGACGTCTTTCATCCGCAGGGCCTTGATCGTCTCGGGTGGGACGTTCTCAAAGGAGAAGAGTTGCGTTGTGAGGGCACGCTTGTCCTTGGTCCCCGCGAATCCGATCCGGCGGCGACTGATGTGCAGCGCTCGGGCGAGTTCCCGCACCAGGCGATTCGTCTCCCAGTTGCGGACGCGGAGCGCGACGATCGTGTACCGACCATCGATGGCCGGCGTCGGCGGGGACGAGATCTCGTCCACCACGAAGTCGTCCGCACTCGCCTTGATCGTGCCGCCGAGCCCCGGCGTCGACGTCAGGTAGCCTTCGATCCCGACGTCGCGTTCCATGGGCCTACGCGAGCTCCTTCTCCAGGAGGCTCTTCGCCCCGCCGAAATCCGCCGCGAGTCCTTCGGCGACGCGCTTGAGCGCCGCCTGCGGGTTGCCCTTCTTCACCTTGATCGTCAGGACGGGCTTGTCGAGCTGCGGGTGGCCCGTGTAGTACAACGCGTCCTCGACATCCGGATCCTTCAAGAGGGCCGTGATGAGCGGATAAATGACCGTGTCGTCGGCGTTCACGATCTCCAGACGAACGGAATCCTTCTGTTTCTCGAGCAGGCGAATCTGCATTGGAACGCGCGAGTGGCTCCCGCCACTTAAGTCTTTGCGGTCCGCCCGGCCTCATGACCGCAGTCGAATCGAAATGTCGATGAAACAACGGGCCGGCTTGCCCCAGATATACACCGCCTGGGCGCGGTGCGACGAGGTCTGCGGAATCAAGTGGACCTTGCCAATCTTCCGCCCGACCGCGACCAGTTTCTCACCCACCACGGCATCGCCCGGATCACGGAGCTCGGTCAACGATTCCATCCTCCATCAGGCGGCGGACGACGCGGAAGGCGAGCTCGAAGTCGATGCCCAAGGCCTCGCAGATCTCGGACACGAACGCGGATGGCTTGCGCCGCAGATACTTCACGATGGCCCCTCGGGCTTTGGCTTCCGTCCAGTTTCGGACGACGACTACTTTGGACTCCCGAAGGTCTTGGACGTAGGCTTCGATTGCCCGTTCCAGGAACTCGGTCCGCGACTTCATGTGTGCTCGACCGACCAGATCATCAACCTCCGAGAGAAGTTTGGGCGGAAGGCGGAGCGAGATCGTCGGTTTTCGCACCGTCCGGTTTTGCATGTATTGCATGCATTACACTTGACATACTTAACCTCATCTGCTACAATGTGGCTACAAGGCTCGAAGGGCCGTTGAACCGAAGGGGCCATGTGCCGGGTTGACCATCCGGATCCGGTGGATTCGGAATGGTGCAAAAGATCATCGACGTGGCCGGCTCCTCGCCGACGAGCTTTGCGAAGGCAGCGGAGAATGCGGTGGCGAGCGCGGCGGAGACAGTGCGGAACCAGAAGTGGGCGCGCGTGTCCGAGCTCGAGATGGAACTGGATGGGAAGAAGGTGAAGTCGTACCGCGTGACGGTGCGGATATACTTCGACGTGGAGCGATGAAACTCACTCGCGGTGGTCGTGGAGGCGCAGGACGTTCCCGAACGGGTCCCAGATCGTTCCCGCGTGCGCTCCGTCGCGTCGAACGCGGATCCCTTTCGACTCCAAGGCCGAGGCGGCAATCTCGAAGTTGTCCACGTGGAATTCGAACGGACTCGCATCGCCGTTCGGACCGAGGGCCACTTTCGGAATCTCGGTCGTTCGCCACAGGGTGAGCTGGCCTCCCTCGGTCTCGATCACGGTCCAAACGGGGCTCCCCTTGCCGACCACGCGCAACCCGAGGAGATCCCGGTAGAACGACAGAGCCTTCTCCATCTCGTCCACGGGCAGCACGATGTGACCGATGTCGTGGACGATCCCCACGGAACCGGGATGGCCTTCGACACGATATGAAACCGCCGTGAACAGTGTTTCGACAGCCGTCCGAAGGAAGCTAAATAGGCCCGCGGTTCCATCGCGTCACCCCATGCCTCCCGGCGACGCGCCGACCGCGGAGTCCTTCGAGTCGGAGGCCGCGGAGCTCCTCGAATCGATCGGGCGGGCGCGCAAGAAGGTCGAAGGGATCGCCGGCGTCCTCGATGGCACCCTGGACCGATATCGCGAGCGGATCGACCGCCTCATCCGCGAGAGCGAGGTGGACAACTGGCGCCAAGTGCGCATCTTCACTCGGGACGTCGAGACGATTGCGGCGGACCTCGGGAAAGCGTCGAAGGAAAAGCGTCTCTCTCCGCGGCTCGTCGCATGGCTCGATGCCGCATTGCGGAAGGCCCGCCGGCGGGATTTCTACGGGGCCCGGAAGGCGTGGCGGCGCCTCGACCGGATCGCCGAGCAAGGGGCGGAGGTCCGACGGCTGCAGGGCCGATACCGCGAGGCGTTCCGCGCCGTCGAATCCCGGATCCGGCAGTTGAAGACGCAAGTCGAGCGCCTCGAGAAGATCCCGAAACCTCCGACATCGCCCGAGGATGCCCGCGCGTTCAACGAATCGGTGGATCGGTTCAACGAGGCGTCGACCGCGGCGTACCTCGACTTCCTGTCGCGGGCCCGTGCCGACCTCGCGCTCCCCCTCCTCCTCGACGCCGGCCAAGGCGGGGGAATCGGCGTCCCCGCGCCTCCGCCGGGCTCCGACCCGGACCCACTCATGCGGCTGCTGAGCAACGCGAGCCCGCAGGTCGAGGCGTTCCGAGGCCGCACGTTTTACGGCCTCCTCGAGCTCCCGGCGTACTCGGACGCGAAGCTCACCCACATCTACGGAGACTCCCGCCTGATCCGAGGCGCGCTCGATGAGGCGTGGTCGTGGCTCAAGGCGATCCGCGAGGACGAGCGGCGGTCGCTGCAGATCCAGTGGAGCGAGGACGCCATGATGCTCCGAAGGCGAGTCCCTTCGGTCGTCGCATTCCTCGAACGGCTCGGGAAGATGAACGATGCCGCGGACCGGGGACGCGAACTCGTCGGCTCGCTGAACGACGGCCGGTTCGAGTCGCTGCAGACGGCGGCGCGCTTGTACGCAACCCACGGGGAAGCCGCGGAGCGGAAATGGCGGGGCACGCTCGAGAAAGACATGGAAGGGATGCGCATGGAAGCCGCTAGGCTGAGCGCGGTCCTGAAGAAGTTCACGGATCCCGCTAAGGTGGAGAGCGGGTAGGCGATCCGGCGGCGACCACCCATGACTCTTAGGTGTCCGCGAGCCATCCGTCCTCGGGTGGACATGTGGGAGTCTACGTCATCGCGGCGTATCGACCGAAGAAAGGGAAGGAGCAGCTGCTTCGGGACGTCCTCAAGGATCATTTGCCGATCCTGCGCAAGGAACGGTTGGTGACGGACCGCCCGCCATATCTGATGAGAGCCGTGGACGGGACGTTCGTCGAGGTCTTCGAGTGGAAATCCGCCGCGGCGATCGAGGCGGCCCATCACAGCTCCGCGGTGCAAGCGATGTGGGGGCGATTCGAAGAGGCTTGCACGTACGAGCCCCTCCTCAACCTCAAAGAATCGAAGGACATGTTCGCGAACTTCGAGGCGATCGACCTCTGATCTCATCCCGCCTTCTGACGGAACTCCATCTGCTGGAACACGAACGCCGACAGGATGACCATGGCGATCGAAAAGGCAATGAGGATCCCGGCCGCCACCCCCGCGCTGAGATCCGGCGCGTATCCATTCAGAGGCCCGATGGCCACGACGTGGCTCAGGATCGTCCGCAGGTAATGGATCACACTGAGCTTCGGCACGTCGCCCGGAATCGAGCCCACGACCGATTCCCATACGAAGCCGATCAGCAAGCCGCCCGCGAGTGGCCGACGGATCAGGACGGAAATAAACAAGAACAACGCGCCGTACGCGGCACTGCCGAGGACGGTCGTGGCCAGGAAACCCCATAGCACGTCCAGGTCCGTCGTGAACCCGAGACCTCGGTAGGCCTCCGTCACGCCGTAGGCGAGGATGAGAGGCGGCACGAGGAGGACCAAGACCGCGATGAGATAGCCGACGTACTTGTATGTCACCAGGGCGGGTTTCGAAATCGGACGGGTCAGCAGGAAGGGCAGGGTGTTGTCGTCAATCTCCTCCCGGATCAGCGCCGTCGCGTTCACCAGGGTCACGAAGATGAGGACGACCTGGAGGAACAAGGGGATCATGAGAATCTGGAACAAGGAGATGTCGAAAATCGCGACGCGGGCGGCGGCCAACGAGAGCGTCAGGATGAGGGGCACGGCCGCGAGGAGGGCGGTCGCGATCACGCGCCGCGTCGCCAGGAGGTAGCGCGAGGTCAAGTCCGTGACGACCCACGCCTTCCGGAACGATTCCGTCCAATCCATTCGATCACCCGACGAGGTACCGGAACACGGCATCGAGGCTGTCGTCCGGGCTCTCGAGACCGTGGACCTCGAGCTTCGTGTCCGAGACGATCTGGGGAAGCTCTCGGTAGAATGCGTCGGGCTGGCGGGTGCGGACGACGAGCGTGTCGGACGCAGGAAACTCGAACGAGACGACGTGGTCCATGCGGGCGAGGGCCTGCGCGAGCTGCCGGGGTTTCGCCGTATCGATGCGCACCGCATGCGGGTGTTCGTCGATGAGGGCGCGAATCGCGTGGATGTTGCCCGCCGCGATC
>VBLR01000066.1 GCA_005878665.1 Methanobacteriota archaeon | reverse complement strand
TGGCTGGGGTCTTTATCGGTTGGTCGATGGCGCCTTTACGGCGTGTGGATCCGGCTAACCTCCGGAAGGAGGAGGGCTAAACTGCAGGATATCATAACGTTCACGATGGAGGAGTCGCCGCAACGGGACGTGGGACTCGACCCTGCACGAAACGACATAGCCGCTCCTGCCCTGCTCGCGGTCGACACGTGGGACACGGTCCAGCTTGAGGCCCGAGGCTCCGGCTGCATGGGTCTTCCCGTGGCCAAACGCGACGAAGGGAGGGGCATTATTCGCCTGGACATATTGCAATCGGCGGAATTCAGGGATTCATGGGAGTGACCCCGTATGAGGCTACTCCCCGTCGGGAGCATCCCCGCGCGGGGTTACATCCACGCCCTAGCCCCGCGGAACTCTGGAAGTCGTTATGGAAGAACTCATTCACGCTCCGGGGCCCTCGAGGGCAGCGACATCAAGCTGATTGGCGCGTGCTTCTCAATAAATCGAGCATCAGTCCTGCAACCATAATCGCCAGCAACAGAACCCAACCTAGTGCAACTCCCGTTGACAGGGCCGGCGGCCATCCCAGCAGCAGATTAAGAGCTGAGCCTGCCAGCACGAAAATCCCCAGAAGGGGCACACTTAGAGAGAAGTGTTTCCAGCCCTTTTCCGCCAGCGAGTGTCTCAACCCGAAGAACCACAAAGCCAGCCAGAGGATGCCACCTGCCAACCCCATATAGGGTCCAAGCAGCACCCACCCGGGAACGTCTGTCATGAAATCACCACATTCCCAGACATGCTACGTCCCACACCACCACAACCAGCGAACGCAAGATATTTGTAACGGTTACATCCAGCACGATCCCGGAATCCGAGTCGATCCAAGTCACCGAGGAGCTGTCCCGGACCGTATGCTTCCTCTAGGGCGCCGAGTACCTCTCGGTGAGAGTCTTCGTCCCGTTCTCTCCCTCGATGGCGTACCGGCCCGCCGCCCAGGCGATCTCCGTCCCCAGGGCGTCCACGGCGTACAGGGTGTTATACCAGGGGAGGTCCGGGGCGGGGACTTCATTCAGAGACATCCCGTCCCAGTGGAACAGCCACGCGTCCCCCGAGGCCTCGCCGACGACCCACCCGAAGTCACTCGCGACCGTCGTGACGCCGTAGAAGTTCGAGGAAGAGTAGTATTCCCCCGGGTCTAGGAACGTGAAGTCTGTGATCTGGGTCCACGCCGCCCCGTCCCAGTGGGCAGCGAATGCCACATGCCGGATGCCGCCCTCGAGGCCTGCATCAAAGACGGTCGCGCCGACCGCCAGCAAGTCGCCGGACGACGTCCCCGAGACGCTCCGGAAAAACGATCCGTAGCCGCCGCCTCCCAGCCCGTCCGTCGAGATCGCGCTCCACGCCGCGCCGTCCCAGTGGACGGCGAGCGGCGCGTAGGGGTTCGACGAGTTGCCCGAAACCCCGACGGCCCAGATGTCGTCCGCGGAGAACGCCGCGATCCCGTAGAGCTCGTTGCTCGCGAGTTCCGCATTCGGATTCGGGCTCGGGACCCGGCTCCAGCTCCCGCCGTCCCAGTGCAGGATGAGCGTGCTCGACCGGTACCATCCGGCGCAGAAGCCGACGGCCCAGGCGTCGTTCGTGGACAAGGTCGCCACGGCCCTCAGCTCGTTCACAACGGCGCCCGGGCTCGGGGAGGGCACGATGCTCCACGCACTCCCGTCCCAGTGCTCGATGAGGGTCCGCCCAGGGACGGAGGCGACGTCCTGAGAAGCTCCGACCGCCCACACGTCGTTCGAGGACGTCGCGGCGACGCCGTAGAGCCGACTCCAGTCCATGGGGGCGTTCGGCGTCGCCACGATGCTCCAAGCGCTTCCATCCCAGTGGAGGGCGAGGGTCTGAATGGAATACTGCGGTCCGTTCGGGTTGTTCGCGTACCCGACCGTCCAGACGTCGTCCGGCGCGATTGCCTCAATCCCCTGGAGGGAGTTGTCGACGATGATCGACGGCGACGCGGACTCAACTTTCGGGCTCGGAACGAACGTCCAGGTCCCGACGGGCCCGGAGGACGAGGGATCGGACGCCCCGACGGCAGGCGTCCACGCACCGTACGCGTTCGCGGATGGAGTACCGCAATCGTCCCCGGATTGTACAGAGAACCGGATCGGGTAGTCGTCCCGGTTCGCGTTCCGGGAGAGGTCTTGGCACCGCACATAGAACGTGAACGAGCTCCCGTCCTCGAGTCCCCCGACCGCGGTCGAGTGCGATGTCCCTCCAGTGGTCGAGAAGGTGTCCCTCGTTCGACTGTACGCCACCCCCGCCGCCGTCGAGTACCGGCACGTCGCGGCCTCGTCCGTCTTCAAGGAAAGGGTCGCGGAGGTCGTGCCGGCCGGAAGGGTCCCCGTCGGCGAACCGTCGCTCCGTCCAGGCGGCGTGGTGTCGCTCCCGCTCCTCCCGGCCTCTGAGGCATCCGGGGAGACCGCAAGGATGGCGGCGAGCAGCACGAAGCCCGCCACGGCGACCGCTACCATCCGAAGCCCGCGCCACTTCACCGTGTTCATGGGAGCTGCCTCTCTGGCGCGATACAGGCTGAGTGTTTCGACTTTGTTCAGAATCTCGCCAGAAACTCGCCCTACTGCTCGGGACCTGCGAGAGTGCCTGGGTACCCCCTCGGCCGCAAAGTCCGCGCATTCGGAGCCTTGCAGGGCAAGCGCTCAGTCGCGGCTCATCGTCGTGGCCACGTCGGCGAGGTTGCCCTCGGGATCGGCCAGCGTCCACCAGGCCGGCCTCGTTCCGTTCGACGAGGCTCGCCATTTACCCAAAGCCTTTAACGGACTCGCCGGTTCGGTCCGCTTGACTACGGGTTATGGTTCGGCCGACGATTCGGCGGAAGAACCTCTTCCTTTCATACCTGGCACGCGCAAGGACTTTGACCCGGGCGTGGACGAAGAGCTACACAGGGATTGAGGCCGTCATGCTCACCGGCGGAGTGTCCCGCGGGTATGCCGATGAGATGTCCGAGCTCGACCTGACGTTGTTCCTCCATCCCGCCACGTACCGCCTTTGGATCGAACGGTGCCAATCGCCGTTGCCAGAGGGGGACAACCTCATCGGCTCGTGGTCCGTCGACCTCTATTACGCCTCGATTGCACGAGAGCGCAAAGAGGCCTGGTCGCCTCTGAAGATTTGGGATCGATCCTTCGCGCGCGTCTTGTACGACCCCCGAGGTCGGCTCGCCGCCCTCCTGCGGGAAAAGGTGCGCTCCAAGCTCGAGCCATGGTCCCTCCACGAAGACGCGGTCGAGGCGGACTGGTACTGGGAAATGGCGCTCGACTGGATCCATCGCACGGATGTGATCGCGGGCCATCACTTGCTCAACCGTTCGTTCGACCACTTCCTCGGTCTCCTCTTCCGGGCCCAGGGCGAGCTCATGCCGTTCGACAAATGGACGTTCCATCTGTCTCGAAGCTTGCGGTTCCTTCCTCCCGGATACGAGAGGGAGGTCCGTGGATGGCTGTCGGTGCGCGCCTTCACCCGCTCCGACATTGAACGACGCGCGCGACACGCGAAACGCGTGTTGAGGTGGTGGAAGGCCACGTTCGCCGAAGCCTGGCTCGATTCCCGGGCCCGAGCCGCGATCGATCGCCTTCGTCGCGGTCCCATGAACCTGACTGCGTTCGACCGTCGAATCGGGGCCCGCGAGCTTCTCCGTTTTCCACTCCGTTCCGTCGCGGCGGTCGAGAGGCGACGCGAGGGATGGTTTGTGCACCTCGATTCGGATCGGTTGGAACAAGTGCTTCGAACGGGCATCGCCGAGATGCATCCCTACCAGCTCGATCGCTTGAGGAACGCGGTCCGAGAGCTGCCGCGCCGATGACGTCGGCGTCCGGCAGCCCGCCCAAGACCGTACACGAAAACCATTCCTCTCGGCAAGCTTTAGAACCTGTGAAATCAGCTGACATGGTTCCTCCAAAGGGGATTGGAGAACCCGAACCAAATCGAATGTACCTCGCGGACTCGGCCCTGAGGCGCGGAATCCGTAAACATCGCTCGAGGTCCGGCTAGCGACGTTGCTTCAGCATCTCGGCTTGGCGACGCTCCCACTCTTCCCTATTTCGCTGGTAATGGCGGCCTACCAGCCGGCGTAGCGTCTGGACCCGAGCGAGACGCCCCCGATGAGCAAGCCCACCCAAGGCCTTTTGGACGGGACACAATGGGGGCGCGTTCCGTCCTGGTCGGCTTCATCGAGATTGGGAAATGCTGGGAGTGACCTCACGTGAGGCTACTCCCCGTCGGGAGCACTGTTCCCAAGGACCTTGTCATCCACGACAACGAGAGGTAGGTTCGGTACGTGAAACGCCGAAAGACCTACAACTACGGCATCATAAAAGACCGCAAGATTCGCCTCGGTGAACCTGACCAAACGGAGGGACGAACTCGAGAGATACAAGAATCAATTTGAAAAGTTGTTGACTGTTTGAATCGCTGCGGACTAGTGCTCTCCCTTCCTTATCGCTTCCCATCCCGTCCTGACAATCTCGAATACATTGGAAGTCATCGGGATTGGCTTGCCCGACTTCGCCTCTTGCACTCTTGAGGCCAACCAACGCATCTAATAGAACGGCGTAAGGCCAAGGTTGGAGATGTGAAACACAACGGCTCGACGGAGCCGACCCGCACGGGTCCGTACCACTCCCGTGGAGAACCGCCTGCAGCCAGTGCCGAAACATTCGAGCACCATGCACTCGACTCATTGTCGTCCCAATGTTACCAGAACGACATCGTCCATTCGGGTGAAACCCAGCTTCGCGAACAGCGACAAGGATGCGTCGTTCTCCTTCTTCACGTACCCCCGAATGATTTGCGCTCCGGATTGTCTCAGCCGGTTGGTAACCTCGTCGACTAGTCTCGAAGCCAAACCTCCCCGTCGGTAATCTTTGGCCACCGCCAGTTTGTAGATCCAGCCTCTCCAACCATCCCAAGCTCCCACCACTGTGCCGATGATCCGTCCGCTTGAATCTTCGCAAACCAGGAACAGTCTTGGGTTCCTCTCAGTCTCGATTCGAAGCATTTCTTTCGAGAGCGATTCCTTGCTCCGTATGAGATTGCACTCAAGCCACAAGGATATGACGCGGTCGTAATCCGAGAGCTTGAACTCCCGGATCCGTGCGTTGTACGGAACCGAGTCGGCCATCATCAAGCCGAGTACACTCCTTGCCCATGATGTTTTTGGAATTGTTGGAACAAATCCGGGCGTCTTCAGGCTGCATAAGAGCCACAAGGACCTGTACGTCTTCTACTTCCGCAAGCTCGGGTTCGGACTCGGGCAAGCGATCGAGATCAACACGTACACCCACGGACCGAGCCGCCTCCCGGTCGTCGGCGTGAAGTGGCTGTCCGGGAGTGTCGCCGGGCCCATTGCGGACGGTTCCCCCCGCACGACGAAGAGCCCGTACTCACTGCATTGGGAGGTCATGAGGAGGTGTTCTACGCGACGAAGCAAGCCGCCCTCGGCGCGATCCAGGGCAGGCGCTGCGTCAAAGGGACGAAGATGCCGCCCATTGAGCCACCGACCATCAAGGAGGTCCGGAAAGCCCTCGAGGGAAGGAAGGCGCGGCGGCGCGCCAAAGCCAAGCCTTAGGGTCGACATATTGCCAGTGGAATACCTCTATGGAGAACCGGTAGGTAGGGAGGGTTCCGTGCCCACTCTCCGTCGGGAGCATACCCAAATTGGGTTGCAGCGCTCTCAGGCAGTAGCGATTGAAACGAAATGGAGGAGCCGTTTCTGATGGTCCCTCGGGCGACTCATGAGCATGATGGGGTCCCCAACCTGCCCCCCCGCCATGCAGGCCTACCGCCTCCGGTACACAGGCATCCGCGTGAGGGACATGGACGCCTCCCTTCGCTTCTACACCGAGGTCTTGGGAATGCGAGTCGTCGAAAAGAGGGAGCGGAC
>VBLR01000120.1 GCA_005878665.1 Methanobacteriota archaeon | reverse complement strand
AATCCTCCATATGGTCATGGACCTGGACCACGCCCGCGAAATCCTACGGCGGATCGAGGCGGGCGAGATCGCGGTGGTCGAGAGCGACTTCACCAGCCTGCCGTCCCCGTTCGCCCACAACGTCGTGCTCCAAGGGGTCTCCGACCTCGTCCTGATGGAGGATCGGTCCGCTCTCTTGCGCGAGCTCCACCGCAAGGTCCTCGAGCGCGTGATGCCGACGGACCAGATCAGCTCGATCCAATTCCAACCGAGCGAGATCGCGGAGTATTTCCGGCGAAAGCTGCCCAAGGTCGCTCGAAAGGAAGACATCCTGTCGTATCTGGACCGCGTAGGGGATGCAAACCTCCTCCAACAGAAAGGTCGCACGGTTTTCGCGGTCGCCTCCGCCTCCTTCGCCGACGTGCGAAAATGGGCCGGGCAGCTGATGGACGAGGGCCTCGTCGAGAGCGTGTGGACCCCGCAGGGCATCCACTGGACGCCGAAGGACCACCTGCCCACCTACGTCGCCGTGTACGCGCAACGGTCCCGGCTCAAGCCGCCGGAAGAGAAAGTGCTCAGGCTCATCCGGGAGAAGCCGCGGACCCACAAGGACCTCGCCCGCCTCACGAAGTTGGGGAAGGACGACCTGAACGAGGCGCTGCGCAAGCTCGAGCGCGCCTATCTGGTCGGCCGTCGCGGGGTCGAGGAGACGATCTATTCCGCGCGCGAACCGCAGCGGGCGAACTTCGAGGAGTCGCTGGACAAGATCCTCACGAAGCGGCTGGACGTCGACGGCCCCCATGGGGCGCAGGAGCTCGCGGTCGCCCTGGGCCTGGAGCCGGAGCTCGTCGAGGAAGTCCTCCGGGACCTCGAGTCGGAGGGCGTCGTTTCCTCGGGCCACTTCCTCGTCGATGAGGAGTTCCAGTTCATGATGACGCGGGACCTCCAGCGTCTCCAGCGGAAAGACGAGACGCGAGAGGTCTTCGACGAGAACCAGGTGAAGGCCTTCCTGCTCGAGAAGCAGTTCGCGGGCATCGACACGCTCGACGGCTATTTCGATCGGTTCCTCGAAGCCGGCATGATCCTCGACATCTACAATCACACGGCCGATTTCGACTACAAGGAATGGCTCCGGCGGCGTGAGGCCGGCGATATCCTCGAGGGCCGTTTCCTGAACGGCCGCGTTCGGTACGTCCGCGCGAAAGATGTGCCCCTCTTCCTCTCCGCGTTCCCCCGGAGCCCGCTCACCGACTTCGAGAAGAAAGTCCTCGAGGTGATCCGGGAAGGGGACGGGACGGACGTCTGGGCGATCAACGCGAAGGTTCGCGCGGAGCGGGAGCAGGTGAAGGAGGCCCTGGACAAGCTCGACTACGACGTCTATGTGATCCGCCGCTTCCAGGGGGATGGATGGACCGCTCGCAATCTGTACGTCGCGTACGATCCGCCCCACGCGAAGGTGGCGGACGCGATCGAGACGATCGTGCGACGCTTCCTCGCGGCGTACGGTCCCGTACCGTTCTCGGGCATTCGGGAGTGGGCGCGGTTCGAATGGGACGAGCTCGAACGGCTGATGGACCGGCTCGAGCAGGACGGAGTCGTCGCGCGAATTCTCGTGACGGGGAAGGCGGAGTCGGAGATGTACGTCCTCGCGGAGGATCTCCCCGCCCTCCGAAAGCTCGCGGGCAAGCCGGGCACGGATCCGATGCGGGTCCTGTCGCTCCTCGATCCATGGACGCAGCCCCTCTGGGCCCAAGTCGCGAGCCGGTACGGGGAAGGCTGGTTCTTCCCCCTCGTCAAGGACGGCGAGCTCGTCGGCATGGCGGAAATCTGGGAGATGAGCGGTTGCATCGAGGTCCGCGAGTTGGATCTCGCCTCCCCGGAGCTGTTGGACGAGGCCATCGCGGCCCTCACCCGCATGATGACGTTCTACGCGATGCGCGGGGTCGATGTCCTCCGGGTCACGCGATTTCAGGCGAAGAACGTGCCCGAGGTGGAAGATCTCTCCCACTGGCTTCGGGCGGGCTTCATTCGCTTCTCCGATTTCCTCGCGTACGGTCCGATCGTGCCCCGGGACTTCGACCCGAAAGATCTCCTCGCCTTCGCCCTGACGAAACAGGGGGTCGCCCTGGACTCCCGCTTCGCCGATCCAATCGCCGCGGCAAAGGCCCTCGGGGGTCTGCGTTCCGATTTCGCCGCCCGCCTCCGGGTGAAGGAGTTTCGCCCGCTGGAACGGCTTCACCGCGGCCGGCTTCTCGCCAAAGGCCTCGCGATCCCCGAGTACTGGACGTACTGCACGGAAGAAGATCTCGGCCTGTACAAAGGCGCCAAGGCCACCCGCCTCACGAAGGACATGAAGGCCACCCTCCGGATCATCCGGGAGGAGGGACCGATTTCCCGCCAGCGGCTGCTGATCCTCTCGGACCTGAGCCGCCCCACAACGACGGCGGCGCTCCGTAAGCTGTACGAAGGCCTCCATGTGACGCGGGATTCGGACAACCGTTATCGTCCGGTCGCGGACCTGAAGATTGGCCGGGATGACGCCCGCCGCGAAGTGCTGCGGCGGATCATCCGCAGCCTCGGGGTGACGTCCGCCGAGGCGCTCGCCGCGTACACCCGATTCGAGTACAACATGGGGGAGACCCGCCTGCGGTTGCGGGAATTCGTGGCGGAGGGGTGGCTCGTGAAGGGCTTCCTCGCACGCGGAGAGCGGACCGTCATGTGGGCCGTGAAGGATGGCCTCGATAACATCGGTCAAGCGGATTTCCGCCGAAAGTTCGTCCTCACGCCGCAGGACAACCTCTTCCTGTACCTGCGCGAGGCGATCGTCGACAAGTTCCATATGGGCTCCTGCTACGTTGTGTTCGACGGCCCCGAGATGGTCGCGGCGTTCAAGGCCCGTCGCCGAAAATGGGAGCTCCTCGTCACGGAGTTCCAAGGCGAACCCGCCGCCCGTCGAATCGTGGAGGCATGGGAGGCGGAGAACGAGCTCGCGGTCGAGGAGCAGGTCGACCGGATCTCGGACCACGAGGTCATGGAGTGGTACGCGAAGATGTACGGGCGTGGGGCCGCAGAACGCTGACGCTCGCGGCAGGGCGACCCTCAGGTTCATACCGCGGATCTCGGATTCCGTCTCGATTCGGATGACCGTCCTCGGTGTCGACACGATTGCGATCGTCGTTTCCGATCCGCGAAAGGCGATCGAATGGTATCGGGATGTCCTCGGCTTGGACGTCGCCTATATCGGCCCGAGCGACTCGAACCCCGACCCCACGGTCCAGGGGACGGCGGAGAATCCGGGCCATTGGGTCGAGCTGGGGCCGGCTCGTCCGCGCACCCGGGTCCACCTGTGCTTCATGCGCGGCGAGACGGAACCTGGGCCTTCGGGGATTACGTTCATCACGGACGACATCCAGGCGGACTACGAACGCATGCGGCGCCAGGGCGTGGAGTTCCCGCTCCCGCCCGAGAAGATGGAGTGGGGCGAGTGGCTCGGTCAGTTCGCGGACCTGGACGGGAACGTGTCCGATCTGAAGCAGCCGATCTCCACCGCTGAATGGAGGGCAGGATCTCCCCCGGCGAAACCGCGCAAGGCGAGGCGGGTCAAATAGGCTCGGCCCTTCGCACCGGCTCCAACCCCAACGCGCGATCGGCGCACGAAGCGGCTTCGTCGAATCGCCCGAGCTTCGTGAGGACGAAGCCCTTGTTCACCCAGGCGCCGCGGTACGCCACATCGATCTCGAGGGCCCGTTCGTAGCATTCGAGCGCTTCTTCGAATTTTCCGAGCCGCGCGAGCGCGTTTCCCTTGTTGTTCCACGCGACTTCGTACGTGGGGTTGACCTTGATTGCCGCGTTGAAGCAGCGCAGCGCGTCGACGAGCCGACCGAGTTTCGTGAAGGCGTTCCCTTTGTTCAACCAGGCGACCTCGTTGTGTGGATTGATGTCGAGCGCGGTGTCGATCGCCCGCAAGGCCTCGTCGTACCGGCCGAGGACGATGAGGGTTGCGCCCTTCCCGTACCAGGGGATTTCCGCTCCGGTCACCCCCGGGCGTGCGCTGGCGATCGCGCGATCGTAATCCGCCAGAGACAGTTCGTAGTCTTTGCGCCCCATGTCCCGTTCGGCACGGATCAGCTGACGCCGGAGGGTCGACGCGGAGTTGCGGCGGAGGATTTCTGCGGCCGCGAGTGCGGCGGGCCATGGCATGGCCACCCCGATGCCGAGGATCCACGGCGTGCTCATCGCGTACGCAGGATCGGTGGCGGTTGCGATCGCCTGACCAATGATCGGAATCGTGCAGGCGATGGCCAAGAGGATTCGATGGGGCCCGCGCACCAAGGTTCTCGTGGCCCCTGCGAACGGCAGAATCCCAACGATCGGGAGGGCGACCGCCGTATTCGCGTCAATCGAGAAACCGCGGAGGAGCAGGGCGCTCACAGTGAGGACGATCCCTGTGCCGAGGAGCAAGGCATCGAACCGGGGCGGCGGGCCACCCGCGCCCCGGAGGTATTCGACTGTGAGGTACGCGCCGAGGCCGATGAGGAACGCGGCGATCCCCGCGCTCACGAGGGGCTGGTTCAATGCCCCCGCCAAGAGAAGGCTCGTCGATGCAGCGAGGACGAGACCGCCGGCGGTCTCTGCAGTAATCCGCATGCGGGTCTTCCCCGCAAGGGGGCGAGCGTTCTTTCGCGGGACCCGACTCGGCGCTTCGGGCCGCCCGCGAATCTTGGCTGACGGCGGGGCGGTCCCTGTCTCTTCGGGGGCCACTCTGGCCTCAGTTTCTTGAGCCGGCGACCGTCGCGTCTGGGCGACGGGCCTGTCAGCGGGCATCGACGGCGCAGGTCTCGATGGGACTGGCGCGGCTGGACTCGGCGTGGGAGCCGACTCCGTCTTGTTGGCCGGCGAGGCGGGGGCGGGTTTGGGCGGCGGGGCTGGAATCCTTACCGTCGTTTCCGAGGGTTTCGGAGGTGCCGCGGGCCGCGCGGCGTTCGGGGGCGGAGCTTCCGAGACGAGTGGCCTCAGTTCTTTGAGGAACTCATCGACCTTGTCCAGCACCCGGCTGACCGGGCGCGGCGTGGTCTGAGGGACCACAGGGCTCGTCTCGGTGGCCACCGGGCCGGGTTCCTTCGACTCCCGAAGGGCGCTGCCACAGATCTCGCATTCGTCGAGCTCGGGGTCGTTGTCGGCGCCGCACGCGGGGCACAGGACCAGGTCAAGGATGTCCTCCTCCGCGTCCGCCGGCTCCGGCTCCGCCTCGAACTCGGCCGCACACCGCGGGCACTTTGCGTCGCCCGCCGCGACGAAGCCGCCGCAGTTCGTGCAGATGAACAGGAGACCGACCTCTCCCTTCTCCAAGATGCCTTCCGGATCCCGGTCCCGCAGTTGCTTGGTATGGCGGAAGCCGGCATCGAACAGCTTCAGCGCTTTCTCGCGGTCGAGCCCGAAGGCTCGGCTGAGCCGGACCACGGCCTCGTCGATGACAAAGGCCCCGCAGTTCGCGCACTCCGTCTCGTCCGGGGCCATTGGCTCCGCACAGACGGGACACAGGACCCGGGCCTGCTTCCCGGGCATCGACGTCAGATTCGACCTATCCCGCGGACCATAAACCCACGTTCCCGGTTGTCAGGGTCGATAGTCGGCCGGCCGTGCGCTTAAGTAGCGCCCCCGCCTTCGTTCGTCTTCCATGGCCTCGAACGTGGATTTCTTCGTCGCGTTTCTCCTCGGGATCCTTCCGGGCCTGGCCATCCTCTGGGTTTCCCTTCGTCGCTTCGATCGACCGCAGGTCGATCACACCCTGTTCGACGATCGTCGCGTGTTCGGGAGCCTCGCCGTCGGTCTCATCTTCGGGACCGTGGCGAGCATCTTCGCCCTCGCGCTGCCGCGGGGGGACCTCGCGTCGTTCGCCGTCGCCGTCGCGGTGAGCTTTGTCTTCGAGGAGTCGTTCAAGCTCGCTTGGCTGAACCGCCGGAGCTACCGCGGTCGGTTCGACACGACATTCTATGGCGTACCGCTGGGAATCGGGGCGGCGGCAAGCGGCGTCGTCGCGGCGGCGTGGGCATCGCGTGAGATCCTCTACGTCCCGGAGACATTCGTCCTCCTGATTGTCTACTCGATCAGCCTCGGTCTCGTGAACGCAGACACCGGCGCGTTGATCGGCTTCGGCGCTTCGCGCGGCGACACGTGGCGCACGTTCCTCCGGGCCATCGGTGTCCGCCTCGCACACGGAGCGTTCCTCGCTCCGTTCCTTCTCCAGGTGGACGAGCCGTACGGCGCGATCGCCGCGGTGACGTCCGTGGGGTTTGCGCTGTTGATTTACTACTACGTGTACCGCGAGATTCTGCCGGGAACGTTGCCCGAGGACATTCGGCGGGAGCTGCGACGGGAGCGTCGCCGCGCGCCCGCGGTCAGGGACTGAGCGTCACGGCACGAAAGAAGCCCGCCTTCGGCTCGAACACCGTGTTCTCCTGCATCAGTGTCGCGAGAGCCTGCGCCGGGTTCGGGATTCCGAGGCCCGCGAGAACCCGCTCCCAGTCGGCCATCGAGAACACCTCGAGTTCCCGCGTGAGTTCGATCGCGGCCGACCGCACGCGACTTCGACGATCGCGTGCTTTCGCGGCGATGCCGATGACGCGAAGGTGGACATCCCGGGACCGCTTCCGAGGAGCGGGTGCACGGGCCCGTCGGTACTCCCCCGTGCCGCCTGCGATCTCCGCACTCACCTGCCCCACCAGCGGCGCGAGCTCGCGCGCCGTCACTGCCCGGGCCCGGATTCGCGCAGGCACGACGTAAATCTCGAACCCACATTGACACGTCGTCGTCTTCTGCTTGAGATTCACGCCCTTGGCTCGTTTGCATCGCGGGCAGACGACGACTCCGTACATGCTCAGACGAGGAAGACGAGGGCCGCCAGGCACGCGCCGTAGTGGTCCATGGGGATACTCAGATCCTCAATCCGGTAATCGATCCGGCGGAACTTGATTCCACGAAGCTTCGCCATCTCCCCCATCTTCCACTCCATCACCTCGCGCAGAGAATTCTTGGTCCCGTGCATGTGGCCTTCCGCGACGTATCCGCCGAAATCGTCGTCTCGGAAGCCGTACGCGATCCCCGCGGAGATCGTCTCGCCTTCGCCTCCACGTTGCTGTGCGAGGACACAGTGGGTGATCGCGCCCATCGGGAGGTCTCGTCGACGGACGGGTCGGATGCCCACCGGTAGAACCGAGGAGACGGACACGATATTTTGTTCCGCCAACCCCGCGTTTTGGAGCGCCTCATCAAAGGCGTTCAGGTCCGAGACCTTCGAGACCGCCTTGCCCGACGTGACGAAGAATTTCGTGGGAATCGGCAACATGTGCTCTGCGAACGCGCGGCATTGCCGAGCGGGACTTAAGGGTTTGCGAGAAAGTGTGGGCCCCAACCGTGGAATAATATCCAGGTATTATTATTTATCAGGTCGTATGGCCGGCAGAGGTCAACGGGCGTGAACTTTCCGAGGCGGACGGCGGGAGAATCGCCTTGCGCATGCTGTACGCGTCCTCACCCCAGGAGTAGTATCCGTAGAGCACGCCGTCCGTCCGGTACCCGAGCCGACGGTAGAACTCGATGGCCACGAGGTTCTTCGTGCTCACCTCGAGTCGGATGGTCGACAGACCCCGCTCACGACAAACAGCTTCGGCGGCCTGCATCATCAGCGTTCCGATCCCGCGGCGGCGGGATTTCGGTGCGACGGCAACGGACAGGACGCGGCACACGTGGCCCTCGAAAAGGAGCATCATCGCCGCGGTCACCGCTTTCCGACCGTCTTCCACAAGCGTCAGGGCTCGTTCGTTGCGCAGGATCCAGTCGACATGATCCCGACGGAATCGGTGCTCACGGAAGCAGAGAATCTCGAACCGGTACAGCGCGTCGAGGTCATTCGGCCCGGCAACGCGAAACAAGGCGCGGTCGAACCGCGCGTCTGCTTATTCTCCTTTTCGACCGCGAAAGGGTAATCTAGACCCAGCCAAATAGGGCGGAAGTTCATGGTTTCTATCACGGAAATCCTGAAAGGACTCCACACGGGCAAGCCCGTCGAGCTGCGAGGCTGGATCTACCGCACTCGGTCGGTCGGAGGCAAGGCGTTCGTCGTGGTCCGCGACGCGACCGGGATTGTGCAAGTCGCAATCTCCCGCGACGGCGTGCCCGCGGCGGCATTTGCTGCGGCACAGAAGGCGCTCATCGAATCCGCCGTCATCGTGCACGGCGGGGTCGTCCAGGACAAGCGCGCACCGGGCGGCTTCGAAATCCGCGCGGACGACTTCAAGGTCCTTCACTTCGCGGAGAAGTTCCCGATTCAGGAGGATCTGAGTGAGGAGTTCCTGCTCGACGTCCGCCACCTATGGGTGCGCTCCCAGCGGATGACCACGATCTTCCGAATCCGGCACACGGCGTTCGGCGCGGTCCACGAATATTTCCGGGACCAAGGATTCTGGGAAGTCCATCCGCCGATGATCACCCCCTCCGGTAGTGAGGGTGGTTCGACGCTGTTCGAACTCGAATATTTCGGCCGGAAAGCCCACCTGACCCAGTCGTGGCAGCTGTACGCCGAGGCCCTCGTCCTCGCCATGGAGAAGATTTACTATATCGGTCCGTCGTTCCGCGCGGAGAAATCGCGCACCACGCGGCATCTGACGGAATACTGGCATGCGGAGATGGAGCAGGCGTGGGCGGGCATGGATGACGTGATCAAGCACGCTGAAGGCGTCATCTCCCACACGTGCCAACGGGTTGCCGAGGAGCGGCCGGACGACGTCACCGCGATGGGCCGCACCCCCGAGTTCCTGAAGGCCGTGAAGCCGCCGTTCGAACGGATGACGTATGACGAGGCTCTGAAGGGACTCAAGAAAAAAGGCGTCGAGATCGAGTGGGGCAAGGACCTCCGCACCCTGGAGGAACGGGCGCTGACCGAGGGCAAGTCGAAGCCGATCATCGTGACGCACTATCCGCGGATCACGCAAGCCTTCTACAAGGCCCGGGACCCGAAACGCCCGGACCTCGTCCTCGCATTCGACGTGATTGGGGGCGACGGCGTCGGAGAGCTCGTCGGCGGCAGCGAGCGGGAGACGGACCTGGAGGCGATCAAGAAAGGCCTCAAGGAACAGGGAGAAGACCCGAAGGCGTACGATTGGTATCTCGACTCCCGCCGCTACGGGAGTGTGCCGCACGCCGGCTTCGGCATGGGGATGGAGCGCCTCATCCAATGGATCTGCAAGCTTGAGCACATCCGGGACGCCGTACCGTTCCCGCGGACGCCGGCGCGGTTTGCACCGTGAGGCGCAGGCTTTTACGCCGACAGTCGGTAGTCGCAGCCGATGGGCGAAACGTCTGACGATCCCTTCGCTCCTCTCATCGGAGTGCACGAGGATTTCGTCGACAAACTCACGGAACTCGAGGCCACCTTGGACGAGATGATGGCCACCCGCGAGACGCGCGAGGGGAACGACATCATCCTCGATGAAGCGGTCCGATTCTTCGCGGAGGAACTGATGCCCCATCTGCGCCTCGAGGACGAGGCGCTTCTCCCGGCCCTCGAGATGGCGATCGGCCGTTACGGGACGCTCGTGACGGTCATCATGTCCGAGCACGAGGAGATACGACGGGGGATCGGAAAATTCGACGACGCGCGAGAGCATCTGCGCCGCGATCCGGATTCATGGCCTGCCATCCAGGAACTCAACCGACACGGGATCTTCTTGGTCCAGTTCCTTTGGGACCACTTCAGGAAGGAGAACACGAGCCTGTTCCCGACCGCCCGCAAGGTCCTATCCGCGGATGCGATCCGGAAGATCACGGAACAGATTTCAGCCGGCTGACCGACCCATCGCGGCTCGGATCTTCGCCGCGAGACTATCCAGCTCCTTCCGATCCGCGAGGTGGCCGCGATCCGTGCGCACGCGAAGCCCCAACCCGTCTCCGCGCCACCGCGGGATGACGTGCATGTGGACATGGAACACCTCTTGTCCCGCTTCTCTCCCGTTCGCGAGATAGAAGCTGACCGCTTCGCACCGGATTCCACTCGTGCGCAGCGCGTGCGAGATTTCCGTTGAAGCCTCGAGGATCGGCCCGACGGCCTCACCCGGCAGGTCCTCGACGTATGCGGCATGAGCCTTCGGGATCACGAGCACATGCCCCGGGTTCATCGGTTGGATGTCCATGAACGCGAGCGTCGAACCGTCCTCGCGGACAATGCTCGCCGGGGCTTCCCGGCGGACGATCTTGCAGAAGATACAGTCGCCGACCGAGGCCGCCATGCGTCGGACCTCTCACTTCTTCGAGGACGGTCCCAGGATGTGCTCCGCGATGATCAGCTTCTGAATCTCGTTCGTTCCCTCGTACAGCCCGAGGATGCGGGCGTCGCGGAAGTAGCGCTCCACGTCGAACGCGCCGCTGAATCCGTATCCCCCGTGCACTTGGACGGCCCAGTCCGTGACCCGCTGGGCCATCTGGGCCCCGTAGAGCTTGGCCATCGAGACCTCGAGCGTGTTGTCTTGCCCCAGGTCCCGCAGGTGCGCCGCGCGAAGGGTCAACAGTCGCGCCGCGTCAATCTCGACGGCCGATTGAGCGATCATCTCCCGCACGAGCTGGAAGTCTCCGATCGGCCGGCCGAACGCTTTGCGATCCTTCACGTACTTCGACGCGGCCTCCAAGGCGGCACGGGCCACGCCGACGGCCCCGGCGGCGATGCCAATCCGACCGCTGTTCAGCGTCCGCATCGCCTGATTCCAGCCGTCGCCTTTCTTGCCGATCAGGTTCTCCTTCGGAATGCGGCAATCGTCGAAGGCCAGGTCCGCGGTCGGACTCGCACGCAGCCCCAGCTTCGTCGTCGTCTCGACGTGGGTGACCTTGAACCCGGGGGCATCCCGCGGCACGAGGAAGAGCGAGATCCCCTCGTGGCGCCTCGTCCCCGGTTCCCTCGCATACACCTGGACGTAGTCCGCGATGCTGCCGTTCGAGATGAACCGTTTCTGGCCGTTCAGCACCCACTCGTTTCCATCGAGTCGCGCGGTCGTCGCGAGGTTCCCCGCGTCGCTCCCCGCCTCCGGCTCCGTGATCGCCCACGCGCCGAACCGCTCCCCCTTCGCGAGGGGGACGAGCCACGCCTCCTTCTGCGCCTCCGATCCGAACCACATGAGGGAGGTCTCGCTCAGAGACGTCTGGACCGAAACGGTGGTGCGGACGGACGAGGACCCGCGGCTGATCTCCTCGACGAGCAGCATGAACGAGACGTAGTCCATGCCGGCCCCGCCGTACTTCTCCGGAACCGGGGCACCGAGGAAGCCGAGGTTTGCCATCTTTCGGTAGAAGGACTTCGGGATTTCGCCTTTCTCCTCCCAATCCCGGACGTGCGGGATGAGCTCTCGGTCGACGAAATCCTGCGCGGTGTCACGGACGAGCCTCTGCTCTTCCGTGAGTCGAAAGTCCATCCCGGAGCCTCCCGCGGCCTAAGCTGCGCTATTCGCATAAACTTTCGGAGGCTGCGGGGACGAGTGCGCTCGGCGATCAGCGGATCGCAACGACCGGCATGCGCGTGGAGCGGATCGCCCACACTCGGCCGGCTTGCAGGACGAAGATTTGGTTGCAGGCCTTGCACCGCATGAACTCCGCATTCACGTTGGATCCGATCATTTCGGCATCCGCGTGGGGGCAGCTTTCTCGGCCGGGTTGGCGTTCCAATGTCATGGCGCACATGGTTGGGTCTCCTGTGTCGTTCTTGACGGACGTTCGACTGGTGCGCGCCGTAAATACCCTATGGCCCGCCTCTCATGCGTGATTCTCGCAATCCTTAATGGGAGTCGAATCGATACTTGACGGAATGGCCCTCCTTTCGGACGGAGATATCCGCCGGTATTTGGCCAAAGGGGAGCTGCGGATCGAGCCGTTCGACGAGAAGAACCTCACGCCGAACGGGTACGATGTCACGATTGAGGAGGTCCTCGTCCCATCCTCGAACGATCGGACGACGCGCGGCGTCGCCAAGGTTCCGCCCGCGACTCGGTTTGCCGTCAGCACCCGGGAGTCGGTCGGGCTCGGCCGACACCTCGCGGGTCAACTCTGGCTTCGGACGACATGGGCCCGTCGGGGTGTCCTGGCGGCCTTCGGCATGATCGATGCCGGTTTCTCCGGCACCCTCACCTTCGGCGCGCTGAATGGCGGCTCCGATGTCCTGGAGCTTCCGATCGGCGAACGGTTCGCCCAGATCGTCTTCCTGTCGTTGGAGTCTCCTTCGTCGGAGACGTACGAGAAGCGCTCGGGGACCTATCAGGGTCAGCGCGGTGTGACGCTCGAACGACCGTGACGTCGAACGCGACGTGGTGTTGCGTCGGCGAATACGCGCGGACCGTGTGGAGCTGAAGATCCCGAATCTCCATACCGGCCTGCGCAGCCATGCCTCGGATGCGGTCTGCTGCGGCTCGCTCGTCCGCCCGCTCCAGGATGCGATACACGTGGACCACCCCCCGAGCCCCGATTGCCGCGAACGCGTTCGGGAGGTAGTCGAACGCCGTGTGCGGGAGGTCGAGGATGATGCGGTCGACGGGCGCGATCTGTCGTAGGATGCGACGGGCATCGCCCTCGTGAGTGGCGACGCGGGCGGCCCGGTTGGCCCCAATGTTCGCACGGAGCAACTCGACCGCCACCGGATTCACGTCCGATGCGTGAACGAGCCTCGGCCGACGTCGTTTCGCGATGAGGATGGCGAACGGACCCACGCCGGCGAACGGGTCCGCGACCACTTCGCCTTCGAGGACGAGATCTGCGATTCGCTTTCGTTCCGAAGCCAGCCGGGGGCTGAAGTATGCTTGGGCAAGGTCGACGCGGTAGTGAAGGCCATACTCCGTATGCACGGTCGTCGTCCTCCGCTCGCCCGCGATGACCTCGATCGATCGAACTCGTCGCTCGCCCTTCACCCCTCGATCCTGCACGGCGACCCGGATCTTCGGATTCCACCGGAGAATCGAGAGTCCAATTTGCTCGCGGTAACGTTGCAACTCTTCGGGGATTTTCAGGACGGCAATATCTCCGATCACATCAAAGGAGGTGGGAAGGGATCGGCGCAGAGCGTCCGGCACCTCGACGACGTCTTTGTAGCTTCGAACGGCAACAAATCCCGTACCGAATTCCCGCTGTTCCGTTGGGAAACCAAGGTCGACTCGCTCTTTTGTAGGGAGGAGCAACCGTTCTCCCTCCCGGACGATGCGTAGATGCTCGTGCAACAGGCCGAGATCCATCAACCGGCGCCGGATTTCCTCCCCGCGCTCTCGAGGGACGACGATACACCATGCGCGCACGACTCCGCGATTCCGCCTCTCGCGGTTAAGGACTTTCGGATTCCGACACGTCCGTTGTGCTCGCTCACCCACGATCGTTCAAGTCCGCGATCGCGGAGGAAAAGAGAATAGCCTCCCCGCCATCCTCACGCCTCGATGGGGGAGCTCGTCTTCGTCGGACTCGGGTTAGACGACGAGAAGGGGATCACCCTTCGCGGGTTGGAAGAGGCTCGCTCCGCCGACGTCGTGTTTGCGGAGCTATACACATCCGCACTGCCGGGCGCGTCACTCGAAGCGGTGGAGAAGCTCATCGACCGCAAGATCCACCGACTCAGCCGCGAGGAAGTGGAGGACGGCCAAGTCCTCCTCACTGCCGCCGCAAGCCGCACGGTCGCATTCCTGATTCCGGGCGATCCGATGTCGGCCACGACACACATCGACCTCCGCCTGCGAGCGGCGAGGGCGAAGATTCGCACTCGGATTGTCCACGGAGTCTCGATTGTGACTTCCGCGGCAGGCTCGCTGGGTCTCCAAGTGTACAAGTTCGGCCGCACGACGACGGTCCCGTTCTCCTCCCCTGGTTTTGCGCCCACGAGCCCGCTCGAGGTGATCCTGGACAATCGTCGCATGGGCCTCCACACCCTCGTCCTCCTGGACTTGCGGGAGGATGGGTCGTTCCTCGCACCGCGGGATGCGATCGCCTCATTGCTTCGGATGGCCGCCGCCGTCAACACATCTGAGTTCGGCTCGCAGACGCTCGGCTGCGTCTTGAGCCGGGTCGGCTCTCCGGAGGTCCGTGGGTTCGCGGGGCCCATCGCCGACCTCGCCGACCGCGACCTGGGGCCTCCGTTACACTGCCTCGTGATTCCTGGGACCCTTCACTTTCTCGAGAAGGAGGCGCTCGTCACGTTCGCGGGCGCGCCTCACGACCTCTGAGCCTCTGCGATCTGTGGAAGGCGCTCCGAGCGCCAGAACGTGACCTCGAGCGTGTACGACCGCTGGAATTCCTTCCCCTTCCATTTGGTCCGGAGGGACTCCATCGCGCCGCGGTGAATCTCCTCAGGGACATCCCATTGTGACGAATATGTGCGCCCATTCAATTCCTCCAGGATGGAGTCCGCCAGGAGGGTCTCGCGGAACGGGCCCACCGGCATCACGAAGTCGGGTTTCAGGAGTCCGGGCAAGTCCTTCTCGTGGAACCCAGGGTGGGACCAATCATGCCCGGCTGCCTTGACGAGCGCGTCGTATTCCCGTTTAATCGATTCGACGCGGTCCGACCGTTCGATGACCGTGAAGTACGTCTCCCTCGTGACCCGAGCGATTTCCTTCAGCACGTCCCGCCAATCCGGGATCAAGTGGAGGACATGGTTCGTCGTGCCGACATCGAACGATCCGGACGCGAATGGAAGTCGTGCCGCGTCCGCGAAGACGACATCCCGCAGGCCTTTTGCAAGACCGAACTCGACCATCTTGCGCGAGATGTCCACGCCGACGACGCGAATGCCACTCTTCTGGAGAGGCACGGCGTAGCGACCCGTGCCGACCCCGACCTCGAGGACCCGTTTCCCGTGGAGCTCGTCCACGAGGACCGCGAGCACGCGAGACATCGCACGCGGCGCAAGGCCCCGCGTTTCGTCGTAAATCGCCGCGACGCGGTCGAAGGACAATCGGCCCGGCATCGCATCTCGCATGGCGAGCGGATGGAAAAATGTGCCCGCGCAGAGGCCTAACGGTCCGTCGAGGGCAGCGACGTGGACGGTGTCGGCTCGACGGTTTCGAGTGCCAGATACTCCCGCAAGGCCTCGAGATAGGCGCGGAACGCGGCGTCTCCCTCCGGTGTGATTCGGAGTCGGACTTGGAAGCCGCCGGTCGTGAGGACCCGCCCCCGGCGGATGTACCCTGCTTCCTCGAGGCGCTTCGTGTGGGTGTCCAAATTTCCGTCGGTAAGGCCGAGCGTGTCCCGCGCCCAAGTGAACGCCGCGGTCCGGTTCCGGAAGAGGAGGGCCACGATCCGGAGGCGCGTCGCCTGATGGATGATGGGGTCGAGGGAGGGCAGCGCCACGCAACCGCCGAGCCTACGCCCTCGACGTCAGATACAATCCCCCGCCGAACAGGACGAGCCCGCTCGTCAGCGGGGAGATCAGCGTGAACCATTGACGAGCCAGGAGGACTTCACTCCCAAGCGCGAGGCTGCCGGCGAGGGCTGCGGCCACCAAGAGGATGCCTCCGAGGATCCAGAGCCGCCGCTCGGTGGCATCGTTGCAGTTCAAGCCCAGCAGGCCGACAATGACCACGCCGACCCCTTGCGCCATGAGGACCCAAGCGAACTCGACCACGGGCACCCGCGACACTGCAATCGCCGCGAAGCCGGCGAAGATGATCCCCACGATGATGGCGCCCGTGAAGACGCCCTCCCGCATCTGCGCCGAACGCCTCGGGATTACGAGGCCGACGGAGCGCCAGAGCGTGGCGGTGGCAACGAAACCGATGGCGGCCCAGGGCACCCAGAGGACAGGGAACAAGATCCAGAGAGCGTGGTACCCGTTACCATCCCCGGGGAAACCGACCAGGATGCTAAGCAGAGCATAACTGATGAAGATCGCCGGCGCCACGATGCCCCAAATCATCCAAGTGAGGCCGCTCGCCCGACGAGCGAGTGCTCCATGGAGACCTTCGATTCGGCGAATCTCTGCGACGGCGGCTTGCGGCGTCAGCCCTCCCCCCTCGAGAACGTTCGCGTCCATGGGGAGGTGATACTCCCCGAGGCACAAGCCGACATCGGTTTTCTTCGATGCAGAGCCTCCCCCGGGTCTTCGGCCGAGCCCGTGCCTCGCATCCGATTACGCGGGATCGACCGGGCGCTGCCCGCGGAATCGGACCGAGACTAGGGACAGGAGGAAGCCCAAGGCCGTGATCCCGAGCCCCGCGAAGATTACCAAGTGAGGCGTCGCGAAAATCGATTCGACCTCCCCGACGTCGCGGGCAATCTCGTGGACGTAGAAGTCCCAGGCGAGTCCCACCCCGGAAGTCCCCAGGCCCAAACCCATGAGGCCCATCGCAGCCCGCCACCGAGCGATTGCCACGCGGGGGACGGTCACACGCGCTGTCGTCAATTCCGTCACGAGCCTTTCACGTTGAGGTTTCATGACGACCGGAAATCGCTTCTACGCTACGTCAAACTCGGTCTTCTCCGGCGCAAAGGGACTCTTTCGCACAGAGAATCAATCTTGACTTGTTCTACTCGTTGTTACCCTCCAAAATCCAATCCCTACGGCCTCAGAACCAGGACCGTCAAATACTCCAGTGCGAGGTCCGGCTACTCAGGCTCGCCGGTGAACCACGGATGGGTGGCCACGCTCTCCGGGTAGATTTCGGCGAGGCTCCGAGGCTGCGCGTCCTCGAAGACCCGCTCCGGAAACCATTGGGATCCGAAAGCCACGAGGCGCATCAACACCGGCATGATGTCCTCACCCTTCTTCGTGAGCGCCCAGCGGACCAGCTTGGGCGAGTGGTGTTCCTCGACCTTCCGGATCATGTCGGCGTCTTCGAGTTCGCCCAGACGAAGGGCGAGCATCCTCGGGGTCAGACCGGGAATGGTGCGCAAGAGACCGTTGAATCGGTCGGCCCGCTTCCATCCGATGTCCCGGATGATGAGCAAGCTCCACTTCCGGCCGAGGACTCCCAGGCTCGTCGCGATCGGGCAGTTCTTGAATGGAACCACGGGAACGGGCGGATCGACGGGCAAGCTGGCCATGGGCAATCACCTTTACTGGCGGAGAGGATGGGACTCCGCGCGTTAAAAGCACTCGGTCGGACGATCGACGGCAACGAATCGCGAGACGCCCCAAACCCTTAGACCATGAATATGGTTTCTCGCGTCCGGACGAACGTGACCGATCGAATCGACAAGTTCACAATCAGTGAGGCTCGGGTTTCCGCTTTCCGCATGCACCGTCACCATCTCGACCTCCGTGCCCCCAGCAGCCGGCTCCCGAGCGTCGTCGGAGATGTCTGCGGAGTCCAAGCGCAAGTGACCGCAATGGCGCGGATTGCTCTCTGGGCCCGCCTTCGCCAGCTGACCCTCGACGATGTCGAGCGAGCCCTCGTGCGGAAACGGACCATCGTCAAGACATGGTCGATGCGAGGGGCGTTGCATCTCCTGGCATCGAACGAACTCCTCCTGTATCTCCGCGGTCTCATGCCGACAAGACTGCCGCGTGAGCAGAGATGGATCGAAGGCGCGGGCTTGAAGGAGGAAGAGACCACGGCGATGATCCTCGATGCCCTCAAGAATGGCCCGCTCACCCGGGTCCAGCTCGTCGCCTATCTGGCGAAGCGGCTCGGGACGAAGACGAAGGATTGGATGGATGGGGGGTGGGGGCGCACGACGACGGGATCCAACACCTCGTGGCAACTCGTCCGCCCCGCCGTGATGCGGGGGCTCGTGTGCTTCGGCCCGAGCAACGGCCAGGAGATTACGTTCACGAGAGTGGATCGATGGCTTCGCAGGCCACGGTCCATGCCGTCGGAAGAGGAGGCCGAGGACGCGCTGGTTCGCGGGCACCTCCGCGCGTTCGGCCCGGCCGATGCCCAGGATCTGTGGTCATGGTCCGGCGTGTACGTTCGGCGGATTCGAGTCATCTTGGACCGGCTCCGGAACGAGCTTGTCGAGGTGGACACGGGCCGCAGACGCGGGTTCCTCTTGAGGAAGGACCTCCCGGAACTCGAAAAGGCGGCGTCCGAACCCGGAATCGTACGGCTGCTTCCGAGCTTCGACCCCTACTTGCTGGGGCATCGGGACCGGGATCACCTCGTCGACCGAGCCCATTACAAGCAGGTGTACAAGGATCAAGGATGGCTCGCTCCGGTCGTGTTGGTGGATGGCCGGGTCGCCGGAACGTGGTCTTATGAACGCCAGCCTCGCACGCTTCGTGTGGACGTCAACATGTTTACGGCATTCAGCAAGGAAACACGAACGAAGGCGAAGGATGAAGCCCACGATCTGTCGCGTTTCCTCGAGGTTCCGGACCTGGCGGTTCGGTTCAACTAGAGAACCGTAATCCGACGAATTCTACCTCCATTACACGTGAAAAGCGATAGTTTCACACACCCCCCTGTGTTACCGCCTTATGTATGGTCAAGGATGAGAAAGACGGTGACAAGGTGGCGGTAGCAGTTAAGGCCATCAAGTCCATCGAGGACCTATCCGGCGTGGGGCCGGCGACGGCGGAAAAGCTGAAGGAAGCCGGATTCACGGACCTGATGGGGCTGGCGGTCGCCTCGCCCACCATGGTCGCGGACGCCGCTGAAATCGGCACCAACGTGGCGCAGAAGATCATCATCGCGGCGCGGGAGGCCGTCGACATCGGCGGCTTCGAGACGGGCGACGTCATCCTGGAACGCCGCAAGTCCGTGGCCAAGCTGACGACCTGTTCGAAGGCCCTGGACGAACTTTTGGGAGGCGGCCTGGAGACGCAGGCCATTACAGAGTGCTATGGTGAATTTTCGGCGGGCAAGTCCCAGCTTGCCCACCAACTGGCGGTCAATGTCACGCGTCCGGAGGATGATGGGGGCCTGAACGGAGAGGTTGTGTGGATCGACACGGAGCAGACCTTCCGTCCCGAGCGGATCCGACAGATGGCGGAAGCATTGGATCTGGACGCGGAGGCGATCCTCAAGAAGATCCATATTGCGCGGGCGTTCAACAGCCATCATCAGATGCTGCTCGTCGAGAAAGCACAGGAACTGACGCAAGACTTCCCCATCCGGCTCATCGTGATTGACTCCTTGACGGCGCACTTCCGAGCCGAGTACATCGGCCGAGGCGTGCTCGCGGAACGGCAGCAGCTCCTGAACAAGCACATCCACGAGCTGATGCGGTTCGGAGACATCCACAACGCCGTAATCTACGTGACGAATCAGGTCCACGCGAAGCCCGATGCGTTCTTCGGGGATCCCACCCGGCCGGTTGGCGGGCACATCGTCGGCCACAGCGCGACGTTCCGCGTCTACTTGCGCAAGTCGAAGGGCGGGAAACGGATTGCTCGACTGATCGACTCCCCGAACCTGCCCGAGGCGGAGGCGGTCTTCAGCGTGTCCGAGGATGGAGTCCGAGACTGACCGTGCTCTTCCGTTCCGTGACAAAATGTGTCGGGGCAGTTTGAAGTAGCGTCCCACCCATCGTTGACCGATTCCATGGAACCGGGGCTTCTGCTGATTCCGGGGCCCGTCCCACTCCCCCCGCGCGTGCTCGAAGAATTCGCGAAGCCCGCGATGCCTCACTACGGCGATGCCTGGGTCAAGGCCCACCGCGAGACGCGAGAGATGCTGCATGATCTCTGGTCCGCGCCCGACGCGCACGTGTTCCCCATCGCGGGGCCAGGCCACGCAGGGCTCGAGGCGATCGCATACACCTTCTTGCGACCTGGCGACCGGGTGGTCGTCGTTTCCAACGGTTTCTTCGGGGAGAGGACTCGAGAGGTCCTCCTCAGCCATCGCGTGAAGGCGGATGTGGTCTCGTCGGATTGGGGCTCGGGCCCGGACATCCCGGCATTGCGGGAGGCCCTGAAGACGCCGACGAGGGCCGTGGCGGTGGTGCACAACGAGACGTCGACCGGAATCACGAATCCCTTGGAGCCGATCGTCGAGGCTGCGCACGCCGCGGACGCGGCCGTGATCGTCGATGCGGTCTCGTCCCTGGGCGGCATCCCTCTGCCGTTCGCGAAGCTTGGGATTGACGCCGCGTTCAGCGCATCCCAGAAGTGCATTTCGGCCCCGGCCGGCATCGCGCCGGTCGCGGTCGCTCGATCCCTGTGGGAGGCGACGGATCCGGAAACCGTCGAGGGGTGGTATCTCAACCTCTACACCTGGGACCGGTACGAGCGGGAGTGGGGAGAGTGGCATCCCACGCCGACGACGATTTCCTCGAACTTGTTCTACGCCTTCCACCGCGCGCTACTCCTCGTGAAGGAAGAAGGTCTCGAAGCCCGCATCGCCCGTCACGTGAAAGTCGCCGCGCGGTTGCGAGACGGCTTGATGGGGCTCGGTTTCTCACCCCTAGGACCGACGAACCTGTTGTCGAACACGGTCGCGTGCTTCGCCCCTCCCGCCGGCGTGGACCCGAACCGGTTGGTCCGGCGGCTTCGCGACGAGCACAACATCTACATCTCCGGCGGCCTCGGACCGTTGCGGGGCAAGACGATCCGGATCGGTACGATGGGGACTCAGGCGGATCCCGAAATCATGGACTGGCTCCTCAAGGCGATCCGCGCGAGCGTGTGAGGCTCAGCGGTCCGGCAAATATTGTTTCAGCCACGCGAGCGCCCGCTCATTGAGTCGGATCTGGTTCGACATCTTGCGAGGCCAGTGGCCTTCGTCGGCGAACTCGAGGTAGTCGACGACCTTGCCCATCCTACGCATCTCCTCGACCATCGCCCGCGCCTCGGTGACGGGGCAGCGCGGATCGTGGGCGCCGCCGGTGAAGAGGACGGGGGCCCGGATTTCGTCGAGGAAGTAGATCGGGGAGAACTTGCGGTACAGGTCGGCGTCGGCCTCGGGCTCTCCCATTTTCTGGCGGTCGTATCGCCGCAGGTAGCCGCGCTCGTTCGTCGTCGCGGTGAGCCAGTTGAAGTAGCCGACGATGCTCACGCCAACCGCCCACAACTCCGGCGCTTTCTCCAGGACATGGGCGACGGCGTACCCGCCATAGCTCACGCCGATCGCCCCCAGACGGTCCGGCGCGCAGTGGCGGTTCTGGATGAGCCAGCGACCACCTGCGATGATGTCTTGGATGTCCCCACCGCCCAGGTCGCGGTCGCTCAGGCGGCGCCAGGCGCGTCCGTTGCCCGTCCCACCGCGATAGTTCGGTGCGAGAATCGTGAACCCTTCGGCGGCGAGGAACTGAAACCGCGGGTCCCAGTCGTTCAACGTCTGCGACTCCGGACCGCCGTGCGGATCCACCACGGCGGCGTTGCGGCGGCGATCTTTCCGCGGCACGAAGAGCCACGCCGAAATCCTTCGGCCATCGAAACTCGGATACCGAACGAGTTTTCCGTCGGCGAGTTCGTCCCTCGGGAGGGGCTCGCGAAGACTGTCGACCAGGGTCACCGACCGTCCGCCCCTCTGGAACATGAGCTGGGTGGGTCGCGTGAATTCGGAATGTTGGTAGAACAACCCCTTGGCGTCCGGGGTCCACACGGCCCGGCTCGCCGAGCCCTTCGCGGAGGACACCGCTCGGGCGCCCTTGCCGTCTCGGGAAACGGTCCTCAACTGGACGTTCCCATCGCGGTTCTCCAGGAACGCAATCCGCTTTCCGTCTGGCGCCCAGAGAGGCATCGTCTTGTCCCACCGGCTTTGGACCACGAACCGGACTTTCTTCGTCTTGACATCGAGCACGCCGATGTCCACATGGTCGTGGACGTTCGACACGAAGGCCAGCTCCCGACCGTCCGGAGACCAGGGTCTCGGCCTGCCGAGGTCCCCTCCGATCGCGTTCTCTGAGTCGGGGAAAGCGACGATTTTCTCCATGTGACCGGCGAGGTCGACGAGTCCGACGTAGTCCAGGAGGCCCACACCCGCGGAGAAGGCGATGCTTTGACCGTCCGGACGCCACGCGATCTCGCCGACGATGTCATCCACGTTCGTGAGTTGCTTAGCGTCGCCGCCGCCGGCGTCCACGACGAAGACGTTGTCTCGGTCGCCATCTCGGTTCGAGAGGAAGGCGATCTTCGTGCCGTCAGGTGACCATCGGGGGAACGCGCTGTCGAAGGCTGTGTCGGTGATCTTCTGAACGTGCGCGCCCCGCACGGGCACGAGGTAAATGTTGTAGTTCTCGTCCCCCTCGAAGTCCGACTGGACCGCGATCCACCGGCCGTCCGGGGAGAACTCCGGATTCAAAACGGACTGCTCGGATTGCAGGAGGATTCGATCCTTCTTCGTCCGAAGGTCCAGGAGGTAAACAGACCACTGGTCCCCCTTGTTCGCCGCGAACGCGAGCAGCCGGCCGTCGGGGGACACGTCGAAGTTCCCGAGCTGCCAGATTCTCTTCAGGAAGCGGCGAGGGGTGAAACCGACCTTCCGTTGCATGGCCCACCGAGGTGGCCGAGGAACGGGACCTGGGATAAAGCCATCTCGTTCGGAA
>VBLR01000065.1:437-5904 GCA_005878665.1 Methanobacteriota archaeon | reverse complement strand
GCAGGCCACTCACCAAGATTGGACATTTCACCGGCCTGGTCGACTTCGGCGCGTACGCCCTTTCCTTGTGCACCGACAGCGTGGGGACCAAGGTCCTCGTGGCGAAGGAGATGCGCCGCTGGGACACGATCGGGATCGACTGCATCGCGACGAATGTGAACGACATGATCTGCGTCGGCGCCGAGCCGATTGCCTTCGTCGACTATGTCGCGATCGAGTCGTACGACCGCGAGGTCGCTCGCCAGATCGGCGTGGGGCTGAACCGGGGAGCGGAGATGGCGAACGTCTCGATCATCGGCGGGGAGATCGCCGTTGTGCCGGAGCTCGTCCGCGAGTACGACCTCGCGGGCACCTGCTTCGGCGTCGTGCGGAAGTCGAAGATCGTGGACGGCCGGGCGATCCGGCCCGGAGACGTCATCGTGGGCCTCCCGAGCAACGGCATCCATTCGAACGGCCTAACCCTCGCGCGTCGAGTCCTGAGGGACGCGTCGCTCACGGTGTTCGACAAGGTCGGCGAATCCGGACGCCCCTGGGGAGAAGAACTCCTGGAGCCGACCGCGATCTATGTTCGACCGGTCCTGCGCGCGCTCCGACGGGCAAAGGTCCACGGGATGGCCCACATCACCGGAGGCGGGCTCCGAAATCTCATCCGGCTCAAGCCGAACGTCGAGTTCCGGATCACGGAACCCCTCGAGCCGCCCCTTTGGTTCCGGGAGATTCAGGAACTCGGGGGGATCGAGGACCCGGAAATGTACCAGACGTTCAACATGGGCATGGGCTTCGCCGTCGTGGGATCGGAAGACGCCGCGAAGAACGCGATTCGCGCGATGCGGCCGGACGTTCAAGGAAAGGTCGTCGGCGAAGTTGCACGGGGCCGAGGAGTCGTCCACGAGCCGCTCGGTCTCCGCTGGGAGTCGTACTGACGATCGTGAGGCAGGTTCCGTGCCTCTGGCGCTTCTCTTCGATCTCGACGGCACGCTGATGGACACGCTCGACGTGATCGTCCTCGCCATGAACGCAGCGTGCGACGAGATCGGCGTGTCGCCGCCCTTTCGCTCGGCCGAGCTGAGGCCGATGATTGGGACACCCGTGCAGCGGCAGCTGAGGGACCTGCGAGGCGTCACAGGCCCGCGGGCGGAGGTTTTTACGGACGCATACTACACACACTTCTCCCGGTCCGTGGACGATGGGATCCAACTGTACCCGGGTGTCTCGGAGACGTTTCCCATCCTTGCGGGACGGGCCATGACGACCATGTCGACCCGCAGGCGGACGCAGGCGGAGCGCATGCTCCGTGTCGCGGGGCTCCGATCTTATTTTCAGGATGTCGTCGGCGGCGATCAAGCGGCGAGGCCGAAACCGAACCCGGATCTGCCCCTCCTCGGGGCGAAGTTGCTCCGCGTGCCACCGGATCGATGTGCGGTGATCGGGGACAGTCCGGTCGACATCCTCGCGGGCCGCGCCGCGGGCATGAAGGCGGTCGGCGTGCTGTACGGCTATGGTGATGGAACCGCGATCGGAGAAGCCCGACCCGACGCCTCGATCCAGAGATTCGCAGATCTCCCGAAAGCCCTCGAGGCTCTCGAACCGTAACTGCGCGGAACCCTTATCCGCGGACCAAGACTTTCATCGGACGTGACGGTATCTTCGAAACGGAAGCTTCCCCCGAGGACGAAATCTGCGAAGACGACTTCCCTCGGTGTGGCCGCCGCGGAGGGACGCACGCAGGGAGGACTGCCACTTCCACTCTTTGTGGCGCCGCGAGCCCTTTCCACGGACGAATTCGGCGACCGGATCGGCTTTCCCGGAGAAACGCCATTCACGCGCGGCATCAGGCCGACGATGTACCGCGGTCGCCTATGGACGATGCGTCAATACGCGGGCTTTGGCACCGCGAAGGAGACGAACCGGCGCTTCAAGTATCTCTTCGCTCAAGGAAACGAGGGCCTCAGCGTCGCATTTGACCTGCCGACGCAGATGGGATACGACAGCGACGCGCCGATGGCTCGTGGCGAGGTCGGGCGCGTCGGCGTCGCGATCTCCACGGTCGACGACATGCACGCCCTCCTCGACGGTTTGCCACTCGATCGCGTGAGCACGAGCATGACGATCAACGCCACCGCCGCGATTCTGCTCGCCTTGTACGTAGCGGTCGGAGAGGGGCGGGGCATCGCCCGCCAGTCGCTTCGCGGGACGGTCCAGAACGATATCCTGAAAGAGTACGTCGCCCGGTCCACTTACATCTACCCGCCCGCGCCATCGTTGCGCCTCGCCCTCGACGTGATCGAGTTCTGTTCCCGCGAGGTGCCGCGATGGAACGCGATCAGCGTGAGCGGCTATCACATCCGCGAGGCGGGCTCGACCGCGGCTCAGGAGATCGGATTCACCCTGGCCAACGCCATCGCGTACCTGGAGGCCGCCGTGGCCCGAGGTCTCAACGTCGACGTAATCGCGCCGCAGATCTCGTTCTTCTTCAACGCCCACATCGACCTGCTCGAGGAGGTCGCGAAGTTCCGCGCCGCGCGGCGACTCTGGGCATCGATCATGGCGGAGCGATTCCATGCGAAGGAGCCGGCGTCCCTCGAGATGCGATTCCACGCGCAGACCGCCGGGGTGGCGCTCACCGCGCAGCAGCCGGAGAACAACGCCGTCCGGGTCGCGATCCAGGCGCTCGCCGCGGTCCTGGGAGGCGCCCAATCCCTTCACACGAACAGCATGGACGAGGCCCTCTCCCTTCCGTCGGAGAAGGCCGTGCGGGTCGCGCTCCGGACGCAGCAGCTCCTGGCTCACGAGAGCGGGGTCGCGAACACGGTCGATCCGGTCGGCGGTTCGTTCACGATCGAGTCGCTCACGGATCGGCTCGAGGCGGAGGCGACAGCCCTCATCCGCGAGACGGACCGCCGCGGGGGCATGCTCAAGGCGATCGAGACCGGCTGGGTCCAGCGCCAGATCGCGGATTCCGCGTACCGGGTCCAAGTCGAACTCGAGCGCGGCGAGCGGACCGTCGTCGGCGTGAACGCGTACGTGGAGGGCGATGAGCGCGCCGCCGTACAGAAGACGAACCCGCGGCTCGAACCGGAACGCGTCCGCCAGCTGCGGGCATTCCGAGGGAAGCGCAGCCAAGGGGAAGTCGACTCCCATCTTCAACGGCTCGAGGACGAAGCCCGGTCCGAGGGGAACCTGATGCCGGCGATCCTGGATTCCGTCCGGGCGAAGGCGACCTTGGGCGAGATCAGCGATGTCCTCCGGACGGCCTTCGGCAGTTACAAGCCGAGGCAAGAAGTATGATTGGGCCAGCCCACCACGTCGGTATCGCGGTGAAAAGTCTCAGGGAGGCGCTCGAGGCCTATCGGCGCCTCGGGCTCGAGCCGGACTTCACGGAAGAGGTACCGTCGCAAGGCGTCCGCGTGGCGTTCCTTCGAACGGGGGCCGTTCGGGTCGAGCTCCTCGAGTCCCTCCAGCCGGATGGCGTGATCGCGCGGTTCATTGAGCGCCGGGGCGAGGGTCTTCATCACCTCGCCTTCGCCACGGCGGACATCCGGGAGGAGATGACCCGACTTGGGAAGGCGGGCTTCGGGCTCGTCGACGCCGAGCCGCGTCCGGGCTCTCAAGGCCGTCTCGTCGCGTTCGTCCATCCTCGGGCCCTCCACGGCGTCCTCCTCGAGCTCGTCGAGGAACCTCGGAAGGGGATCGGGAGGACTCAGCACGATTAGGCTGACCGCTGCGGAGAAGGTTTATCTAACGCGTCCCGGTGTGCGCGCGCGATGAGTTTCGAGGGCGCCGCGATCTCGCTCGGCGCAACCGTGATCTCGGCCGCGTTCGCGTCCCTCGTGTTCGCGCAGTGGATCGGACGCCGCAAGTCGTACCAACTCGCATGGTCTCTCGGATTGGGGCTGTATGCGGTCACGGCGTTCACGCAGTTCTTGGCGGAAGCGTATGGATGGTCCGTCGGCGTGTACAAAGCCTACTACGTCCTCGCAGCCCTCCTCGTCGCGGTCTTGGGAATCGGCTCGGTGTTCCTGGTGAACCGGCGCGCCGGCATTGGGTTCGCCCTCTACACCTTGGTCATCACCGTCGGGTTCGCGGCGGCGGTCGCGGGAGCGACTGTCAACACGGACGCCCTGACTTCGCCGATCCCGGTCGCGGGGATGGCGCTGCCCGACAACGTACGGGCGTTTTCCTATCTGTTCACGATCCCGGGGAGCGTCGCTCTGATCGGCATCGCGGCGTACTCGTATTGGCGGTCTCGCCTCGTGTTCAACTTGTGGATCGGAATCGGCGCCTTGATCACCGCCATCGGCGGCTCCTTGGCCCGGTACAATATCCCCTGGGCGCTCTACATCGGCGTGCTCGTGGGGATTGCCGTGATGTTCGAAGGCTTCCTCCGGAGCCAGGATGTGGCCAAGGCTCCCAGGCCCGCCCCCGCGCAGACGGCCTCCTGACGCGCACGTTGAAATATCTCCGCGCTCGTCCGACTCGTCGTTGAAGATCGGCGAGGTGCACGAAGCAAACCGCAAGGCCGTCGGCCGGACGATCCTCCACTTCGACGCGGTCGAATCGACGAACGAGACCGCGAAGGAGCTCCTCGAGTCCGACGTGGAGGAAGGTCTCGTCGTCTGGGCGGACCGACAAGCGGCGGGTCGCGGACGACATGGCCGGGCCTGGGCCTCGCCGCTCGGCGGGCTCTATGCCTCGTTCATCCTGCGGCCGAGAGAGGCACATGCGTGGGTCCTCGGCCTCCTCTTCGGGATGCCTGTCGTGAAAGCGCTACGGCACTTCGGAGTGTTCGCGGGCCTGAAGTACCCGAACGACGCGATGTATCAGGACCGGAAGATCGCGGGCATCCTCTCCGAGGGCGTATACCGGCACGATGTGTACCATGTGGTCGTCGGCATCGGCGTGAACACGAATGTGGACCTGGAGAAGCTGCCTGCCGAGGTCCAGCCGAAGGCGACGACGCTGAAGCGAGAGGTGAACCTCTTCGTCGCCAATGAAGAATTCCTCGACTATCTCCTGAATCAAGTCGACGACTTGTACTCCCGCTACCGCAACACGCGGATCGAATTCCTCGTGAAGGACTACCGCGGGCAGTGCACGACGATCGGAAAGCGGGTCTCAGTGACGATGGGAAAGGAGAAGCTGACCGGCAAGGCGTATGACATTGGGACGAACGGGGCGCTTGTCATCATCGACGATCAGGGGGCGAAACACGATTTCTTTGAGGGAACTCTGGAGATCCTCAAGTGACGGTCGCGGCGCAAATCGGTCGGATGGCGGTTCACACGCGCGGGGGGCGCCGCGAATGCCGGACGACAAGATACGCGCCGACCCCGATGGTGCCGGCCGTCCCCGCGAGGATTGGAATCCAAATGGGAGTGCCGGATCTCCCGGGCGTCGAAGGCGGTCCGGGCGGTGCGGCGGAAAAGCGTTGGCCGACGTAGGCCAGGCCGACCACTGGATCGTGGTA
>VBLR01000065.1:0-351 GCA_005878665.1 Methanobacteriota archaeon | reverse complement strand
GGACGGCGGACGACACACCGTCGGCAGTCGCATTCGGACTCCACGTGAAGAACGCTTGAGCGGCACTCGCGTTCGTGAACACGCCGTCCGAGCTGCCGCTCTCGTTCGCGGAAAACCGGAACTGGCTGGACGTCAGCTTGAACTCCAGAGCCGCAGCTGTGTCGCTCGCCACGAAGGACATGTGCTCCAGCGAGAGGTCAAGCTTCAGGGTTGTCGGGGTGAGCGGGACGGCCTGGTACATGGTTGGCCGGAGGAAGAAGAACGAGTTCAGCGTCAGGTTCGTGGGCACTCCGTCCCCGGTGGAGATCCAGAAGTGCGAGAGTTGGTCCAAGAGCGGGTCTCCGGCAAAGA
>VBLR01000064.1 GCA_005878665.1 Methanobacteriota archaeon | reverse complement strand
GGAGGAGCTGGGATGACGTCGCGTCGACGAGCACGAGCTTCGACGGATCGGCCGGTCCGAAACGTTTCAGTTCCCCGCGGGCGAGCTGCGGGGCGCGGAAGAAGTCCACGTAGAGGCAGGTCTCTCCCGCCTTGACGCCTTGGATCGCGAAGTTCTCGCCGAACAAGCGCTTCTCCGTCGGCTTGTCGCTGAACAGGAGGAGCGTGGACGGTCGGGGGAAACCTCCCTGAAGCCGCTCGTCGAGGACCGGGATCCCGGTCTTCGCGCGCGGGGTCATCGCCTTCGGGGGAGACTGCATCATCGCGCGACCACCGCCTCCGGAAGTTGTGCGAACGGATGCCACGACGCGTCGACCTGGTACCCGCGCATGTGGTGCACGCGGACCTCGTGTCCCATGCCGTCCGTGAAGCGCATCTCGACGACGCCGTCGACGAGGGATCGCAAGAGGTTCATCGTCATCGGTTCGTGGACGCCTTCGTGGACCGCGTACAGGATGAAGCCGAGGTTCGTCTTCGCGCGCGACGTGACGATCTGGAAGAACTTCGCGATTGCCTGCGACGAGTTGTGGAGGAACAGGGTCGACACGGTGTAGAAGTAAATCCGGACGGGCGTCCCGATCTCCTGGCCCGCCTTGCTCATCGCCATGCCGATCCCTTCCAGGTTGCTGAAGCTCGAGACGAGGAACGTCTTCTTCCCCGCGGTCGTCTCCGGCCGCTCCGACGTGGTCGCGCTGTAGCAGTCGACGAACACGAACGACTTGCCCTCGACGGCCTCGAGGTCGAGATGCAAGGCCTTCGCCCTCGTCCGGATCTCGTTCGGATGGAGGTCCAAGGTCACGAAGACGACGCGCTCTCCTCTTCGGAGGTCGTCTCGAATTCGCTCCACGAGATACTCGAACTTCCCGACGCCCGGGGGGCCGGTCAAGAGGATCGAGTAGTTGGTCGGGAACCGGTCCTCCATTCAGGGCACCTCGGTCGGGGCTTTCGCTCGTGCGTTCGAAGGCGTCGGCTGATTCACCGGACCGCGCGATGTTCCGTTTTCTCATATATAGGACGTGTCGTAGTTCTCAGGGATGAGAAAGCCCGTCCCCAGGAGAGAATCCGGTGGCGAGCGCGACAAAAACATATAACGCGAGGGTCCCATGCGGCGCGGGATGCCTCCCGGCGCGATCGAGTTGAGCTACCTCGAAAAGAAGGTCCTCCTCGCGCTCGCCAAGGTTCCGAAGGCGTCGCCCGAGGAGATTCGTGCCGCGGGCAAGTTCCGCGAGCTCGTCGAGGTCATGAACGCGGCTTCCTGGCTCCAGGCGAAGAGCCTCGTGACGATGAAAGAGCGGGTCGTGCATTCGTACCGTCTCGCGCGGCCCGAGGTCGCGAGGCGCCAGCTGCCGGAGCGGAAGGCGCTCAAGGCCGCGATCAAGGTGGGCGGCCGGATCGAGGTGGGCCGGCTCAGGGCCGCGTGCAAGTTCGATGATGCGGATCTCGCGGTCGCTCTCGGATGGCTACGCCGAAAAGGCTGGGCGGAGGTCTCCAAAGGGCCGACCGGCAGTTTCGTGGTCGTCACCAACGAAGGGCGCGCGGCCGCGAACGCGAAAGGGCCCGATGAAGTCCTCCTCTCTCGCCTGGCAAAAGGAGAGCTGGCGGAGGATTCGATCGATCCGCGTCTCGTGCGCGATCTGAAATCTCGCCGCGAGCTCGTGAAGGAGCGCGAATCCATCCGACGCGAGATTGCGCTGACCGCGGCGGGGCAGAAAGTCCTCGCCGCCGGAATTGAACTGACCGAAGAGGTCGCCCAGCCGACCGCGGACCTCCTTCGATCCGGCAAATGGCGGAGCGTCGACTTCCGACGCTATGACACGAAGGCGTTCGCGCCTCTCATCCGACCGGGGAAGCGGCACGTCCTCGGCGCCTACATCGAGCGCATCCGTCGAATCTTCCTCAGCATGGGCTTCACCGAAATCCAAGGGGACTTCGTCCTCTCCGCGTTCTGGAACTTCGATGCCCTGTTCCAGCCGCAAGACCATCCGGCGCGGGACCAGCTCGACACGTTCTATCTGTCGAAGCCGTCGACGATGCCCCTTCCCGACGAAGGGATCGTGCGCGCGGTCGCGGAGGCCCACGAGACCGGCGGCGCGACCGGGAGCACGGGTTGGCGGTACCCCTGGGATCGCAAGGAAGCCGAACGCGCGGTGCTTCGATCCCACACGACGCCAATCACGTTGCGATGGCTGGGCGAGCACCCGGACCCGCCGCAGAAGGCGTTCATCATTGGCCGCGTCTTCCGGCCGGATGCGATCGACGTCACCCACCTGCCGGAATTCCACCAGATCGAAGGCGTCGTGATGGAGGACGGGGCGAACCTCGCCCAGCTGATCGGCGTCATCGAGGAGTTCTACCGTCGGCTCGGCTTCACGCGCGCCAAGTTCCGGCCTGGTTACTTCCCGTACACGGAGCCGAGCATGGAGCCGGAGGTCCAGCTCCCCGACGGACGATGGATGGAGCTCGGCGGCAGCGGCATCTTCCGACCGGAGGTGACCGAGCCGATGGGCCTGAAGGCACCCGTGCTCGCGTGGGGCCTCGGCCTCGAGCGGCTGATCATGGCCGTCGAGGGCATCTCGGACATCCGCCAGCTGTACCTGAGCGACCTCGACTGGCTCCGCGACCACCGCGCCGTCCTCTGACCGCGCCGCATCCCGAATGAGAATCGCGTGGGAATCTTTATTTGCGCCCCGAGAATCTGCGGCGCGGTCTTCGCATGCCCTCCACCGCCGAGAACGATATCAGCGCGGGCGAACAGGCCCTCGGCCAACTCGATTACGATGCCGCGTACAAGCACTTCGACAAGGCGACGAAGGCCGATCCGACCAACGCGGTTGCGTTCTTCGGGAAAGCCGAAGCGGCCCTCGGAGTGCCGAAAGTCGAACCGGACGAAATTCTGGGGTTCTACAAGAAGGCGATTGAGTTGGACGGCGAGAACCCGCAGTTCCGGGACGCCCTCGCCTCGTTCTGCGTCGACCTCGGGCGCTTCAACGACGCCGAGGAACAGTACAACGCCGCGGCGAAGTTGGACGAGGAGAACGCTCCGTTCTACTGGTCCGAGTTTGCCATTCAATATGCGCGGAAGGCGCCCCTCAAGATGGAACAGTTTCTCGACGACAAGACCCGGGACATGATCCGCCAGAAAGCGTTGACGTACGCGTTGCGGGCCCTCGGGATTGAGAAAGAGGACGCGAAGCGTATCCTCTGAGACGATCACGCGACTCGGGCGCCCGGAGCCCGGCCCCTGCGCCCCACGCGACACTCGACGCAGACGCCTCCCGCGATATGCTCGTCGCACGCGGGTCGCCCGCAACTCCGGCAGGTTCGGAGGGTCGGCCGCTGGCAGATGTGACAAAGGCGGGCCACGGCCATGGGCCCTCGAAGGCCGTCGGAGGCCATAGGCTTTGCCGCTCGGGCGGCGCATTTCGGGTGGTCCGTCAACATGTTGACGAGGTCCGGGGCTAGAGCCTCCGCCGCCGGAACGCCTCGATTTCGGCCCGCGGGATCGAGATCCGCGCGGTCGTCACCGACGCACCGAGGCCATGGAGCCTCTCGACAAGCTCCACGGCGATCGATTGCGGCAGCAGGAAGACGGACTGTCCGATCCAAACGACCCCGGGCCGTTGGATGTATGGCGGAGGTGCGACCTCGGCGGCATCCTTCCGACCGAAAATCAGGTGGGCGACCCTAGACGCGGCGGAACGATTCGCCCCGGACACGTCGTATGACAACAAGACGAGTGCAGCCGCCGACTCGCCGGACGTCGATCGTGGACGCATGGGTTCCCCATATGCACAGCCATATAATAGCCGTTCTGGGGGAGATCCGTGAAACTGCTCGATAGGACGTAGGAGGCGCCGGCGCAATCGAACGCCTTGCGTAAACATGTTTACGCGCCGGTCCCGGAGCCAGAGAGGGGTCCCGTGCCGCCCCGACTTCTCCGTAAACATGTTGACGGGCTCGGTTGGGACCGACTCGTTCGGGCGGTCCACTCTAGAGGGCACGCAGCTCTCCGAACGTCGTCGACCGCTCCGCGAACGCGTTGTGCTTGTGGATGGACTCTTCGGCCTCGGACTTCACCCGCACCCACGCGGTGTCCGGCATCTTCGGATATCGCTTCAGCAACCGGTCCAAGACCTCGCGCACGACGTCCTCGACGAACTTCGGGTTGCGATGGGCCATCTCGACCAGGCGACCCTCATCGGGCCGCTTGAGCAGTCCGAACGTCGGGGCGGACAGCGACTCTTCGACGATGTCGACCAATTCGTCGGCCTCGATCTCGTGGCCCGGAGGCTCTTGCAAGATCGCGGTCGTCCGGTTGCGCTGGTTGTGCGTGATAATCGGCACCCCCTCGGGCCATCGGGTGAGTTCCGGGTGTTCCTTCATGACGTCGTCCCGCACCGTCTCCATCGCACACGGGCAGGCCGTCATGCCGACGACCTCGACGCCGATCGAACGCTCGACGTCCGCGGCACCCCGACGAGCATTCGCCCGCGCGACCAGCCGATACGGCTCCAGGGACGTGCGGCCCGAAGGGGAGGTGCGCTCGAGGAAGTAGTCCGCTTCCGCCCAGACTTCGGAGGTCGTCGCGTATTCGTGCCGCTTCAAGAGAGACCGCGCGATCGTCTCCGTGAGCTCTTCCAAGCTGTCGACCGGCTCGCGCACGGACCGGTCGACGACCTCGTTGATCGCCTCGAGATTGCGCGACATGTGCGACCCTTTCTGGTCCGGAGGCAGGTCGACAAACAAATCGAGGGTGGTCGTGAGCGTGACGGTTCGATTGGGACGACGGACCTGGACGGGTTTGACAACGCCGGTCACGCCGACCTTGTTGAGCCGGAACGAGTTCGTGACCTTCTCGCCCTGTACGTCCTTCGGGATGGGATCGACCCTCGGCGGCTTACGGTACCGTCGGCTTAAAAGTTGCCCCTCCAACTTCGGAATTCGCTGCCCAGTGCCGCCGTCGCTATCCGGACTTCAGGGAGACCCTACGGATCAGGTCTTAGGTACTTTCCTCGCGATCACCGCGTGCCGCGCACTCCACCGATTGAGGATCGCAATCCATGCGACGCTCGAGATCGCGAATCCGCCGAGCAAGACCAACGCAGCGAGCCAGATCGGCTTGATGTAGATCGCGAGGAACAGGATCCCAAGGAACAGTACCCCCTCGACCCAGGCGAGGACCCGGAGCCGCAACCCGATCCGCCATGGGATTCCTAGGAGCCCGGACATCGGTGGCGACATCGACTACCGAACGATTATGGGTTGTGTTGGAACGCCCCGGTCTGCGCCGCCTCAGCGCGATGCATCGGCCGGGCCATCTCCCACGATCTGCACGACGACCTCGCGATGCCTCGGTTTGTTGTCGAGCTCGAGGAAGACGACCTGCTGCCATGTCCCGAGGGCGGCACGGCCGTCGACGATCGGCAGCGTGAGGCTCGGTCCGAGGAAGGTGGCGCGGACATGGCTATGGCCGTTCCCGTCGTGCCACCGGCGCTCGTGGCCGTACTCGATGGCCGCCGGGAGGAGCCGTTCCAACGCGTTCGGGATATCCTCCTCCATGAGTCCCGGTTCGAACTCGTTCGTCACGATGGCACTCGTGGACGACGGCGTGAAGACGCACGCGAGGCCATCGCGGACTCCGGACGCTTCGATTACGTTCGCAACGCGGTCCGTGATGTCGATCGCCTGAACTCCACGGCGGGTCTCGAGCGGAATCGTCTCCCGGTGAGTGACCATGGAGACGGGATTCCTCGGCCACGCAAGAACGTTGGCGGGGCCTCGAGGAGTCGACCTCGTTCAAGGGTACTGCCCGTCGACTTGCCCCTCAACCTGGGAAAGAAAGAGGTCGCGAGGGCCGCTCCCCGCCTTGCGGCGGAGATCGCCCGAAGCCCTCGCGGGTGGGCGTTGGTTGGGGGGAGGATTGTTGAGCGTCTCAGCGGAGGCCGATGAAGCCGTCGTCGTTGAAGG
>VBLR01000119.1 GCA_005878665.1 Methanobacteriota archaeon | reverse complement strand
TACTTGCGCCAACCGAGTTCCTTGATTCGGTAGCCTTCCGCGAGGAACACCTGGCCTCCGAGGTCAATCTTGGCTTCGGCGACTTCCGCGACCGCGTTGGGTGCCACCGTGGCCAAGAAACGCCGGACGACGAGTTCGTAAATCCGCCAATGGTCCTCGCGCTTCACCTTATCCCGGCCCACACCTTGGACCGGATAGATCGGGGGATGGTCGGTCGCTTCCGTTCGACCGCGGCTCGGCACGATGCGCTCCTGGCCCGCGAGTTCTCGGGCCTCCGCCGCGAACGGCGATTCGTGCAGTTTCTCGAGGACGGACCGGAGATTGATCGTCGACGGGTAGACCGTGTTGTCGGTACGCGGGTACGAGATGAACCCGGACTGGTAGAGATCCTCGGCGATCCGCATTGCCTGAGCAGCGCCGAACCCGATCCGGTTCGCCTCCGCAGCGAACATCGTGGTGTTGAAGGGGGGCGGGGGCCGCTCCTCACGTTCGTTCTGAAGGTACTCCCGGACACGGCCTTGCGGCGCGCTCTCCGCCTGGGCCATCGCGGTCTCGGCTTCCCCCCTCGCCCAGAACGGGCCGTGCTCGTGGCTCGTTTCGAATTCGACGGAAGCTCCGGCGACGTCTTTCCGGAACTTCGCGTGCACGGTCCAGAAGTCCTGGGGGACGAAGTTTTCGATCTCCCGCTCCCGGTCCACGATCAGGGCGAGGGTCGGGCTCTGGACCCGGCCCACGGAGAGGAAGTCTCGTCCGAGTTGCTTCGACGCAATCGAGATGAACCGGGTCAGGACAGCACCCCACGCCAGGTCCACCGACTGGCGGGACTCGGCGGACCACGCGAGCGGATAGTCGACGTCCACCAGGTTCGCGAACGCGCCCTCGATGTCCCATTTTGTGAGCGCGGAGAAGCGGGCCCGACGCACCCGGATCTCAGGTCGTGCCTCTCGGATGAGCGCGAGGGCCTCCACGCCAATGAGCTCGCCCTCCCGGTCGAAGTCCGTTGCGATGATTACCTCGTCCGCCTGGGCCGCGAGGCTCTTCAAGGCGGCCCCGATCTTTCCCGCGGTCACGACCTTCTGCGGTTCGGCCCAGACGAGCTCTTTGAGATCCACCCGAGCCCAGTCGTTCAGCGCATCCGGATAGTCGAGGTTGATGATGTGGCCGCGGAGGCCGACCACCTGCACGCGGTCGTCGCCCTGGGTGAACTCGAAAACGGGCGTCCCTTCCACGTACGCACGCTTCGATTTCCCCCCACTGAGGATCGTCGCGATCCGTACTGAGGCGTTGAACTTCTCCGTCACGATGAGTCGGCGCACGGAAAGGTTCGCACGCAAGGGGCTCTATTTAACCGTTTGTCGCTGGATGTTCCGTTCGATGACTCCTCGCGCGCGCGTTTCCTCGAGCGTGCGCGCGTCGCGCACATCACGCGCTCGAGGCGGCCGAGAAAGCGCGTCGAATCGTCTCTGCAGCGTGCCGCGGATCCGGGGCTTCCATGATTGCCGAAACGACCGCGACACCCGCGACTCGGTGCCGCGCGAGGAGGGCCGCGTTCGACGCGTTCACCCCACCGATTGCGAACACGGGCAGAGGCGAGCGTCGGACGACCGCATCCAGGATGTGCATTGGTAACACGGGCTCTTCGGGCTTGGTCGGGCTAGGGAAAAACGGTCCCGCGGCGATGTAGTCGGCCCCGGCCTCGGTGGCCGCGGACTCCTCGCTTGGCTTTCCATACACCGTGACCCCGATGATCGCCTGCGGTCCGAGGACCGCCCGCGCGGTCCGAGGCGAAGGATCGTCTCGCCCGACATGAACGCCGTCGGCGTCCATCCGACGAGCGAGCGGCGGATCGTCGTTCACGAGAAACGGGACCCCAAAGTGACGCGAGATTTGCCGGAGACCTCGACCCGCTTCGGCCTTCTCCTCCGGAGAGTAGACCCCCTTGTCTCGCAGTTGCACCATGGAGACGCCGCCCTCGAGCGCCGCCGTCACCGTCTCCATCAGGCGCGACACAGGCTTCTGCGGTGACGCAACGAGGTACACGCCGCCGAGGCGCCGTTCCTTCGGGGACTGGGGCCTCAGGAAATCTCCCCGGCGATCGCTCGGCTGAAAGCGATCCAGAAAGGATCGCGGTCCGCGGGCTGGAAGGGCCTGCCGCGATCCCGACACGCGTCGCCCTTTTTCGTGAATCGACCGATGTCTTCCGCGGGAATCTTTGCGTTCTTCAAGCGAGCGATGACTTCCGATGCGGCGTCCGGCTCGACGGCGATCAGGAGGGTCCCTTCGCTAATCGCGTCCAAGGGGTCCATGCGGAAGACCTTCGAGATCTCCACGACGGCCGGATCCACATGGACCCTCGTCAGGTCCACTTCGACTCCGAGCCCAGAGGCTTGTGCCATCTCCCATACCGCGTTTCGCACACCGCCCTCCGTTGCATCGTGCATCGCCCAGACACCCCCGCCTCGCAAGCCGGCGGAAGCGGCGGCCAGTGCATCGTCGACGGTGCTCATCGATTCGAACAGGGCGCGAGCGTGTCGTGTCACGTCCGCCCCGAGCTTCCGCTCTGCGACGTCCGGGAAGGTGTTCGAAAGGATGGCGGTCGCCTCGAGAGCAGCCGTCTTGGTCACCAGGAGATGGTTTCCCGGCCTCGCCATGTTGGCCGTGACCCAGCCGTCCTTCGGCGCGATGGCGAGGAACGTTGCTCCCCCGACCATCGGGTAGGCGCATCCCTCGTAGCGGCCGGTATGGCCCGTGACGATCGAGGCGCCGTACTTCTTGCATTCCCGGTCGATGACTCGTAGCATCGTCTCGATCTGCTCGTCCTCGATGTCCATTGGGAGGTTCCAATCGAGCGTGATGTACTGCGGCGGGACGCCCGACGTCGTGAGGTCGGAGGCCAGGATATGGAAGGAGAACCATGCGGCCCTCTCCCATCCATACTGAGGCACGATGTAGATCGGGTCCGTGGTCGAGATCATCGCGCGTCCGTCAGGGAGTCGTACCACTCCGACATCGACGCCATTCGCGGGACCGACCGCAATGTCAGCCCGCTTGGCGCCGAGGTGGAGGGCGATCACGTTCTCGAAAAAGCGGCGGCTCACCTTCCCCATCGGATACTTCGGCCGGGTCTGATCCGTCATCTCGGCGGACTCCGCAGGATCCCGGGCTGAAAATTCCTCGAGTTCCCTACGCCGGCATGACCCGGATCAGGTTCCAAGGGTCTCTCCCTCACGCGGGAGACTCTCAGCCCTTCTGGGCTCCCCGGGCGAAGGAGCACAGGCGGATATTTGAAGGTTCCCTGGCGGGCGCTCGATCACGTGGCTGCGAGGAGCTTCGGGACGCCGACCGGGTATTCCGCGACGGGGACCCCGGCCACCTCGAATGCCTTGACCTTCGACTCGGCCGTGCCGCGGTTCCCTTGGATGATTGCCCCCGCATGGCCCATTCGCTTCCCGGGCGGCGCGGTCCGACCGGCGACGTATGCCACGACGGGTTTCGTGACCCGTCTCTTGATGAAGTCCGCGGCCTCCTCCTCCGCGGTCCCGCCGATTTCCCCGACGACGACAATGCGTTTCGTCTTTCGGTCTTTCTGGAACATCCCGAGGGCGTCGACCATGCTCGTTCCGATGATCGGGTCCCCCCCGATCCCGATGCAGGTCGTCTGGCCGAACCCTGCCTGGGTCATGGCGTTCACGATCTCATAGGTCAACGTGCCGCTGCGGGAGATGACACCCGCGTCGCCCTCCTTGAAGAGGAGGTTCGGCATGATTCCCATCTTCGCTTGGCCAGGCGACGCGAGTCCGGGGCAGTTGGGTCCGATGACCGTGCATCCGCGGCTCCGGGCATACGGCATGAGGTCAAGGCAGTCGTGGAATGGGACTCGTTCTGTGATGATGACGACGAGCTTGATTCCCCCTTCGATCGCTTCGATTGCGGCGTCTTTCGCGTACGGCGCCGGAACGAAAATGATGGAGGCGTTCGCCCGCCTTCGGTGCACGGCTTCCCGCACGCTCTCGAAGACCGGGACCCCCTCGACCTTCGACCCGCCTTTGCCCGGGGTGACCCCGGCGACCACTTTCGTGCCGAAGTCGATCATCGCTCGCGTGTGGAACTGCCCTTGATGGCCCGTGATCCCTTGGACGAGGACTCGGCTCTTCTTCGTGAGAAGGACCGCCAGCCTACGCGCCCCCCGATTTGACTTTGACCGCGAGTTCGGCGGCTTCCTCCACGGTCTCTGCGGGATGCGTGCCGATCGAGCGCAGCATCTCCTTCGCTTGGGCCTCGTTCACTCCTTTGATCCTCGCGACGACCGGGATCTTCGCGTGCATCTCCTCGAGCGCCTGCTTGACTCCGAGCGCCACGGTGTCTGCCTTCGTGATCCCGCCGAAGATGTTCAACAAGATGACCGAAGGATTCGCCTTGATTAGGAGCTCGAATGCCTGTTTGACTTTCGCCGGGTCGTCCGTCCCCCCGAGGTCCAGGAACGTCCCGCCCTTTCCGCCCTTCAAGCTCAGGATGTCCAGGGTCGCCATCGTGAGCCCCGCGCCGTTCGCGATGACGCCGATGTCCCCGTCGAGTTGGATGAACGTGATCCCCTTGTCGTGGGCCTCTTGCTCGAGGGGGGTGCGGTCCTGGTCCAAGTTCGCGTATTCCGGATGACGATACTCCGCGTTGTCGTCGATGACGAGCTTGGCGTCTCCCGCGACCACGCGTCCGTCTTTCGTGACGACGAGCGGGTTGATTTCGACGAGTTCCGCGTCTTCCTTCCGGAACAGGTCATACGCGTTCCGGACGACGGACCCGACTTGGTCGCCGAGTTCTTTGGGAAGCGCGAGCTCTTTCAGTAGGCTTCGGAGAACGTACGGTTGGATCCCGATCACCGCCGGGATGTGTTCCATGTAGATTTGGTCGTGCGGGACGGCCTCGATGTCGATCCCGCCCTTCCCGCTCGCCATGAATAGCGGCTCTCGGGCCGAGCGATCGATGGTGAGGCCGACGTAGAGCTCCCGTCCGATGTCTAGCCGTTCCTCGAGGTACACCTGTTTCACGCGATACCCGTGGATGTCCATTCCGAGAATCTGTCCGGCGACTGAGCGGGCCTCGTCAAGCGAATCCGCGGGCTTGATTCCGCCGGCTTTGCCGCGTCCGCCGACGAGGACCTGCGCCTTGACCATGCAGGGGAGCGGCGGGTCGACCACGTCGTCCGGTCTCGAAGCGGTGACTCCGCGCGGGATTGGGATGCCATACCGGGCGAAGATCTCCTTCGCCTTGTACTCGAGGAACTTCACGCGGGACCGGAGCCGCCGATGGGTGGACGACCTATATCTTTTGTGATAGCGCCGCAATCTCGATCGGCGTACCCGTGGTCATCACGAGGTCCCGGAACGCCTTCATGATCTTCTTCGTCGTGGGCCCGGGCTTGCCATCTCCGATCGTCCGACCGTCCAGTTCGACGACGGGCCCGATCTCCGCCGCGGTCCCGCTGATGAACGCCTCGTCCGCGGACCAGACGTCGTACAGGGTGAAGAGCCGTTCCTCCGCCTTCAAGCCAAGCTGCGGGACGATCTCGAGGACCGTCTCCCGGGTGACCCCTGGGAGGTTCGTGGAGGTCCACGGGGTGACGATCGTCGAGTTGCGGATGATGAAGAAGTTCTCCGCGGTGGCCTCCGACACATATCCGTGGATGTCGAGCATCAAGGCCTCGTCGGCGCCGTACTGGTTCGCCTCGACCCGGGCCATGATGTTGTTCAGGTAGTTCAGCGACTTGATCGAAGGGCTCAAGCTCTGGGGCGGCACGCGCCGGTACGAGGAGGTCACCACCTTCAGGCCCCGCTCGTACACCTTGCCGTACAACGAGAGGCCCGGCTGCGCAATCACGACCACGCTCGGCCCGCTCTTGCACTTCCGCGGGTCGAGGCCGAGATCCCCCTTGCCCCTCGTGATCACGGGCCGGATGTATCCTTCGCGGATTTCGTTCCGCCGGCACGTCTCGAGGATGATGTTCGCCATCTCCTCCTTCGTGTGCGGGATTTTCAGGTCGATGGCTTTGGCCGAGTGATAGAGCCGGTCGAGGTGGCGGTCCAGCTTGAAGACTCGGCCGTTGTAGGCGCGGATCCCTTCGAACACGCCGTCCCCGTACAGGAGGCCATGGTCAAAGACGCTGACCTTGGCCTCGGACTGTGGGTAGAACTTGCCGTCGACGTAGACACTTAGCTCCATGCTGGAGACCCCGACCGTGTGTTGTATCACTGCATTCACTAAAAGACTTTGTTTCGCCTTTACCAAAATGCAGCCTAACGGAACTTCTCGCCGGTGAGACGCTCGAACAGGCCGACGTACAGGTCGCTCGCCTGCTTCGCGACGTCGGCGGGAAGGGGCGGGATGTCGGGTTCCGGCCGGCCGGCCCCCCGGGCGTCCATGAGGGCCTGATGGTACCCAGTCTTGCGGTAGTACTGCCGGACGAACTCCTTGCTCAGTTCGACCTGCTTCCCTTGCTGGTACGCCTCGAGATCCCAGAACCGGTCTTCATCCGCGGTCCCGAACGTGTCCACAAGCATCAGGCGCCGCTTCTCGTCCATCGCGAACTCTTTCTTGCCATCCACGTGAATCAAGCCGCGTTTCCAGACCTCTGCGTTGAGACGTCCATCGATTTTGAGGACCGTCCCTACGAGGGCGTCGAACTCCGCGCGGCTCAGCTTCGAAATCCCCAGCGCTTCGTCTTCCGTGAGCTCGCGGTCCACTTTTTCCAACTTCGTCGTCACTTCGACAAACGGGTGCGGGAGGGGCTCTCCGTACTTCGGCGCATGACCTCGCGGAAAGCCGACCGATTCCGGCCGGATTTTGCCTGTTTGAATCCGATCGTAGAACGAGCCGGCCACGTAGTATCTGGCGATCACCTCGAGGGGAATCAGGAAATTGTGGGTGGACGACGTAATGCGATCGTATTCGGGAATCACCTGGACGCGGCGCACCCGCATTCGGTTCCCGTCGATGACCCTCAAGAAGTGCGTGCGGACGCCGAGCCCCTGAACAAGCTTGAACCAATGGGCCGACGTGCGGCAGAGCGTCTCTCCTTTATGCGGGATGAGCGTCGGGATCACTTTGTCGAACACGCTGATCTGGTCCGTGAAGACGAACTCGAGTTCGTCCTCCGATACCTCGTAGACCTCCTTCACCTTGCCCTTTCGGAGGAACCGCATGCCGCCTCCTGCCCGGCGCCTGGAGATGAGCGAGACCTCTTAGGAGTTTGGGTGAATCCGCAGCCGTCGCGATGAACGCGGACGGCCGGTTCAACGCTCACGGGGGGCGCTGGTATTCGATTCGCTCCTCGACCTCGCGCGCGAGCTCGGGGCCGAAGTGTTTCTCGAGGAGATGCAAGCCGAGATCGATCGAAGCCGTGACACCACCCGCGGTCGTCACCAGGCCGTCCTCGACGACGCGCGCATCGACGACGTCAGCGACGGCGCCGAGTTCGTCCCTTGCGCTTTGGTGTGTCGTCGCCTTCCGCCCGGCGAGGAGTCCTGCGGCACTGAGGATGAGCGCCCCCGTGCATACGCTGGCAATCGGCTTCTCCGTTCCGAAATCGAGGAGGCGCTTCAGGAACTCGGTGTCTTGGACGACTTCCTTGCGCCCGGCTCCTCCCGGGACGATCACCAGATCGAGGTCGGAAAGCTCGTGGTGGACCTCGTGCGCGAGGAACTTCATCCCCAGGGCACCGGTGATCTGCTCCTTCATGGCACGGAAGCGGACCGTGAGGTCGAGTTTCGGGTGGATTTGCTTCGCCTTCGCAAGGACCTCGTACACTCCGACCGCGTCGAGCTCCTCGACACCGTCGAAGACAAGGATACCGACTCGCACAGGGACCCCTGGACCTTATCCCGGCTTAATCGTTCGGGCCTGATTTCGCCGGCCTGCCGTCCATCTGGCGGGCCAGCCAACGCCGCGCGTCACGGAAGTCCGAGGTTTCGAAGTCCACATGGTCCCTCAGCTTACCATCGGAGTTGATCGCGAGCCGCATTCCCGCTTCGGAGAGGAGCGGGACATCCATCACGCCGTCCCCGACGGCGACGATCTCGTCCTTCTCTATTTTCCACTTCGTCGCAAGCCCCCGCACAATCGCTCCCTTGCTCTGTGGACTGACCCGGACCGTGACGCTGCCGGTGAAAACCCCGTCCTCATAGTGGAATTCGTTGCTGAAGGCTGCGTCCGCTTCGAACAGCTCAAGGGCCGATTCCGCCACCTCCCGAGGGCCGCCGGTGATGAGTACGACTTTGCTCGCGCGGGCGTGCAGCCAGTCGACGAACTCTTTCGCGCCGGGCACCGGCCGGAGCTGCCGAGCCGCCCGCAAGACCTGGGCCTGGGTGAGCCCTCGGAGCCGCTCGGCCCGCGCCCGGAATCCCATCTCCCAGTCCATCCGACCATCGATTCCCGCGCGGGTTATCGCGGCGACCTCCGCTTCCTTCCCGACGATCGTCGCGAGTTCCGGGAGGAATTCGTTGAAAATCAGGGTGTTCTCTAGGTCGAAAACAACGAGCTTCACGGGGGCGGCCATCCTCCGGAGTCGATGCGGATATTTATGCTCTTCTGCGCCGGCGACCGCGATCCGGCAGGACTCAGAAGACTTCCATGTCTCCGTGGACCTCGAGTCCCTGCTCCGTAATGCTGTACGGCTTTACGGAACGCGGGTGCTTGAGCCGCCGCATCTTGATTACTTGCATCACGAGCTGGACCTCACCGTTTTCCCGCTCGTTGAACCGGAGCCCGATCACGCCGTCGGAGACGTACTCGACGAGTCCGTCTCGCGAAGACCGCGGGTTGTCGTCCTTCACTTCGGCCGTGAAGATGCATGTGGCGTCCGTCGACTTGAGCTGCTTGCAGAGCGCGAACAGTTTCTCACGGCGCTCTTTGTCGTCCGCGAACAGCATGTTCAACAAGGTGATCGAATCAATTGCCACCCGCGACGCTCCGCTTCGCTTGATGAACTCCGGAAGTTCGGATCGGACTCGGGTGACCGTCGTTTTCGCGTCCGCGGGCTCCAGCTTGACGATGTGGAGTTTCTTCTGCTTGATGTACGCGGGGAGGTCCCAGCCGAACGACGCGGCGTTTGCGATGACGGAGTCGGCATCTTCCTCGAGGGAGATGAAGACGCCCTTCTCGCCGTTGATCAATCCTTGCATCAAGAACTGTAGGGCGAATGTCGTCTTGCCGGTGCCGAAAGACCCGAGGACGGTGATGATGTGTCCCGTCGGCACACCGCGCCCGAGCATCTCATCGAGACCATCGATGCCCGTCAGCACGAACCCACCCGGGTGCCCGCCATCCCCCGCATCCTTCGCGGCCGGTGTTGCTTCCGCCTCGACGATCGTCCCACCTCAGGAAATCCGTTCCATGAAGACGACCACGAGACCGTGATTCGAGGACACCATCGTCGGGAAGCGGGCGATCTTGTCCCGGGGCAGGTGGGGCAGCACGCCGGTGAACTTCTCGAGGTACATGTATCGTTGGCGATTGCTGGATCGAGCCGATGTCCGCCATTCGAACACCAAGCAGCCGTCCGTGCTGTCCATCAGGAGATGTTCATGTCGCGCCTCGAGGATTCCCCGTGTGAGCAATAGGTACACGAGCCCGTTCCAACGCTTCGCCACTCGCTGGAGTCCTTTGATCGTTGTCACGAGGTCCTTGAGCTCCACGATGTCCGAAATGGCCAGGTCCGTTAGCGAGTCGATCACGATCATCGCATCGTGTGCGTTCTCATCCAAGAAGGTGACGAGCTCTTCCAGGATGTTCACGGACGGGCGATCGAATACATCGTCCTCTTCGGTCCAGGAGGACGGCACGACGCTGTGCCGGAAGTAGACGTTCGAGAAGTCTTTGAAGACTGTGTGATCCCGGAAGGCGCGGTAGTAGTCTCCGTTGAAGGATGTCGCGAGCTCCTGCAGGATGATGTCCTTCGAACGGGAAAACGTCACGTAGCAGATCCGAGTCGGTAGGTCGGAGTTGTCACAGCGGTCTCCGAGGTAGTAGTGTCGCGCCTCGGGACGTTCGTTCACCAGTGCCGTCTTCGATGCGGCCGTGTAAACGTACTCCTGCATCCCGGCTCCCACGTCCCCCCAGAGGAGAATCGTGGACCCGCTCGGGAAGCCGCCATCGACGATGCTGTCCAGGTCTGCGATCCCCGTCGGGACCTTCCGAACCTGGACGCGCTCGAGCGGTTCCGGCAACGCATCCACGCTGAGGTAGATACTATCCCGAGGTAGAGCCATCCCTATCCGCGCGCCAATCCAACGCGACCCGATAAAGCACTTTTGTAAACGGTCGCGACGTGCCCAGCGCTCGACCCCTGCCGCGACGATTCGTCGTGCACAATTTATCTTCGATACCGGATATTTATCAATCTCGGCCAGCGGGCCGCATGGCCCATCCTCCGCCCTCTCACTCGTCAAATGACGGTCCGTTGAGATCGTTATATCGGCGACAAGCGGAAGCCTGGTCCTATGGCGGGCCGTTTGTCAACACTCAGCGTGCATCGCGGGCGCTTTCGGCACTGGTGATTATCAGTTCCGCATAGCGATGTCGGCACGTTGAAGTGGTCCGCCGGCTGTGGCAAGGCGCCTCGGAGGAACGATGGCATCCGTTCGTAACCCACTCGCAGGGTTCGGCCTGACAATTCTCGGAACCGTCGGGCTTTCATTCCTTGCGGGCATCCCAATCCTGTTCCTCCCGCAGCGTGAGTTGGCTTACTTCTATTTCCCCTTCGCCTTGTTTGGCGTCAGCGTGTTCTCCGGCCGGACGACGTTCCTCGGCTCCCTGGGCTTCATGGGCGCACTTCTCGGAGGGATCGTTGGAGTCTACATCTTTCAGTCCCTGTTCCTGCCCGCTGGCTGGCCGTTGTCCACGGCTGTGCCGACGTGGCTCTCGGGCTCGCAATTCCTCATGACCCTCTCGTTCGGCGCGGTGTGCGGCCTCGGTGGCGCCGCGTCCGGGAAGCTCGGCCTCAAGCGCATCGAGCGCCTCACGGACCGTGCTCCGAAGATGCGCCGATGTCTCAAGTGCGGCGCGAAAGTTGGCATGTCGGCCCAGAAGTGCTGGTCCTGCCGCTCGTACCTGCCGCCCACGTAGACGGGAGCGAATCGTTTTCGACGATTGTCGTCCCACCCGGGACGGAGCGCGCAGTCGTTGGGCGCTTGTCGTCGAATCGTCTCAGATCCTCTTCATGCGTCCGAGGATCGGTTCGTAAATCAGACCCTTGTCAAGGAGCGAATTGATGGATTCCTCCAGGGCGTCCTTGGCGACTCCCTTGGATGTGGCGGCTTCGAGGATGCCCTCCCACGGCGCGCCCTTCCCATCTTTGTCCAGCGTCGCGATGATTTCGAGGACTTTCAATTCCGTCTCGTCGGGCTCGCTCGGGGCCTCCTCCTTCGCGGCGGGAGCGGGTTCTGCGGTCGCCTCACCCGGATTCGCCGGCTCCCGGTACTCCGGCAAGAGGTACCGCAATCCTTCCGCGAGCATCGCGGTGTAACGGGACAGATCCACCGTCCCGTAGTGGTTCACGGCCTGCACGATTCCGTCCGCGATCGCCTCCTTCACGCCGATCTTCGCGAGGCCCTCCTTCGTGAGGGGGTCCATTTTCTGCGCCTCCGCCATCGTATCCAGCCGCTTTCGGAGGGATCGACACGCCTCGAGGATCCAGTAGTCCCGGACCGACTCGTCGACCGCCTTGATTCGCTCGGGCCGGATCGAGGTAAACACCGTGCCGGCCTCGGGCGAGTAGACGCGGCTCTTGCCGACGATCGCGCCGAAAACGGGGGGCTTGAGCTTCGACAGGGTCGCCGCCGCCTCGGGTTGGTACTGGCCCGCGTAGATGTGGAACGTGCCCGTCGGGTCGGAGACGCGGGCGCGCCACATCGGCTGAATGTCCGTCCCGACGTTCTCGACGTCCGTGATGACGCCGACCACGAAGACGCGGTTCACCTTGGCGCCTAGGGGGGTGACGACGTACGACGGCGCTCGCTCCCCACCGCCGTTCATCTCGAGGGTCGCGTCGTTGTACTCGGACGCGAAGAGCCGCCAGGCGACCTCGCGCATCACGCGGGTCCCTCCAGTCCTTCGAGCATCTCGCGCGCCTCGGCTTGGACGTCCACCTTCAGCATCTTCGCGGACTCCACGATCATCATCAGCCCGTAGTCGTCGGATGTGACGTTTCCACGGACCTCGATCGGTTGGGCCACGAGGACGTCCGCGAGTTCGTCGCGCACGATGTCGGTCGACATCGCCTCCTTCGCGGCGGCGATGCATGCGTCCAGGGTCTTGTCCAAGAGCGCCTCGGTGAGTTCGCGGTCGAAGACCGCGGTCACGGCGCCGGAGCCGTCGTCCAAGACGGCCTTTACCCGCAAGTCCGGCTCGCCTTTGACCTCGCCATGGAGCCGGCACGCGCCTTTCCGCAGGACCCGTCGGCACTCGGGACACCGGTAGACGAGGCCGGAGCCTTCCCGCAGGTCGATCAGGATCCCCCGCAGGGTGACGTCAGCGCCACCGCCGCGTTCCGCGAGATCCTCAATCCACATTCTCGGGCTCGCGTTCAGGACGCTCGCGGGCGGAAGGAGGTCCGATTTGAGACGCGTGATCGTCGCGCGCTCGTCGAAGCTGATCTGCGGGATGCCCCGCCACGACTTGACGTAGGCTCCCTCGATCCGGACGACCTCTTCGGCCTTCAGGTCGAAGTCTTTCCAGGCGCTGAACTGCGTCTTGCCGGTCTCATCGGCGAGGATGCCGGAGAAGACCGCTTTCGGATTGCCGTCCACCTCGACCTCCCGCCGCTCGATGGCGAGGATCCGGGCGGTCACCGCAACGTTCGAGGCCCCCTCCCGCAAGTCCACGACGCGGACGGGGGTCGGCTTGCTGACGTACGGCTGGCCCGGTCCGGGCTTGAATTCCGGTAGCGCATCGGGTGCTTCTTTCCCGACCGCCGTGCGCACGCCGAAATTGAGCTGGACCTGCCCGCGGTACTCCTTCGTGTACGCGTTCTGGACCCGGATCACATCGCCCTTGGCGAGGGGCGTCGGGAGGGGCTCCCACGCCGTGAAGGGCACGGTCGCGGTCGCGTCGCCCAGGATCCCGGACAAGATCGTCTTCGTCTCCTGCCCTTGCGGGGTCACCTCCTTCTCGTACACCGCCACGACGCGGGCGAGGAGGTTCACGCTCTGCTCCCCGGGGACCAGTTCTCGGATGGTCTTGCTCACGCCGACCGCCAAGGTCGCGGGGTTCCCGCCGTGTTTCTTCACGATCGACCGTTTCGCGGTGTCCAAGGACACCCGGTAGACGTTCAGGTAGCTCGACAGCTCTCGTTCGATCTCTTGCTCGCTCACTTTGTTTCCAAGCGCCCGGTTGATGTCATGGACATGGGGCGCCAGTTCTTCTCGCACAGAAGTCACGTTCCCGAGGCGTGTCTGTTTCTCGCCTCGATAATGAGCATGGGCCCGTAGTATAAAGGGGTTCGGCGAGGTGGCCGAAAGTATCGATGGTCCGTAGGGCCGCAAGGTTCATTCCGCGGGTCCCCTTCGAGACCGCCGTGGACACCGACGAGCTGCTCCGCGCGGTCATCGAGTTCCTCCGGGTGTGGCGGGAGCAAGCTCCCTCGCGCGTACCGACTTCCTGGGGTACGATCTACCGCGACGAACGCTTCCACGCGATCCACCAGGCGAACCTCGGCTGGGTCGCTTCGCTTCCGAAGGAGGGGCCCTCGAAGATCCTGGCCGACCTCGCCGAGGCGTTCCGTGGCACCGCCGTCCGGCATCAGGCGCTCCTCTTCGAGGATGCGGCGGAGGCTTACTCAGTCCAAGAGGAGCTGGCCGGTCAAGGGTTCCGACCGATGTCGGAGTTGGCGATGGCGAAAGTCGGACTTCCGGCGTGCATCGTGAATCCAGAGGTCGAGATTCGCCCTGCCGTGGAGCGAGCCCCGGCCGACGCCTTCCGACTCCTGAAGATTGCGACCGAGTCGGCGTCCGGCTACAGCCGGGAGGTGGTGGACCAGCTTTGGGGCCTGTGGCACGATCGATCCTGCCACGTCGGCATGACGCCGTATGTGGCGTACCTGAACGGGGTACCCGCTGGAACGATCAGCGTGTGGGCGCGAGGCCCCTTCGCATGGATCGACGATGTCGCGACCCACCCGGACTTCCGCCTACGCGGCGTTGCGCGGACGATGATTTTCGAGGCATGTCGGCGGGCGGCGAGCGCGCGGTGCGAATGGGTTGTGTTGACCGCAGACCTGTTCGACACGCCCAAGGAGATGTACAAGACCCTCGGATTCGAACCCATCGGCGAGGTGCGGGGCTTCGTCCGCGAATGAGTCCATCGAGGCGAATCCTTCTTACGAAGCGTCCCGATTGCGCTTCGTGGACCTCGGACTCCGCGGGAAGGTCGCCCTCGTCGCCGCCGCGAGCCAAGGATTGGGCCGGGCCGCGGCATTCGCGTTCGCGCGCGAAAGCTGCAAGGTCGCCATCTGCGCGCGGACCGCTGGGTCGCTCGAGGACGCGGCAAAAGCGATGCGGAGGGAGACGAGCGCGGACGTCGCGGCCATCCCCGCCGATGTGTCACGCGCCGACGGAGTCAAGGCCTTTGTCGACGGGGCGGTGGCCTCGTTCGGCGGCGTGGACGTCGTCGTGCCAAACGCCGGCGGTCCGCCGCCCGGCGGGTTCGAGACCTTGGCCGATGACCAGTGGGCGAAAGGGTGGGAGCTGACGTTCCAGAGCACGGTCCGTCTCATTCGAGCGTGCCTGCCCTCGATGCGGGCGCGCGGCGGCGGGGCCGTCGTCGCGATCCTCTCGATGTCCGTGCGCCAGCCGATTGACAATCTGGTCCTCTCGAACTCGCTTCGCCTCGGGGTCGTTGGCGCCTTGAAGACGCTCGCCCGAGAGGTCGCAAGAGACCGGATTCGAGTGAACGGCGTCGCCCCGGGGTGGATCGCGACGGACCGGACGATTCAACTGCACCGAGCGCGGGCGGAGAAGGAGCGCCGCCGGATCGAGGACGTGCAAGCGGCGGTGTTGCAGGAGATTCCAATGGGTCGGATGGGCACGGCCGAGGAGGTCGCCGACTTGATTACCTTCCTGGCCTCGGACCGGGCGGCCTACATCACGGGAGTGATCGCGCAGATCGATGGCGGCCTGTACAGAGGGATTTTCTGAGATCACGCGTCGCGCTTCGGCTGTTTGCTCGGCGTGCTCGCGCACGACCAGCACGAGCGGCGGGTTGTGCTGTTCCATGCGCGGCATTGCCGGCACTGCCAGGTCTCCGAAGCGGAGCCACGGACCCGGGCGAAGGCATAGCGACTGATTCCGGCCCCGCAAGACCAGCAGACGCCCAGTTCGGCCTCGTTCTTCACTCCACAATGCGGGCAATCCCAGCTGGGACCGACCATCTGCGGCAGCTTCCGCGCCCGGACTCGCCAGTCGGCCCACGCGAAGACCGCGCCGCCGACCAGAAGCACGAGGAGAGCGCCGGACAGCAGGTCTTCCATGTTGGAGAAAATTCTCTCGTCGCCGTAATATAGGCTCTCCGCCGGTTATCACCGGCGTCACTACTTCGAGGCCGCGTCACTGATTGAAGGTCTCGATCTTCTCGAACGTCTGCTTCAGGTACTTGATGAGGACATCGCGGTTTCGTCGCAGGTGGCTCTCGTACCATGTGCGGACAAGGTCCGCGAAGAGCCGGTGGAGGTCGTCCACGTTCGCCCGGTCGAGGGGCTGTTCGTACAGCGTGTGGATCGTCCAGATGCGTTTCCATCCGCTGTACTTGTAGTAGTGCTCTCCCTCGCAGTACTCGAACGTCACCCGGAGATGGATCTTCCCGTCCGCCTCGACATAGTTCACCTTGAGGGCGTCCCCGACGCGGCCTTGGTCCATCGATCGGTCGAGCAACTGGATCGTCTGGACTGCGGCCGGGTTGAAACCGGGTCGCCAGTGCCAATCCCCATCCGGGAACGTGTCGGGGAACACGGCCCAGTTCGTGTACGACGGCTCGAGCGCGAAGTGTACGTTGATCTTGTTGAACCGCTTCCAGACTTTCCAGAAGTCCTCGATGAGCGTCTTGTTGAGCTCGAGGCGCGCGACGTTCTGCTCCCCGACGTCCTCGATGATTTCTTTTGTTTTTTTCTCGAGTTCCGCGTCCAGGGAGGAGAACCAGTCATCCCCCTTGGCCTTCTTCGCCGCCATGGCCAAGTCCCTTCTCACCGTCGCCGAATGAAATCTCTCAGTATATAGGTATTTGTCAGGGAAAATCTGGAGGCGACGACTCAGTCGCCGCCGGCGATGGTGACCATCGCGTAGAACGTGCGGAATGCTTCCAGGTAATCGTCGGCTTCGAATTCGAATCGCAATCCACCGACGCGACGGACGGTCGGGATCAGCTCCGCTCGATCGGCCGCGTACGTGCCTCGGAACTCGACGACCATCCGAATCGGGGTCTTCGCTCGAAGTGGCGCGATCGTCTTCGTGTCTCGAACCGCTTTCGTCGCTTCGGCCCGTATCTGTTCGCACGCTCTCTTTGGGTGCAGGTTCTTCGCGGATGTGGCCCCCGTTGCGTCCTTCACGGCGACCGTGTGGACGTTCGGGATCAGGGCTTTCGCCTCGGCGGTCACGGCCCGGTCACCGGTGACGAGGACCACCGGCACTCCATGGTGGCCAGCCAGGTACGCGTTGATCCCAGTCTCGCCGACCTCGGTGCCATTCACCTGCACCGCGGCGATCGTTCCATTGTACGTGTGATCGAGGATCGCACGGGGCGTGCCGGCCCTTGCATGATATCCGACGAACAAGGTGGCGTCGTAGGATGCGTCGAGGTCTTGCACCATCGAGAATCCGCGCGGCGTCCCCCGGAGTAGGGTGGCCGCGTCGTTCAGCTCTTCGGGGATCAGGTTGTCGAAGTTCCAATGGGAATCTGCGATCAAGACTTCCGTGGCGCCCGCCTTCATACATCCTTCGATTGCGGCATTTGCTTCCTGGGTCATCAGGTGTCGGCTCTGCTGGTAGGCTTCGCCGCCCTTGCTCGGATCCGTCTCGATCTCGCGGACAACGCCGCAAATTCCCTCCATGTCGATCGAGATGTAGACCTTCAGCACTGCTCCCCAGGTTGGCGATGATGCCAAGGGGCTTAACGATTCCTCCCCGCCGGCTCCGTCAGCGTTGGGCTTCCCGTTGCTTCGCGAGTCCCTTGGTTCCGGCGCGAACGGTCATCGCACCGTTGACGAGGAGGATTGCCCCCAAGGCGCCGAACGGAGGGGCAGCGTAAATGGCCTGTTGCGGTAAGAGGGCGATGACGACGACAAGAATCCCAAGGAAGATGAGTCCCGACGCGGCCATTATCTTGCCCCTCGTCCGCGACGCATTCCAATCGACGGGAGGTCTTGCGATCGCTTCGCGGACTGCATCGCTTTCACCGAATCGCGTCCAGAGTTCCGCCAGGAGTTCGTTCCAGTTCGCTCGCGCCTGATCCTCGCGTGACGTGACATCCGAGATGTTGAGAATCGGAGGCGCGATGGCCACACGGACGAGGATATTCGGGCCTTGCCGCACAAGCTCAAAGGTCATCGTCTTTTTCGCATCCTTCTTCCAGCCCATCGGTTGAAGGGTTCTCCCGTGGGAGGCTTCGATTCGACTCGGAGGTTGCGCGCTTTTGATGTTGGCCTTCTCGTCGCGCAACCATCCTTCGACAATCTGGAATGCGTCCTCGGTCGTGCGGTTGGTCAAGACGTGTTCGAAGCCGATCGAGTAGCCCGTACGCATCCCCTCAAGGAGGAACGCAATGCGAGTATAAGGTCCGTTCGAGCTCGGTAACCCTGGATGCGGCGTCGGGGAATTCCCAACCCATGTTTAAGAGGTGACCTGCTAAATGACGTCCTATTAACCGGGGCCTGGCCCCGAGGAGGAGTTAGACCCCACCATGGCATCGAAAAAGACCGCGAAGAAATCCAAGAAAGGCAAGCGCTGATGATTCACGGCGCCTGACCTCGTTGTGGAGCCTTTACCCTTTTTTCTTCCTTCCCTTCGGTTTCTCCTTGAGTTGAGCCTCGAGGTGCGCGTGGAGGACCTCGCTCACCAACCTCCCATCGGCGCGGCCTCGCACGCGCTCCATCACTTGGCCCATGAGCGCTTTTTCCGCAGCATCCCCGCGAGCGGAGATGAGATCGTGTGAAGCCCGCAGCACCTCGTCGACGATTGACTCGAGATCTTCGCGACTCATCCGCGTGACGCCGAGGACCGCGAGGGCCTCGGACGCACGAGAGCGGGTGCGCGCCATTTCCCGGACGAGTTCCGGCGTTGCTTCCTTCGCGAAGCGTCCCGCCTTCAGTAACGAGAAGAGTTCCCGCAGATGGTCCAAGGGAATTTCATCGACGTCGAATCCTTCTCGTCGAAGCTCTCCAAACGTGTAGAGGAGGACCGAGGCGACGAGCTTCGCCTCTCCGAACTCGTGCGCGATCATCTCGAAAGCGGCGTCGCTCCCCTCTTGGACGAGCTGCCGAGTCTGCTGCTCGTGAATCCCGTATTCCCGAGCGAGCCTCGCGATCGTGACGTCGGGCCTTTCGGGGAGGTGCTCGCGGATCCGCCGGAGGCGTTCCGTGGTAATGCGGATCGGCGGCACGTCCGTCTCCGGATACATGCGAGCCTTTCCAGGAAGCGGGCGGCTGTACGCCGTCGTCCCGTCGGGCCGCGGTTCCCGAGTCTCCGGGGGAACGCCTCGGATGGCCGCGGCCGCGCGGGACCCCATCTCTTCGAATGCGGCCCGGGCTTTCGATTCATCGTCGGCCACGAGGACGCAGGCATCCGACGCGCCGAGGCCCAGGGCCTTGCGGACGGCATCGAGTTCTGACGGCGTGATTCCGTATCCAGGCAACTCGTCGGAATGGAAGATTCCCGCGACGCCCGCGATGCGTGCGTGCGCCGCCAGCTCCGGACCGAGCTTTCCCTTCAGCAGCCCCGGAAAGCCCGGAAGCGCCCACCCGAGGACCACGCCGCCCTTCTTCAGTGCGGTCTGCACGACTTTCGATTCCGTCTCGCGGAACAGCGAGGTCAGATCCCGGAGATCCGCTGGCACGGATGTGATGTTGCGTCTCTTCAGTTCTGCCGCGACACCGAGGAGCATCACTTGCCGCTCGACCTCTTTCTCGACGAACGTGGCGATCAGGCGGAGGTCTTGCACCCCTTTGATTTCAATCCGCGCGCCGCCCTCGATCGAGACGTTGACGTCCTCGCGAATGGTCCCGATTCCTCGCTTCACGTTCCGTGTCGCCCGAAGGAGAGACCCGAACGCGAGGGCGACTTCCCGCGCTTCTTCCGGGGTTTCGATGTCAGGGGTCGTCGCGATTTCGATAAGCGGGATGCCGAGCCGGTCGAGTCGATAGACGACCTCGGCTTCCGCTTCCCCGAGCTTGCGGGCCGCGTCCTCCTCGAGGAGAATCGTGGGCACACCGATTCGCTTTCCGTTGACCTCGAGTCGCCCGTCGAGCGCGACCAGGCCGGATCGCTGGAACCCGGATGTGTTCGATCCGTCGATCACGATCTTGCGCATGAAGTCCACTTCGTTGACAGGGTCCGCATCCAGCAGGAGGGCGATTTCGAGCGCGATGTCCAGGGCCTCGGGGTTCGGCGCGTGCGGAGGCTCCTCGTCCGCCTCGACGAGGCACGAATTCGGGGTGGCTTCGTACACGAACGTGAGGCGGCGTTTCGCTTCCTCGAGCGCGGCCGCGTCGATCTCCCCCATCTCGGACTGCGTCGGCCGCAACCGGCGGTGGAATCGAATGCCTCCCGGTTCCTCGACGAGGACGGATTCGCATTCGCAAAACAACTTCCGTGTCGCGAGCTGCTGGTGGAGCTCGAGCCCGACCTTCAGGCCCAATGCTCGGTAGTCCATCGACTCAGGAAGTCCAGGCGTCGGGATTAAGCCTTCCCCGCGGACGGCGCCGGGACGCCGGCTTTCTGGAGGGTCTCCTCAAGTTCCGCGCTTCGAGTCTTCGCTCGTTCGAGTTCTCGCTCGAGCTCCGCGATTCTTGCCGCGGACTCTTTCAGTTCGGACCACAAGATGTGATACCGCCGGCTCGCGCGGTACTCGCGAAGGGGCTCGGGATCCGAAGGCTCCGGCTCGCCATCCGTCGACAGCAGGTTTTTCACGTAGAAGTCGCGGTCGAGCTCCGGCATCGCGGCCATCCGGAGCAGGAGCCGCTCCGGGTAATCCGGCTTCATAGACGACGTCGCTCGGAGGGCCATGAGGACGGCGTATTCGCCGCAGCAATTGAAGTCTCGGGTCGGCACGTGGTTCTCTCCGTGCGTCTGGCGATGCGTCTCCAGAAACATGTCCCAGATGCGTTCGTATTCATCGAGAGCGGACATGAGCCATCGTCTCTTCCAACGCGACCGCGGGCGATGTACCTTTGGGATAGTCGCACCGCCGCGACTGAGACCGATGGCTTCTTGGCCCCCGGGTGCAACGGGCAATGTCCATGGGTCGGTTTTTCGACTTCGCGAAGCGGCGGATCGTCGGGTACATCGTCTTTTGGATCTTGGTCCTCCTATTCATCGGAATCTTCTACCAGGGGAACCCGCCGGCCCAGGTGGGTGGTTTGTTCATCCTGGGATTGGCCTTCAGCGGCTCCCTCCTCTACACGAGGCGGATGAAGCGACGGCAGCGGGCACGGCGGGAAGCGGAGCAACGGGCGGAACAAATGCAACAGGCGTACCAGATGCGTCAGACGGCCCTGATGCAGGCCCCGCCGATGGGACAAGCGCAGCAAGCCCCGCGGCTGCAACCGCCCCCGCGGACGGGCGGCCGTTAGCGACCCGAATCCCGATCCTCTTCGCGGTAGGGGGACCGAAGGGTCCCTTCCTCCCGCTGCCGGCGGTGCTCCTTCTCCTTTTTGAGCCACGCGAGCAATCGAGACGCCGCACCGAACGGCCGGAATTCGAAGACGACCTTGCCATGTTCTTTGTCTTCCGTGACGAGTAGCACCCGCCTACGCTTCGGGACCACGTCGATGGTCTCCTCGAGCGGGATCTCGTGGTAGCGTTTCCCTTTCTTGCCGCCAGGGAGGTCGAGCCATTCCATATCGAGGAGGAGGACCCGTCGCCGAGTCTGCCACACCCATCCCTCTCGTTGTTCGACGAGCGTTTTTTTCGCGAGGGCCACCGGTTTGAAGATGACGTACTTGAGGGAGCGGTACCCGATGATCTGATCGCCGCCATGGAGGACTGGTTCGTTCGCTTCGGTGAGGACGACGCCCACCTCCCCCACCTGATCGATCTTCATCCGAGTCGCCCAACCCCGCGGGCAGGATAAGCTTAACGAGCCCGCTCGGTCGCACTCACTCCGCGAACTCGTCGAGGCCGATCCTCGGATTGATTTCCCCCGCGACGTTCGTCGCCATCGCGCGAGCGACCTCCGGAGGTTCGCGGGTGTGACCGAGGACCCACATCAGCTTGACGTAGGCCGTCTCCGGCGTCATGTCTTCTGCGCCAATCACCCCGGCCTTCATCAAATCGCGGCCCGTGTCGTACACCCGCATGTTCACGCGGCCCTGGAGCGTCTGGGTCGCCATGACGACGGCCACGCCGTCCCGGACCGCCCGGTGCAGCATGGGGATCAGATCGTGGGCCACGTGGCCCAGCCCAGTCCCCGCGATCACGGCGCCGTGCACGCCCCCCAGGCTCGCCTCGAGTTCCGACGCCCGCTGCCCCGGGTAGAAGTAGGTGAGCGCGACCTCGAGGTCGAGCGCGTCGTCTACCTTCGTCGGTCCCCTCGCCCGGGGGAGGACAGGCTCCGTGAGTTCGACGCGGCCGTCCGGGTGGACGCGGCCCAGAGGTTTCGCGTTCAAGGATCGGAACGCGTCGCGGCGCGACGAGTGCATCTTGCGAACCTTGGTCCCTCGATGGATGACGCCAAACGAGTCGCTCGTCTCTCCATGCATGACGGCGACAACTTCGCCTAGGTCGGCCGTCGCGACCCGGGCCGCGCCGAGCAGGTTCGTCGCGGCGTCGGAGGAGGGCCGGTCGCTCGATCGTTGCGCACCGACGACGACGACGGGGGCTGTAAGATCGCGCAGCATGAAGGACAAGGCCGCGGTCGTGAAGTGCAACGTGTCCGTGCCGTGCGGGATGACCACGCCGGCAGCGCCCGATTCGAGCTCCTTTGCGGCTTCCCGCGCGAGACGCTGCCAGTTCTCCGGCTTCAGGTTCTCGCTGTAGATGCTGTAGATCACCCGGGCGCGGATGTTGCAGACCTCCAGAAGTTCCGGGACGCTGAAGACGAGCTCCTCCGCGGTGACGGCGGGATGGACGGCGCCGGTGCGGTAGTCGACGTACGACGCGATAGTCCCGCCCGTGCCGAGCACCGCTACGGTGGGTTTGTCCTGAGTTGGAGGAGGGAGGTGCCGTTCTGGTCGGGTCACGGGCGGTTTCGTCGTCACCTCGATGGACTCGACATCCCCGACGGCGATGCCAACATTGTACCCGGTTGGGAGTTTCAACGTGAGGATGTCCTCGCCGCTGAACCCGTGGTGCGGCATGAGCGTACCCTCGTAGCGTTCGCCCTTCGCTTGAACCACGACACCGTCGCCCTGGGTCGCCTTCACTCGGTCCAGGAGGGCCCGGACGCGGGGCGGGTAGTCCATGACCGCGAAACCGGTCGGGCCGATATGGTCTTTGTGCCGCGAAAACGATGTCCTCGACGCGCGATGCGTGCCCCATCATGGCCCGGACCGCACGCGAAGTCCTGAACGAGCTTCGTTGGCGCCAGCCGAGTCACTTGGAGGACGCGAACATCGTGTACCGAGACAGGACCCGGCCTGGGGGATTTCGCGTGATACCGGGCTCCGAGGTCGTTGCACTGGAACGCCGTTATTTCGCGACGCGAGTCGGTCGTCTTCCGTACTACAAGATTGAGAGGATCGAGTGCGCCGGCGAAGTCCTGTTCGAGCGGTGAGGATCTTGCTTGAGGCCGGGATTCGATCAGGAATCCCTCACGGTACGGAAGTCCGCGACCTTTCTGATTGTGTCTGGCCGCAAGCGTACGCCGCCCGCACGTGCGGCGCAAACGGGACGGTTCTGTGGGACTAGTCGCGTCCGGACCAGGGGAGGTACGGCTTCGCTGCGGCGAGGATTGCGCCGAGAATCCCGACGACGCCGCCAATCGTGCCGGGCTGGCCGCCGAAGTAGATCAGGATGATGCTGATCACGCCTGCCACGATGGCACCATTCATCAGGTTCTTGCGCGTAATGGCCGCGGACGCCAACAGCGCCCCGCCGAGGACGACGTTGATCACAATCGTCGTCGCGACGGTGCCGTATTGGCTCGGCGGTATTCCTTGGTTCGCCGCCTGAATCCCATAAATCGCCACCGACAAGAGGATCGCCAGGACGCCACCCAGCATCAGGAGCAGCTCGTGTGGCTGCTTCGCGCCGAGCTCGGCCATCGCTTGCTTTCCAGTGTCGTAGCTCTGGGTCATGGTTCGGCGACCCACGCGCCATCCCGACCTTATCGGTTCCGGCCCCATTGACGTTAGTGAGAATCAGCCACCAGAATAGGCCGAGCACCGCCTCAGTTGGCTCGGTTCTACGCACCCTAGCTGGTCACGGGGCCAAGCCGCGATGATGTGGTTGGACGATTTTCATGAGAGGGGCCTGGAGAAGAATAAAGATCGAAAAAAGGGGAAGAGCTCCGCTGGCGGAGCTTCGGAGTGCCAGGCCGAAAATGCCGGCCTAGTCGCGTCGGGACCAGGGGAGGTACGGCTTCGCCGCCGCGAGGATTGCGCCGAGGATCCCGACGATGCCGCCGATCTGGCCGGGCCGACCGCCGAAATAGATCAGGATGATGCTGATCACGCCCGCCACGATGGCGCCATTCATCAGGTTCTTCCGCGTAATCGCGGAGGAGGCCCACAGGGCCCCACCGAGGACGACGTTGAGGATCACGGCCGTCGTCACGGTGGCGTATTGGCTCTGCGGGATGCCTGTCGTCAGCCACTGGATCCCATAGGTCGCGAGGGTCAGGAGTAGGGCCAGGACGCCACCCAGCATCAGGAGCAGCTCGTGTGGCTGCTTCGCGCCGAGCTCGGCCATGGCTCCCCTTCCCGTCTCGTAGCTTTGGGACATGGTTTCGGCCCGGAGGGTAGGCCTGATTCCATAAGGGTTCCTACGCGACCGTCGGCCGGTGAGAATCACTTAGCCGCGGTCGGCTGAAAATCATTCCGCGAAACGACAACGTGTCGGCGTATGAGCGGGTCGCTACGTTCTTCCGACCTTCCCCCGTTGCCCCGTGGAGACCATGACGACGTTCCCGGAAGAGGTCCTCACACGCACGAAGAAAGGGGACATCGAGGTGCGTTCCCTCATCGACCGAGGCCGCTATGTTCGATACAGCTACCTGCATCCGGAGACGGGCCAACCCATGGAAGGGGGCAAGGTGAAGCTCGTCCTGTTTTCCGAGTCGGGGAAGACTGAGGAGTACTTTGTCATCCCCACGAAGTCAAGTCGTGACCTGCTCATCCCCGCCGCGGAGAAAGGGACGCGGAAGATCTGGGACGGGACGAAGGCCGTCGACGTGTGACGGCCCCCTGGTCCTCTCACCCGGACGGTCGCGGGTTGGCCTTTAGAAGTACCTCGGCGTCCTCCGCGAACGCCTTCAGATCGCGCGCCGCTTCTTCGAACGCCGTTCGCTCGTCGTCGGCCAGGGGCCATTCTTCCAAAGCGAGGACGCGCCCCGTGCCGAGGACCGCGGGGACGCCGATTGCGACGCCATGGACCCCGTACTCTCCTTCGAGGACGACGGAGCAAGGCACGACCCGGGGCCGTGAGCCGATCAACGCATGCACGAGTTCCACCGTCGTGCCTGCGGGGCCGAACGCCGTGCCGCCCTTCGCCGCGATGACCCGCGTGCTCACGTCGCGGAGCCGTCGAGTGATTTCTTCCTTGTCCTTCGCCGACAGCGTCGGGCGCCGCCCGCTGACCTTGGCGCGGCTGAACACGGGCACGACTCGCTCGCCGTGCTCGCCCAGGACGGTTGCGGAGATCTTGACGGACGGGACGTTCAGGTGGTCCGCGAGGATCGTCCGGAACCTCTGCGAATCCAGGAGGGTGCCGGAGCCCAGCACGCGGGTCCGCGGCCATCCGGTCGACTGCCAAGCGATTGTCGTCATGACGTCCATCGGGTTCGTCAACACGACGAGGCTCGCGCGCCTTGCCACGCGGGCGATGTCTCGGCTCAGGTCCGCCACGAGTCCGGCGTTCGCATGCAGGAGGTCGAGCCGGGTCATCTCAGGCTTTCGCCCCTGTCCCGCCGACAAGACGACGACGTCGCAATCCGCGAGATCGTCGATCTTGCCCACGCGGACCGTAGGCTGGGTGGACACGCGCAATCCATGGCGGATGTCCTCCGCTTGAGCCCACGCGAGGTCGGGTACCGCATCGACGAGGACGAGTTCGTCCCACGGGCCTTCTCGCGCGAGGGCGAACGCGACCGCGCCACCGACCTTTCCGACTCCGACGATCCCGGCCTTCATGACCTTGCCATTCAAGGGGCTGGCAGTCCATAAGCACTCGCTCCCTGTTCCAAGGCGCCGGGACCGCTTACCCGGCGAGGAGCTCGTACACGATGCGGTCCGTCTCCTTCCCTTTGGAGCGCTTCTCGAGGATGTGGACCGTTCCGATCTCCGAGACGTTCTTCAGATGCGTGCCGCCGCAGGGGCAGTAGTCCGCACTCCCGATTTCGATCACCCGAAGGCGCCGCACGGATTGCGGGATGAGATCCAAGAGGGCTCGATCGTCGATTTTGTTTTCCACGGCGACACGGTCTTCCTCGAAGATTCGGACCGCCTGCGACGAGGCGATGACTCGGTTGCAATCGTCCTCGATCCGCTTCAGATCCTCCGGCGTGAAGTTCGCGGGTTGGAAGTCCACGCGGCTGTAGTCCATGTGGATCTGGTTGCCGACGGTCCT
>VBLR01000063.1 GCA_005878665.1 Methanobacteriota archaeon | reverse complement strand
GAAGCCGTGATCGCGTCGTCAATCAGTCGTTCGCGAGGCGGGGCTTCTTCGAGGACGCTTTGGCCTTGCTCTCCTTGACGAGCGGATTGCTCAGGTCGATAGACCGGTCGATGCCCAGGATTTCGAACGGATCGCTCGTCTCCGTCCCCGGGTTGGACCGTTTTTTCCGCTCTTTCGAGCTTTCGCCGCTCACACGAAGACGACTCATGACAATGAAAGCGACCACGCCTATAAGAAAGAGAAGGATTCCTTCGTTCAAATACCGAAACCGTTCGGATATCGTTCCTTCATTCGTCGTGTGGGCCTGCGCCAGGTGTGCGAGTACGTTCCTCTTGAGGAGCTCCGGATCCCCGTCGATGAGCCGAAGCAACTCGATTGGATTCGGTGGATCGTCGTACCTCGTCACCAAGTAGGATGAGGACAGAAGGATGGCCGAGATGACAAGGAATCCCGCCGAGATCCCCGCCGCGGCAAGATGCGCGTGAATTGCGTCGCGGCTCAGACTGAAGAGCGCTCCGAACACGGTGACGACGAACCCGAGCGCGACGCTCGCCTTGTTGGAGAGACTATTCACGGAATTCAGCTGGTCCGCCAGAACCCGCTCGACATGGTGAATCGCGACATCCAAATTCGTATCGTCGACCATCGTTCCATCCCGATTTCACGCGGACATGGCGCCGCGCCGGATAAAAGGCAGGCTGGGCGGTGCGTCACGCGAGCGAGTGGTGCCCGGCCCCGCACCGCGGCGACAGAATCCACAACGCCGGCGATCGCGAACAGCACGCCATCTCCGGGACATGCTTGTCGGGAAGCGATCCATCCGGCAACGAGGGCGCCCGCGAAGATCACGGTCCCAACCGTCACGACGAGCGGCCCCGCGGGCAGACGGAGGTAATCGGCCAGGAGGATTCCGGACCCCGCGCTCGCGATCCCGGTGAGACCGCTCAGCAGCGCGTACGAGGAGAGACTTCGGCTGACGTTTTTCATCGCGGCGGCGGGCACGATCACGAGTGCGCCAACGAGGACCGTGCCGACGATTTTGATTCCGACTGCCACGACCACGGTCACCAGAAGCAGGTAGACGAAGTTGACGAGGGCCACGTTGACCCCCGTGGATCGTGCGAGCTCCTCGGACAGGATGCTCAGCACGACGCGCCGGTACACGAGCCGCGAGACGAAGACGATCAGGACCGAAATCCCGACCGCGAGGAGCGCGTCCACCAGAGTCACCGTCGTGATGTCCCCGAAGAGCGCTTCCAGCAAGTCGACCTCCGGTGTGATCAGGATCCCCACGGCGAGGGCCGTCACAAATAACACGCCAATGATCGATTCGGGGAACAACCTCGTCGTCCTCTCGATATACCACGTAAGGATTGCGGCGGCGAACAGGAACGCGAACGCACCGAGGAATGGATTGAAGTTGAACAGAATTCCGAGGGCGAGGCCGGGCAGGGCGACATGGGAGAGCGCGTCGCCGACGAGGGCCATCCTCTTCAAGACCATGAGGGATCCGACGTACCCCGCAGCGAACCCGACGAAGATCCCCGCGACGAGACCGTATGCTGCCGATTCGGTCATCGGAATCCCCGGGCCCCAAAGTCGTGCTTGTGCTCGGCGAGCCCCGAACCGCTCCCGAAGATCTCCATCAAGAGATCTGGCTCCGAGAGACGGCTCGATGCCCCAAAGAATCGGACCGTCCGATTGAGGGCCAAGACCGCGTCGGAATACTGAGAGACGACGTGGATGTCGTGCGTGATCAGGAAGACCGTGATGTTGGAGTTCTTCTCCAGCCGATTGAGGGTCTCATAGAGCATGTCTTGGCTGCCGATGTCTACCATGGCGGTCGGCTCGTCGAAGAGGAGGACATTCGGCCGATCGAGGACGGCCCATGCGATGAGGACGCGCTGCATCTCTCCCCCCGACAAAACGTCGAGCCGCTTCGGGAGGGCCGCGCCTCCGAGACCGACGGCGGCGAGTGACTCTTCGACGTTCGCCCCGCTCTTGAAGCCCAGGAAGTCGCGAACGGTAATCGGCACATCCGTCACGACGAAGCTCTGCGGGACATAGCCGATCCGAACGGGGCCGGACCATTCGACCGTCCCGGTATGTGGCACGAGGCCGAGGAGGACGCGGAAGAGCGTCGTCTTGCCCGCGCCGTTCGGGCCGACGATGGCGAGCGTGGTCCCTCTCCGCACGTGGAAATTGACGTCTTCCAAAATCGGGACGCGGTCCAATCGAACCCCGAGATTCGCGACCCGGAGGAGGTCTTCGGCGGCGCCGGTTTCGCGGGTTGGACTCGGTGAAGGAGGCGTCGCGACGACCATGCGCCGTTGCCCATCCGATGCCGTTATTTAAGAATTTGTCGGGTCTTAATAAACATCAAGTACAGGGTGCGCGGTTGTTAGTAGCATGCCCATTGTCAGCGTGAGCATGGACGACTCCATTCTCCGGAGCCTCGACGACGTTGCCCAGCGGCGCCGGTATCGGAGCCGGAGCGAAGCGGTCCGCGAGGCGCTGCGAGAGTTCATCGATGTCACGGAGTGGGGGAGAGAGGGCGGAGAAGCCTCGGTGATCCTCGCGGTCATCTACGGGAGGGGGAATCCGCGCGCGGACCTCGCGATGCTTCAGCACCGCTTCGACGAAATCCGCACCATGCTACACACCCACGTGGACGAAGCGGATTGCCTGCAAATCTTCGTCGCGGAAGGATCGACGGCTCGGCTCAAGGAGCTCATCGCCCAACTCCGCCGAATCAAGGGGGTAAAAGTGATCAAGTTCATCCAGACCGCTGCCCGTCGATGATCGTCACCCTTGTCCGAGACGTGGCAAGTCCAGCCTCTGCAGGCGGCTTGCGCGACGCGGAACCCGTCCGGGCAACGTACGTCGACGTGCCGGAGCCCGCCCGATAGGAGTTGGGGGCGAAGCCCTCCGTGTCGTCGTTGACGCGATTCGCGAGTTTCGACTGTCCATCGCGAGGATCCATGCCCGAACCGGCGGCCCGCGGTCTGACATCCGTCTCGCAGCCGCCACCCTAGGTCGCAGCAGTTGGGGGAAGCTTGATTTGCCTCAGCTCTAGCGTACTCCGAGTCCATGCCGAGACAAAGGATAACTAGGTCGCACACCCATCGTCATTCATCGTCGGGGGAGGGTTCGGCCGTCCGTGAGTTGCAAGACGGGGAAGCGATCGTCGATCGACCGGTCGCTGGCCCGCGTGGTGCTTTTGGTCGTCGTGGTGGCCTCATTGTTGACGACGACCGCCACCCGGGCCTTGGCCCCAGCGCCCGACGTGACACCGCCCATCGCCAACGCAGGTCCGGATCAGACCGTCAACGAAGATGTTCCTGTTGCCTTCGACGGTTCCGGGTCCACCGATAACGTCGGGGTTGTCAATTACACCTGGGCGCTCCCGGCAGCCACGAGCCCGGCCCGACCCGTGGTCAGTGTTTCGATCGGTGGTGCGGCCGCGTTCGACCCGGTACGGCCGCTCCTGTATCTCCTCGGGAGCCGGAACGTATCGGTGGTGAACCTCACGACCGGCTCGGTCGACCGGGTGTTTCCGCTCAATCACGTGCCCACGTACCCGATGTCCCTTACGGTCGCCCCGCGAGGCGCCTACATGGCGGTCGGGATCCCGTTCGGAGAGCGTGGGTACTATTTCTTCGGCCCGTTCCAGAGCTACGTGGCCACGTTCGACCTGGTGACGCAGACGAAAATCGGGGAGTTCTTCATCGACGAGGACGTGTACCGGACCCTCGTCACTGACGACGGATACGCGATCGTGGCCGGGGGATCCGGTCAGTGGTCCGCGCTCCACATGATGAACGCACGAAATGGGACCGTATCCCCCCAGACGGCCACGATCTGGCAGTATTCGAGCGTCGCGCTCCATCCGTCCGAGACCCGTTTGTACTCCTTGGAGGACGACGGGCTGTATCCGCCGAGCGTCCATCGTTTCGACTTCGTGCCCGGTTTGGGATTTACCGGCGGATACGATTGGCCTTATTTCGGGACATACCCCGGGACGCCGCTCTGGGTGAGTCGCGATCTGATCTTGACCGGCGGAGGTTACCTTCTCACCTCGCGCGACAACGCCTCGGACGACATGCAGTCCGCCGGGCGGCTTCCCGGAGGCTACGCTTCCGCGGTGTTTGACTCCAGCCTGGGCCTCATCGCGGTATCGACCGGGAACGGAGTCGCCTTCTACGACATTGCCAATTTCGCGTTCCTCGGATCGCAGGGCTTCCCCGGCTACGCCGCGGCGCTCCGCTTTCGCGGTTCCGAGCTGCTCGTCCTTGAAGGCGCCGATGTCGTCGCGATCGATGTCCCACGAGTCTTTCAGTACGGAGTCACGACGAGCTATGTGTTCCCGGATCCCGGGATCTATTCGGTCACCCTGACCGTGCGGGATGCCGCAGGGAACTCCGGCACGGACGCGGCGAGCGTGACCGTCTTGGATGTCACGCCTCCGGTGGCCCATGCCGGCCCCGACCAATCGGTCGATGAGGGGGCCTTCGTAACCCTGGATGGTTCCGCGTCCGCGGATAACGTGGGCATCACGCAATACTCGTGGAGCTTCATCGACGGGGTGCCCCAGACGCTCTACGGGACGATTGTGTCCTACCAGTTTCAGCACGTCGGGACGTTCGTCGTGACGCTCTCCGTCACCGACGGCGCGAACTGGGCGACCGACAGTGTCACGATCGTGGTCAATCGGGACCGGGTCCCGCCGGCCGCGAACGCCGGTCCCGATCGAGTCGTCTACGAGGGCGGCCTGGTGTCCTTCGACGGCTCTCAATCGACCGACAATCTCGGGATCGCGAGTCTGACTTGGACGTTCCTCGACGGCTCGACCCAGGTTCTGTACGGGAGCCGGCCGTCGTATCGGTTCATGAACGCCGGCACGTACGTGATCACGTTGACGGTGACCGACGTCGAATCGAACACCGCGACCGACACCCTCACAGTCTCGGTCCGCGACGTTTCCCTCGTCGCGCAGGAGCGGCCTGCGGGATTCCGCATCGGCGTTCCCGCCGGCTGGGACGTCGCCTTCGACGCGTACGCGCCGGGGATCGGGCCGGCCGATCTCGTAGCGACCGACCGCGCGATGGGAGGGGCCACGGTTGCCGTGTCCTCGCGATTCACCCAAGTCCAGGATACCGACGACTACCGCCTCGCGGCCGCTCGGTCGATGCTCGCGAGTTTGCAGAACCAATACGGCTACTACATCGTTATCGGGGAGCCTAAAATTGTTTCGATGCCGCACGCCCGTGCGGCGGTCTTCGAGGTCAACCTGACCGGGCCCCATCTTCGGCAGACATGGGCCGTGTTCGTGAGCGTGGGGTACCAGCGGGTCCTGTTCGTGGTCGGCAGCGCCGACTCTGATTCGTTCGAGGCCTATCGGCCGGTCTTCGACGCAGCGATCGCGAGCGCGGAGGTCCTCCGACCCCCGGAGCCGGCTCAGACGATGGCCATTGTCCTCGTCGCGGTCCTAGGCCTGACGATCGGCCCCCTCGTGGGAATCCTGGCGTGGTTGAGCTATCGGGCTCGGAGGGCGCCGGTTCCGAGGCCGGTGGGCGAGAGTTCGGCCGCTGCGGTCATGAACGAAACGCGAGGCGCTGCGTCAGCGGAGACGGGGGCCCCGCTATCCCCGACGCCCTGGCCCCGGTTCTGCCCGAGATGCGGACTTCCGTCCGCCCCACAAGGTACGTTTTGTGGCCGATGCGGGTTCAAGCTCCGCTAGAGCCCTTTTCCCGGAATTCCGCGTTCGAGTTTCCGATCGCTTCTCGCCCGTAAGCGCGGCGTTCCGATCTTACCAGAAGAGGACTAGAACGGGACCAGGACTCGGAAGATAGTATACTCGGCCCACGAAAAGATGAGCCACACCGCCAAGAAGACCGTCGCGAAGACGAAGATGCCGCGTCGTGTCGCCTCCGAAAGCTCGCCTCGAGATCCGCCTGCGATCCACGCCATCGCCACGGAGAACGCGACGGCCAGGTCCATCGTCACGACGGACACCCAGCCCAGGGTCCGGATCGAGTTTCGATAGGCGATGACCGCGGGGTCGGTAGGCACCGGACACCCCTGACACGGGACGGGGATCAGGAGCGCGGCGTGAAACGACAGCGTCCCCGCAAAGATGAGCACTCCGAGGAACAAGCCGATCACCAGGACCAAGCTGTTCAGGGAGATGCCTCCTCTCCGCGGCGGCATCATCATCGGTTGATACGGCGATCCCGGCGGACTCGCGCTGGGTTCGACCAAAAACTCCCTCCAATGTCGGAATGGCGATAGAGACCCGATAAAGGTTCCTGCGCCCGCCCGCGGTCCTATTCGACCGTCACGCTCTTCGCCAGGTTCCGCGGCTTGTCGATCGGGCAGTTGCGGATCCGCGCCGCTTCGTAGGCGAAGAGCTGCAGGGCCACGCTCACCGGGACCGGCGAGAAGATCCACGGGAGGGACGGAATCTCGATCACGTCGTCGACGAACTTCGGGAGCTCCTTGTCCCCTTCGGTTCCGATCGCGAGGACGGGGGAGCCGCGGGCGCTCACCTCGCCCACGTTCGACCGCATCTTCTCGTAGGTCGGGTCCTGGGCAACGACGGCGATGACGGGCGTGGAGGACGTCAGCAGGGCGAGCGGCCCGTGCTTCAGTTCTCCCGCCGCATACGCCTCGGCGTGGATGTACGAGATCTCCTTGATCTTCAGCGCCCCTTCCATCGCGACCGGGTAGTTCGCGTGGCGCCCGATGTAGAACATGTCCTTCGCCTCGGCTCCATATTTCTGCGCGAGGGCCCGGATTTCGTCCGACTTGTTCAGCACGTACTGCGCCGCCCGCGGGAGAGACCGCAGCTGATCCTTGAGCCGATCGAGTTCGTCGTACCCTAGGGTTCCGCGGTCTTGGCCCAACTTCAGCGCGATCAGGTA
>VBLR01000062.1 GCA_005878665.1 Methanobacteriota archaeon | reverse complement strand
CGGGGAGGAAGCCCTCGGGATTCACGGTTTGAGATATTCCGAACCCCGGTCTGAGACGGATTTCTATCCGTCCAAGATGGTGCCCGGGGAGATGCACTACGACATTTGGTTCTTCGTCGACGGGACGCCGCCGAAGGAATATGGGATCCGCGTCCCACCGTGGTACACAGAACTCTCGTGGCAGGATCCACGGTCCGTGCCGACGACCGCGTATGCGCGGGGCCACGAAGACGTCGTCGCGCGGTGGCTGTCGGCGAAAACCGGCGGGGGACCGACCGAGGGTCCTGCCGTCGCCCGCTAGGTTTCAACGTGCCTGACTTCGACCCTCTACGGGTCGCAAGAGCTAATTCACGATTGCGCTTTCACGAGGTCGATGGCGAAACCGGAAGTCATCGTGTTGATCCCGGAGAGCACACGCAAGGCGAGGGGCGGCTCGACCGATTCCCCCGAGGTCGATTCGATCGCCGCCGCGTTGCCCGCAGCGGTCCGCGCGAAGCTCGGAGGATTGCGGGAGGAAGTCCTCCACAAGAGCCCGCAAGGATCGGTGCGCCCCGGTGGACTCCTTCCGGCGTACCGTCGCTTCCAGGGCAACATGTACATGAGCATTCCTGACGAGGCGTGGTCGAAGCGCGCTCCGAACGTCGAAGTCGTCATAGCCTCGGGCCTCCGCGGTCTGGTCGCGTCGCGTGACACGGTCCCCGCATACGCCCTGTCGATGGCGGAGCCGACGCCGCCGTTCGGCAAGATGAACCGATGGTGGCACGACCGCGGTCTCCCGGGAATCCTGGCGGCGTACCTGGAGTCGATGCAGCCCCACCTCGTCGTCGACCTGCTCTCGTTGGAGTACCGGCAGTCGGTCGCCGGATACGCCGCGGGTCTCAAGGAGATCGACGTTCGGACGATCGACTTCCCGGGAATGGGCCGCGCAAGCCAGCCGCTTCGAGGCGAACGCATCGCCCGAATCCTGCAGTTCGGGACGGCGTAATTCTCGCTAGCGTGGCCTTCGGGCCTTCAGGACGACGTCGGCCTGGCGACGGAAGTCGGCTCGCTCTCCGAGGAGGAATGGGGTGAGATGGGCCCGGTCAAGCGAGCGGTCGGCATAGTCGAGGAAGGCGAGGGCAGACCGCGGGTCGTCCCGGCCGAGGGAACGAACCGCCAAGCTCGCGAGGTAATGAGATTTCTTCTGAGAGAGGTCGCGGCGATCCGGGGCCATCCCGATCAGCTCGCGCAGCATCGGCCAGAAACGTTCCAGGTCCCCTCGCTTGAACACCGGGTCGATCGCCTTGACCCGCGCGACGAACGCCTCGCGGACCTCGTCCGACACGCCTCGGCAATCGCCTCCCTCCGATTTCCCAGTTTGGACGGAACCCGCCAGACTGATGAAACGCGACGGCATACTGGAGGCGGGTGACGGATTGGACGGAAAAGTCGTCGTCGTGACGGGAGGGACGGGATACCTTGGCTCTTCGGTGTGCAAAGCCTTCGCGGAAACGGGCGCGACGGTCGTCTCCGTGTATCTTTTGGACCGCGAGATCCCGTACTTTGAGAAGACCCTCGGGGCCCTCGGGAAGAACGTCACACTCCTCAAGGCGGACGTCACCCAGCCGGGGGAGATGGACCGGGTCACGAAGGAAATCCTCCCGCGACTGAAGCGGATTGACGTCCTCGTGAATACCGTTGGCGGGTACATGGCGGGGCCCGTCGAGAAGACCTCCGCGGAGGACTTCGATCGGGCGATGGCCTTGAACCTCAAGTCCGCGTTCCTCGCATGCAAAGCCGTGGTCCCCTCGATGCGAGCCGCGAAAAGAGGATCGATCGTGAGCGTCTCGAGCGAAGCGGCCCTCGAGGGGGAGGAAGAATCGTTCCTCTACTCCGCGAGCAAGTCGGGCGTGAATCGGCTGACCGAGAGCTTGGCGCAGGAGCTGAAGGCCGCGAACGTGCGCGTAAACTGCGTCATGCCTCGGATCATGGACACACCGTCGAATCGGGAAGCGATGCCGAAGGCGAACTTTTCGAAATGGGTGACGACGGACCAAGTCGCTCGCGTGATTCGCTGGCTCTGCTCGGACGACGCGGGCCCGATCACCGGTGCGGCGATTCCGGTCTTTGGCGGTCCCTGACTTTCCTGCTCGGCCCGGCGCGTCACGCCTTCGGGATTTCTTTCCCCGGATCGAGAAACGGCTTCTTGACGATGGTCGCGGTTCGCGGCCCATCCGGATGCTCGACGATCAGCTCAGTGCCCATGTCTGCGTGCACGACCGGCAACATCGCGTACCCGATGTTCGCTTTCAACCGCGGCGAATGAATCGCGGAGGTGACTCGGCCGACCGGCCTTCCTCGGGCGGTCACGGTCCATTTCGTCATGTTGAACTCGATCGGCTTGCCCTCGATCTCGAGGCCGACGAGCTTCCACTTCGGACCTTCGTCCTTGATGCGTGCGAGGGCCGCCTTGCCGATGAAGTCGCCTGGCTTGTCGAGGTCGACGGTCCATCCGAGGCCCACCTCGTAGGGGTTGTTCTCGATCGTCATGTCCGCGCCGTAGTTCAGGATGCCCGCCTCGATGCGGCGGATATCCGAGGGACCCGTGGGCCGGAGGTTGTACCTCTTCCCCGCCTTCACGACGGCGTCCCAGAGCTGCCCGCCGAGAGAGCCGTCGAGCAAGTACAACTCGTAGCCAACCTCTCCCGTCCAACCGGTTCGAGTGACGAGAAGAGGGATCCCGCCGAGGTCCGTCTTCGTAAAGAAGTAGTACGGCAGGGAGGTGACCTTGTCCCCAAACAGGTCCGCCATCAGGCCTTTCGACTTCGGACCTTGGACCTGGAGCGGCGAGGCATCCGGCTCGCGGATCGTCACCTTCATGCCGGCATGGCGAGCGACGCCCTTGGCCCACAACAGGATGTCACTGTCCGCGAGCGCGATCCAGAATCGGTTCTCTTCGAGGCGGAGCAGGACCGGATCGTTCAAGATGCCGCCGTCCTCGTCCGTGATCAGGACGTACTTGCCCTGGCCGACCCGGCACTTCGTCATGTCCCGCGGGGTGATGAGCTGCATGAACGCGAATCCGTCGGGTCCGCTGATCTCGACGTTGCGTTCGACCGCGACGTCCCATAGGGCGACGTGTTTGAGCAAGTGCCAGTATTCTTTCACTGGATCGTCGTAGTAGCTCGGGAGGAAGGTGTGGTTGTACACCGTATAGGCTTTGCATCCCGCCTCCCAAGTCTTGTCGAAGAACGGGGACCTGCGAAGACGCGCGCCGCGCTGAATCAGCGCCATGTCGTAGCGTTTCGTCCTGGGGGCGGACGGCTTCGGCCCCGCCCTTTTCCGAGCCGCCATGGTGGGTCTCAAATCCTCCTGTCATCGGGGGAAGCGCGCGGCAATCGCGGATGCCTGCATAAAGGATTCCATCGAGGCGACGATTCCCTCGTGGACGATTCAGCGTGCCCCGACCCACGACGCGAGTTGGGCCTCGAAGACCGACTTGGGTGGCCACCCGATCGAGCTCGCGTACGCGTTGAAGTCGCGCAGGTTCTTCCCTCGTTTCAAGGCGTCCTGCTGCAACTCGCGGATCCGCTCACCGATGATCGCGTACGTCGACGCGTATCCGGGTCCGATGATCTGGTGGGCGGGGAACAGCTGGTAGTAGACCGTGGCACGCTCCAGCCCGGTGGTTCGATGGGCCCATTCGATGAAGCGAACCAGATCCTGCTTGCCCGAATTGATTCGAGCGTCCCCGACGACCCGCAAGAATCGGACGATCCGCCAGAGCGCTGCGAGGAACTCGTACTCCCGCGCGACCCGCCCGATGCCGCCCCAGCGCTCCAGGGACGTCGCGAAGGTATCCTCGTCCGATCCGGAGAGCTTGCCCGCCGCGATTTCCTGCAGCACGGGCAGGAACTCCAGCTCCCGCTGAAAGGCGATCCCCTCGGAGACGCAGACGAATGTCGAGCCAATGAGGCTCAAGAGGTCTGGTGAAGCAGCGAACCGGTTCGCCGAATTGGAGCCGTGCACGCAATGGCCGTATTCCTCGTGGACGAGCAGGTTCAGCAGTTCTCCCGGACACGGTCGCGCGGCGCTCCGCTCGTCCGTCGTCGCGAGGAAGATTTCCCGCGAATGGTCCGTGAGGGTGTCGAGCCCATACGCCGCGCCGGACGGCGTCGAGTTCGCCAAGTATGGCGGCGTCTCGATGACTTCCGTCGCGTAGCCGGGGTTGATCGCAACGAGGTGTCGGTCGGCGACTCGCTGCGCGGGTTCCCGGACTTCCTGAAGGAACGGAAGGATCTGATCCGGACGTAAGCCTCGCTTTTCTTTCAGCGCTTTCGTCACGGCCTCGGCGGTCGCCTCACAACGGAGTTCGTTGGACATTCGCTCGACCAAGGCCTTGAAATGCGGCAGCTCCCGGCGGATCATGCGGAGCCCGGCGGCCTCCACCTGACCCGGCGTCTGCGTGTAGTCCCAGAAATCTCGGAGGGCGCGCGCGTACGAGCGGGATCGGCCGAGTCCGCATCCCGTTCGTTTGAACAGCGCATAGGTCTCGTCGAACGTTCCCTCGGGGGCGAATCCGGGCAGGTCGAATCCCTTGGCGTATCGCCCGTTCGCGGCGACGAGCGACTGGATCGCCGCCCGCGCACCTTTGTCGCGGAGCTCGCTCTCCACGACTTTCAGGATCTCGTTGAGGCCGTTGCACGCGAGCTGGACGAGAGCTCGCATACCGGGGGCCGTCGGGCCGCGCGTGCGCTTCCGGCTCGCGTCGAGGGCTTTCCGTCCGTCCATCGCCAGGGCGCTCATGTGACCCGCTTGGACGCCCTCCTTGATCATGTAGCCGAAGAAGGATTCGAGCAGGGTCTGCGGGAGACGGGCGGGCTCCCGGAGCTCGAGGCTCGCGCGGAACGAGGCGAGGAGCTTCCGTTCGATGGGGCTCTTTGCCGACTTCTGGATCCGAGCGATCTTGGCCAGGAGGCCCTCGACCCGCCGTTGGGTCGGGACGAACAGGCGCCCCGCGCACTCGTCGAGGCCGAGGACGAACGCCTCGTCCGGCCGGAATTCCTTCCAGAGCTCGAACACCGCGCGCTCGGTCTCGTTCCGCGGCGTCACCATGCGCCGGCGGTGATTGCGGACGGGCAGTTAAGGATGTGCCCGATGCCGAGACGGTCCGCTGTCGACGGCATCCGTTCGGACCGGTTAGTGCTCATCCGCGCTCGTCATCGGAGTAACCGCGCGGGCTTCGGTCGATTCCGCGGGAGCGATCGGATCGCCCACGCGGATCTCCCCTCCGACGAGGATCTGGGCGCGAAGTCCTCCTCGGTGAACCAAACCCGCGAGGACACCGCGGCGCGTCAGGCCCTCCAGATGGGAGCACGGTTC
>VBLR01000061.1 GCA_005878665.1 Methanobacteriota archaeon | reverse complement strand
GAGATGACAAGTTCGTTATCGCGGGCCATCGCCTCGATCGCCTCCGATTCGATCAAGGTGATTTCCCGGGCGGGCCCAGGCCGGTCGGAGTACGTGCCGGACGCCTTGAAGTAGCGGTCACCCTCGAGACCTTTCCCCGCGATCGCCCGTACCGTCTGGAGGGATCGCATCGGGTCTTCCGCCTTCGGCGCGATGTGAATCGAGACGACTTCCCCATGCCACGCAGCGGTGCGCGCC
>VBLR01000060.1 GCA_005878665.1 Methanobacteriota archaeon | reverse complement strand
ATCCGCAGAGCGCGGGCGCGAGCGTGAAGGTCGAAAGCGTCCCGTGCGACTTCATCTTCGTCGGCGCGTGCAACATCCAGGACCTGCCGCACATCCTGTCGCCGTTGCGCTCTCGTATCACCGGAGGCGGATACGAGATCCTCGTCGAGACGACGATGCCCGATTCGGACACGAATCGCGCGAAGCTCGCGCAGTTCGTCGCCCAGGAGATTGCCGTGGACAAGCGAATCCCCCCGGCCTCTCGAGACGCGGTCGGCGTCGTGGTCGAGGAGGCGCGGCGGCGGGCGAAGACGTTGGACAACAAGGACAAGGCCCTCAGCCTGCGGTTGCGCGAGCTCGGCGGACTCATCCGGTCCGCCGGCGACATCGCGGTCACGGAGCAGGCGAAGCTGATCGAAGCTGACCACGTCCAACGGGCGATCAAGGTGTCCCGCTCGATCGAAGACCAGATCCGGGAGCGGTACGGATCGTACACGGCCGGCGTCGGGACGGACCTCTCGTCCGCGCAGCGCGAGTCCTCGCCGTACCACTACTGGAACGAACACAAGGCGGACGACGTCCAAGGCTACCAGTGACGACTCACGTCACAGCCGCTTAATCATTTTATAGCCGTCCTCGCCGTCCGTGTAGAACTTCTCTAGAGTCGCCGCGATTTCGAAACCGTACGTCTTGTAGAAGCGAATCGCGTCGTCGTTCGAGATGCGTACCTCGAGTTCGATTTGGCGGATGCCCCGCATCGCGCAGACCTGGACGAACGCATTCATGAGTTGGCTCCCGATTCCGCGCTTTCGGAAGCCGGATGTGACCGCGAACATCAGGATGCGGGCCTGGCCGTCGGCGCTGATTACGGCGGCGAGGAAGCCGACCGGGTGACCGTCGAGATCGGCGACGAGGAAGCCGTCCCGCCACCACCGATGGATATCGAGATAGAGGGAGGTCGGATAGTTTTCGCGCAACGCCTCCCGGACGATCGACGCGACCGCGGGGATGTCGTTCGGGACGAAAGGGCGGACCCGCACCGGGGCGGAGCGAAGGGTCCGGCCCACTTGAAAATGACGGTCGTCGGCAGTCTCATGTCCCATTGCGTCGTTCGACGGCCGTGCGCGTTTTCATCGAGCTTTCCGGGGAACACCCGACGTTGCCCCGGGCCGAGGCGCTCGCGGCGATGGCGTCGGAGCGGGTCGAGGTTCGCGGCGCGACGTTTGGTCCGCATCTCCTCCGCCTCGATGTAGTCGGTCCCGTCCAGCGGGCGGCGCATCGTCTTGGCCTCGCTCACGTCGTCTGCGAGGAGCTCGTCTCTGGAGACCTGGACACGATCCGGGCGTTCGCGTCGTCTCAAGAGTTGGGGGGCCGCACGTTCCGAGTGCGCGCGCGGGGCCTCGATGTCGACCTGGATCCGCAGGCGGTCGAAGGACCGTTGGGCGCCGACCTAGGGAAGACGGGCCACGTGGATCTCGATGCGCCGCAGATCGACTACCGCGTCCTCCTCGGGGACGAGTTCGTCCTCGGCCGGGTGCTGCATCGCGTGGATCGGTCGCGGCTGGAAGCCACCAAGGTCGCGAACCGACCGTTCTCCCTTCCGATTTCGCTCCATCCGAAGTTCGCGCGTGCACTCGTGAATCTCGCCCGGGTTCCGATGGCCGGCACCGTCCTCGACCCCTTCTGCGGCACGGGCGGAGTCCTCTTGGAGGCGGCGGAATTGGGACTCCGCGGTGTGGGCTTCGACCGAGAGCGGGGCATGGTCAGGGGGACGCGGACGTCCCTCCGGTCCTCGGCAGACGCCCCCGACCTCGCGATCGCGGATGCGGGGCAACTTCCGTTGCGGCCGGGCTCGGTGCACGGGATCGCTACGGACCCGCCGTACGGCCGCGCCGCATCGACGCGGGGCGAGGCGATCGATCGGCTGTACGCGCGCGCCTTCCAAGCTTTCGCGGAACTGCTCCCGCGCGGCGGCCACCTGGCGATCGTGCTCCCGAGCGAGAAATGGATCGAGCGCGGATCCAAATCACTCGAATTCGTCGAGGCGCATGCGCTGCGGGTGCACCGGTCGCTCGTCCGTCACTTCTGCGTCTTCGTCAGGCCGTGACTCGGAGGTCGACCGGCAGCTCCGGGTGGAAAAGACCATCGGAGGTCCTCGCGGTAACCAGGAAACTGACATACTGTGGGAGGGGGCGCCCGGACCAATTGGTGGGGGCTCTCACCTGAAGGTCGAACACCGCGCGCTGGCTTGCGTTCAACATAATGGTGACCGAGGTGCTGTTCACGGCCGTGCTGACGGAACCGATCCGGTAGGATGTGAAGAGGATAACGAAGTAATAAGCGACCAGATTCTGATCCTTCGCGCCCATGATGACGGACTCCCTGATGGGTCCGGTGTTATTGACCGCGAATGTGAGGAGGAGGGACGCGCGCAGCGCAATGGTCTGGTTGATGCCGAGGAGCGGCGTCCCGTCCGGCGCCTCGAACATGATGCCGCGTTCACTTGCGACGGTCACGAACGGCTGCGGAACGAACGTCACGATCAAGATCGCGACGGCCGCGATTCCAATGAGCTTCCGACCCGGGTCCAAGCGCGTGAGGTCGTTCAGCGGCGGCGGATGCCGGACGCCGAGGATGAAGATCAGGAATCCAAACAGAAACCACCCCGGGTAGAAGAAGCTCAGTCCGAACAGGATGGCGACCGCGGACCAGGACAGGTAGAGTTGGCGGCTCCCGAGGAGCGCCCTCGCGACGTGGCCCCCGTCCAGCTGCCCTGCCGGCAGGAGATTGATCGCGGTCACGAAGAGCCCGACCCAGCCCGCGAAGGCGAGCGGGTGCGGATGGGTGAGGAGCGTCTGCGGAAGCGGGAAGAACAGCGAGAGGCCGCGGAACAGGAGCGACGGCTGCGCCTCCCCCGCGAGAGTCAGGCCGGACGCCGGGGAGGCGGCCGATAACGCGAGTCCCGCCAAGGTCACGGGGATCGCGATCGCGAAACCGACGAGCGGTCCCGACACGCCGATGTCCAGGAGCGCGCGGCGATTCGGAATCGGGTCGCGCATGCTGATGAACGCACCGAACGTGCCGAGGGGCGGAACGGACGGCAAGAAGAACGGGAGGGACGCCTGGACTTTGTACCGCTTCGCGACGAGGTAGTGCCCCATCTCATGGGAGCCCAGGATTGTCAGGAGGGGTAGGGTGAAGAACAGGCCGCCGAACCCGATCGACTCGGCGGACAGGAACGGCTGGCCTGAGTAATCCGCCCAGTTCCACGCCCCGCCGAAGAACATCGTGGTGAGGATCGTGACGAACAGCAGGATGAGGTTCACCTGCGTCCGAGCAAAACGAGGTCGCGGCCGTCGTTGCACGTGGACGAGGGTCTCGCCTTTCTCCTGCGTGATCGTCGGAACGTAGTCCTTCGGGACCAATTCGAGGCGGAGGGCGTCGAACGGAGGGTCGATGCCTCCCGGGGGAACACCGACCTGGAACGTCAACGCCATCGGGCTGACTACGACGCCGTATACGGAAAAGTGTCGCGCCACGGTCGCCCGGAGCGATTCGATTTCCGCCTCCGGGGAGAGCATTGCGCGAGCCAACCTTCCCACATATTAAAAGGTGCGGGGCTCCGGAGCCGGCCTATGTGTTTTCCAAGGTGACGGGCAGCGCGTCCGGAATCAAGTCTTCGGGCGAGGGGTACCGGAAAGGACGTCTCGGATGTGCTCCGAGACTCCCAAGAGTCCAACGAGGCGGACCAGATCTCGCAGCAATGCTTGCGGCTTTCTGTATCCGTTTTCCAAGGCGAGATCGACGAGCTGCTCGTAAAAGAGCGACGTTAGCCTCAGTTTGACGTCCTTCCCCTCGACGTCCGAACGGTCTACTCCGAGCTTCCCTCCGGCCGCTCCCATGACTCCCCCTCCTCGCTCCCACGGGTCGTATCGCCCACTGGCCGGATAAGGGTTCCCTCGTGATTCGATACCCCTTATATGCACTATCGACGCGTGCCGTGAATCTCGTCGCCGAGCGACGAGTGTGTTCGAGAACCGTCCCGAGCCGAGGGAGCCTTCCGACGGTCGTTGCCGCCGGCGAGATGCCACCGTTCGCGGGCCTTCGTCCGGCGACGCATGGCGGCGGATCGCCGCGATTCGCGACCTCACTGGAGCGACAGTGAGCCATCGCGAGAAAGGAGGCGCGCCTCAGAGAGGACGGGCTCCCATGAGCCAGAGGAGGACCGCGGTGCCGAGGCCGGCGGCGACAAATCGTAGGCCGGTCACGATCACTCGCTCGCGCACGAGGTTCCCGAGATACGCGCCGATCACGAAGAGCAGGACGAAGGTGACCAGGATTGCGGCGATCGTCGCGTCTCGAAAGTCGAGGAACGCGAACGGGATGATCGGAAGGAGGGCCGCCAGGAGCGGTGCGATCCCGTGGACGAGCGCGCTGAGGATCGCGGAAAATTGGAACGCCTCCTTGTGTTCCTCGCTGAGGCGCGCGAGCATCGCGCGCTCGATCGTGCGGATGTCGAGCTTCTTCTCGACGCGCTCCGCCTCGTAGGCGCCGACCGCACTGCTAACGGCGAGGGCGATCGCTGCGCCGATCGAAGCCGACAGGATCAGCGCCTTGTGCGCTTCCGACGCTCCGACCGCATAGGCGCCGATGATGATTCCGAGGACCGTGAGGGCTCCGTCGAAGGCACCGATGACGAAGTACCGCCGGATGATGGGCCCGACATTCGTGATTTCGTCGTACTCCCGGATTCGGCGTCGCCAGGCCCCGAGATCCATGTCATCCGCTCGGGATCCCAAGCTTCTCGCGGATGCTCCGTTCGAGTCGTTCGGCTGCGGCTCGGGCTTGATCCAGATTCGGGAAACTCGCCTGCGCGAAGTCGGGCTTCCCCCCGCCCTTACCGCGGAATTCCGGCACGACGGATTGGAGGATCCCGGCGACGTCCACGGGGACATCAGGGCCCCGAGAGACGACGAGGCGGACGTCATTCGGCGCTTTGGCCCAGAGGATCGCGGTCGCTCGAGCCTCGGAAGCGATCGCCTTTGACATGGACATCATGAAGCCAACGCCTTCCCCCACCTCCTGCTTCACAAGAGGCCAAGCGGCGCGCATCGTCTGGACGGCCTCTCGGGCCTTCGCCGCCGCCTGCTCGTCCGTCGCACGTTGGGAAAGCCTCCGGAGCTCCTTCCATTCGGCGACGATCCGCTCCGCGGTTGGGACGAGTTGGTCCGCGGGAACCCCGAAGACTTCCGCCGCGCGCTTGACTTCTTCGGACTGTTTCTGAACCGCATCGAACGCCGCTTTCCCCGCGGTATATTCGAGGCGCACGACTCCATCTTGGATGCGCGTGGACCGGAGGATCTTGATGAGGGCGACATCGCTCGTTCGAGCGACATGCGTCCCGCCACACGCCTCCGCGTCCCACTTCGGAATCTCCACGACCCGCAATTCTCCGCCCGGCACGGAGCCCCCTTGGTAGAGTCGGAAGCCGAACTTCCGCTCCGCGAGATCGCGGGCCAGGAACTTAGCGCGGACCTGTCGGGACGCGAGCACCTGATCGTTCGCCACCCCCTCGATCTTCGCGAGCTCCGCGTCCGTCAGGGCGTCGAAGTGCGTGATGTCGAGTCGGGCCATGTCGACCGCCTTGTGTGCGCCCGCCTGCCACACATGGTTCCCCAGGACCTTGCGAGCCGCGCCGAGGACGATGTGCGTGGCAGTGTGGTTCCGCATCAACGCCTCGCGGCGGTCCGCGTCGATCACGCAGGCCACTCGCTTGCCCTTGAGGCGACTCGCGTCCCCGTGGACGAAATGCAGGACGGTCGGTCCGGTCCGTTGGACATCGTAGACTTCGAATTCGTCGATCGTGCCGTGGTCGGCTTCCTGACCGCCGCCTTCCGGGTAGAAGAACGTCTGGTCCAAGACCACGGCCTCGCCTTCCACAGCAAGGACTTTCGCTCGGAAGGAACGCCTGCGCCGGTCTTCGTACACGCGAAGCTTCGTCGGCGGGAGCTCCTTCGAAATTGCGGTTCGTTTCGTAGGCTCGGCCACGGGGCGTTCGTGCCGCGCCGTAACACGCGCGTAAAAGTCATCCGGGATTTCAATTGGCAAGTTCGTGAATTCTTGGACGACATCCGGATTGAGTCCGTGGCTGTCGTACAGCTCGAGAAGTGTCTCGAGGTCGAAGCCCTTGCCAGCGGCCGTCAAGTCGGCCGCAATCTTCGCGACCGTGGCCCGCCCCTTCTCGAGCGTCTCCTTGTACCGGGCCTCTTCGACCTTCAGGAGCTTCAGGATGTCCCCTTTGTTGAAGAAGAATTCCGGATAGTCCTCCCGGATCTGATCGATCATGAAGGACACGGTGTCCGCGAGGCTGTACGTGATGTTGAGATCCTTCAGGGCCCGGAGTCCTCGCCGGACGAGGAGGCGCGCGAAATAGCCCTCCCGGCTGTTCGACGGGACGACGCCGTCCCCGAGGAGGAAGATCAGGGCTCGCGAATGGTCGCAGACTGTGTATAGGGCCTCCAGGGGGGAGACCTGCGCAACGAGTTCGTCGACCGAGATTCCGACGCGCTCCGCGGTCCGTTGTCGTATCTCTCGGATGTCCGCGAGGCTCTCGACCTTCAGCAAGCCCGCGACTTTCGAATACTCCCGAAGGACCCGGTCGTCCACGCGCTTGGCGCCGGTCGCCCGCTTCAGGTACGCAAGGGCCTCGCCGAAGACGGCTTCGTACGCGGAGGTCGTCGCCTGCGAGAGCCACGTCAGCCGTTCGAGCCCGTATCCCGTGTCGACGACTTGCGTATCCATCGGGATCCGGTGGCCGTTCACCTCCCGGTTCATCATGAAGACGAGCGTCGCGGCTTCGGCGCCGCCGAAGACGACCTCGAAGCACGGCCCGCTGTTTCCGCCTCCTTCCCACCAGGACTCTTTGTAGCGGACGAGGGTCGGGTCGACGCCGAGGCGCTCCGTCAGGAAGAGGTGACAGATTTCGACCGTCCGGTCCTTGAAGTAGATGAACTTCTTCGGGAAGTTGAACGCGTGATGGGCCATCATCTCGAACATCGTGAAATGCTGCCCGGTCTTCCCGACGTTGTCGATGTCCAAGAA
>VBLR01000059.1 GCA_005878665.1 Methanobacteriota archaeon | reverse complement strand
CTCCTTTCCTTTCACCGCCATGCTGGTTTCCGCCCTCTCTCGTATCGAATCACTTGTAAAGGTCGACCCCGATTGCGCGTTTGATCTTCGCCCGGAGGTCTTCCTCTTCGCGTTTTCCGACCGCGATGACCACGGGACGGGGAGTCGTTTCGAGTCGTCGCCGCATCGTGTTGCTGAGGGACGTCATATCGTCCGCACTGAGTATGAGGATTCCGACGTTCGGGTCTTCGAGGACCTTCGCGATCTGGGCCTCGACGGCGTCGCGGGCGACGCTGAAGGTCTTGCGGACGCCCGCCAACTTGAATCCCTGGACGAATTCGTCCCGGCCCACGGCGGCGAGTTCCATCTACACCACCAAGAGGTCCCGGATCACGTCGGGCTCCATCGCGCTCTCCTTCCCCCGCGCGATGATTCGCAGGTTCTGGACTTCCCGGTCCTTGCGCACGACATAGTCGAGGATCGGCAAGACGGAAAGCGGATGGACGTGCGCGTAGCGCCCCGCCTCCAGTAGGTGGAGCTTCTCGACCGAGCGAACCAGCTGACCCACCCCGAGCGCCTGCAGGTCCCGGAGACGGGAGGCCAGGTCCTCTGTCAGGGTGTAGTCCCGAAGCCGCGCGGTGAGCGCGTTGACGTCCATCTGTACCATTTCGGCGAGCTCGCCTTTCGGGAGCTCCAGGCCGCCCGCCAGGAACGGGTCGTATTGGAGGGTGGCCTTCGAGGCCCACAATCGGAGGAGGGTCTTGAGATTCACGATGTCGACCTCGCGCCGGACGAACTCCCTCATGAGGCGGGTCCCGTCGGTCCGCTCCGGCACGACGAATAGGAGGTTCTCGTAGTACAGTTGGGTCACCCGGTCCTCCCACTCGTTCCATCGCTCGACCTCGGACGCCCGCTTCCCGAGCGCCGCGAGGGCCTGCGCGTAGATCGTCCCTTCGAGCCGATCAAAGACATCGTCCAACGTCGGCAATTCGATGAGCGCCTGGAGGAACGATTCTTTCATGCTCCCGGCGGCGACGAGATCCTCCGAGATTTCGGTCGGCGATGCGCCAAATGTTTTCCCCCGGACGATCGTCTTGATGTTCTGAACGTCAAACCGGTCCAGATACCATCCGATCATCTGTCGGAGTTCGCCCTCGGAGAACCCGATGATTTGTGTGAACACGGCCGCGAGGTTCCGGCTCGTGGCGAGCTCGATCAGGTCGACGCCGGACGCCTTCGACGCGAGGGCGAGCACCTCCGCCTTGTATGCGCCTTCCCCAATGACCCGCGCGATCTGGGGAATTTCCATCTGGAGCATCCGCTCGTACACGTCGGGGGATAGCAAGGCCGCTTTTTTGGCCCGCACACGGGCCGTCACATAGGGGTAGTTTCCGCTCTCGATGGGCACGTGGCGCATCACGCGTCGCCAGTATTGGCTGAGGTAGGATTGCCTCCCGGAGTTCATCGGCGCGGCCATAGCACCTCCGCGACCTCGCGAATCGAATCCCGCCAGACGTCGGCGAGGAGCGTCTCGTACCGCAGGTCGATCCGGTGGGTTCCGTCACCGCTCTCGATGACGATGCCCCCGACACAATCGATCGTTTCACCGAAACTGGACCCGACCACGGCCCGGACGGCGGTGGCGTCTTTCTCGTTGCAGTAGACCTTCCCCGTGCGCCAATCGGCTGCGTGCGCCTTGAGCAAAGATTGCAGGATGGCCCCTCCATCCTCGAGGACGGCCAGTTTCTCGAGGACCTTCGCATACACCTTATCCAGCAGCCCCTTTTCCGCGGAAAGCACGATCTTCTTGCTCTCGAGCTCAGCCCGGGCGAGGGCTTGGACCCGCAGGCGTTCCACGGCTTTCCTGGCTTCCTGCTCTCGGATCTCCACGAGCTTCGCTCCCTCCGCCCGGGCATTCTGCAATATCCGATCGCGCTCCGCCAAGGCGGCGCGGCGGATTTCCTCTACCTCGGAGCGCCCTCGCCCGAGGACGTCCTCGACGACCGATTCGAGCCCCATGCCGACCGCTTTAGGGAGCCGCGACCTTCGTGAGCAGCTGCAGGGCGATCACGAGCCCGAACACGACGATCGTTTCCGGAAGAGCCATCAAGACCAGGCCCCGCCCGAACAACTCGGGTTTCTCGGCCATCGCCCCGACGGTCGCCCCACCGACGATCTTCTGCGTCCATGCGGTCGCAATTCCTGTCCCAGCCATGGTTATCGCTGCGGCCATCGCAGCCAACGGGTCTGCCATTCGTCTAAACCTCCTGTGTCGCTCGGAGTCCAAAGGGACGGAATGGAATTCCGTTGCCCTTGTAGAACTTGATGAACGCCTCCATGTAGTTGAGCCGGAGGGCTTGGATTCCAGCCGAGATCCAACCCAGGAGGAATACGAGCACCTGCGCCATGATCAGAAAGGCGATTCCGCCAATGACGAAGCCGATTTGTCCCGTCAGGATCATGTCTTGGAAGAGGATCGTGTTGAAGGCGGCTGCGATCGCTGCCTTCCCGATCCCGATCCCCGCCAGCCGCATGTACGACATGATGTTCGCGAGGAGGCTCGCCACCTCGATGGGCGCGATAACCGACTCGAAGAGTCCGAGCAGGGCTCCGAGAATGAGGATGAAGGAGGCAAAGGGGATTTCCACGCCCAAGAACCCGCGGAGGCCCAGGGGCTCGATCATGCGAGGAAACCACCCGAGCGGCACGTCCCAGACCCAGCGGGCGATCGGATTCCACCGCAAGGAATAGGTCAGCAGGGTGAAGAGGCCAAAGAGACACATGAACCATCCCAACTTGGCGACCGCATGTCCTTTGTTGTGATGGACTTCGTTGACGAACCCGATGAGGTATCCGGTGCCGAGGTGCAGGGCCGCGAACAGAAGCGATAGGTAGATCATGTCGGCGATCCCGAACGCCTTGTGGATCAGCGTCGGGATGGGGACGAACATGCCGAACGATTCCCAGTTCAGTTCTTCCAGATGGCCCGGGGCGGGATGGAACGGGAGTCCAAAGGCTTCACCGAACACGAAGAGGCCAAAGAGGACCGACCAGACGCCGCCGACTGCGGTCACAAACAGGATGCGCCACCAGATGCTCTTCGGGTTGAGTCGGATCGCCGCAACGACTCCAAGCGCGATGAATAGGGCCCCGTATCCCACATCGCCGATCATGAATCCGAAGAAGAACGGCGCCGCGATAAACAGGAACAACGTCGGGTCAAGCTCGTGGTAACTCGGCGTCGAGTACAGGTGAATGAGGAATTCGAACGGCCTCGCCGGCTTCGGATTCCTCAGGAGCACGGGAGGCGCCTCGTCTTCGTGTCCCTCCTTGGATTCGCCCGACTCCACATAGATCCCGAGCCCCTCCAAGCGTGTCTGCAGCGCTTTGAAACCAGACGAGGGCACCCATCCATCGATGACGAACGAGTGGTCGCTCACCGCGAATCGGAGAGGCGCTTCCGCCTTGTCGACTTCGACCTCGAGCGCCTCCTCGGCCGCGACGACGAAGGCAGCATAGCGCTCTCGCATCTTCTCGAGTCGACCCTGGATCTCCTCGAGCCGGGCTTCCCACTTGTCTCGATCGGCAACCGCGGCATCGAGGAGGGCCTTCGGGCTGCCTTCGCCAGCGGGTATGTCCAGCTGGGTGAAGCCCGACCGACCCAAGAGCGCAAGGGCTTGCTCGGACGACGCCCTCGGCACGAATGCCGCGACGACGTCTGGGCCCCGGAAAATCTCCGCCACCGGCATCGCCTCTTCGAAGCCGGCGATGTCGCGCTGGACCCTCCCGACGATGACCGTCAGGGACTCGTAACCTCGGTACGCCTCCAAGGGCAGGCCGATCGAAGCGAACGGACGGAGCTCCTCGATCCGTCGTTCGAGGTCTCCCAACAGCCCCTCCGCTTTCTTGCGGGCCGCATCCTCTTCGGTGATGTTGAGCTCAAGGCTCAGGACTTTTTGCCGAAGCTCCTCGATCCGGACTCGTTCCTTCTCCTTCGTTGGCGCCTTGATTGCAAGGATGCTGGCGATCGACCGGAGCTTGATGAGGTTGTCCGACAGTTCCGCGGCTGGCGAGAGCGGCTTTCCGATTCGAAACGTGTCGTCCTCGCCATGGTGATCGATGATGTGGATCAGCTTGAGTTCATGAAGGACCTCGATACATTGTGGCAGTTTGTCCCGCGGCCCCGCGATCACGGCCCGGCTCATGCGTTCGGGCCTAAGCACGAATCGCACCTCGGAACTTGCCCAACACGAGATCCACCGCCCGATCGACGTTCGCTTTCCCCTGCCCGGTCATTCGAGCAGCGTCTTCTCGGGCGGCGGCGAGGAGCTTTTCGCGTTCGGACTCAATCTGTGCCTCGGCGGCGCTAACGATTTCGCGGTAGCGCGCCTCTGCTTGTTCTTGGAACTGTTCGGTCAATTCGAGCGCTTCTCGCCTGGCGTTCCGCAGGGTCGATTCGCGCTCTCGTTCCGCCTCTTCCTTCATTGTTCGAATCTGAGCCTCCACCTGTTTGATTTTCTGGAGAGTTTCCTCTTTGCTCATGCGGAACATCCGGGGAGAACTAGGCCCGTCTTTAAAGGTTTTCGTCGAGTGCGCGACGTTGCGGATGCTCGGACGCCACGGGGGGCTCGCATTTTTATCCGTCGCTTTTTATCATTTCAAGTGGATGCAACTCGCGACCGCGGTTCACCCATGAAAAATTGACTCATAGCGACGCATTCTAAGGAGGAAAAATGGACTCGTGCACAACGTATAAATAGGGAACGCTCTTTTTCGCGAATGCCCGAAAGTCTCTAGATGGGATCGGGAGTAAGAGGATCCTGGGATGAGGAACTCCGCGCTCCTCGTGATCGCCGTTCTGATTGCAATTTTCGCGGTGCCACCGGCGATTTCTGTGGCCTCGGCGACGCCGTCGGGCCCATCGGTGGCCCCGAGTCCGAGTTTCTTCGTCACGATCGGCGTCGATCCGGGCGGGGCAACCCGCTTCGTCCCTGCGACGATCATCATCCCACAGGTCAACATCACGCTGAACATCACATTCATGAACAATTACACAGTCGGCGGCGGGATGGTCCATACCTTTTCCATCGCCAATTCCGATAATTCGGTAACGGAGATCGGGAACAGTAGCACCGCCAGCGTCGCGCCGGGAAAGAACATAAGTTTCGAATTTCACATCAATAGCTTGACAAACATTACGTACAAAGGCGTGTCCTTCACCCCGGAGTCGTCGGGCCAAGGGATTCGCTGGTTTTGCATTCCGCATCGGTCTGCCGGCATGACGGGAGAGATCCTCCTTGCGGGGTTGACGGGGCCGACACCCGAAAAGGGGATTCTGATCCGGGCGTACTGGATCGGCATCATCGGCATCGCTGCGACGCTCGCCTGGACGATCATCAGTTACTTCATCATCAAGTCCTCGAGCGGTCATTTCAAAGACCACCACGAGCACGTGAGGAAGGGTCTCCCGTGACGGATCTGATTCGGACGGACGCCCCAAAGCGGAGTTCGATGGCGGCGCTCGCGATCGGCGGGCTCGTCGTCGGGATCCTGTGGTTCAGCATCTTGACCGTCATCGTCGCGCTGCAAGACCTGTCCGGGATTTCGGACACCCAGACCGACTCATACATGGCGCTGTTCATGGGGATGGTCTTCCTCCTGCTCGCCTTCGCGATCGACATCTATCGCAAAGAGTTCATGCCGGACGAGCTGATACATAAGATTCGAAGGCCGAAAATCGTCCTGACGAGACCGTTCCGATGAGGAGGCCTCGATGAGCTGGGAGAAAGAGGATAAGGACAAGGGTTGGACCCGCCGCGACTGGGTCAAGGTCGGCGTGACCGCCGGCGCGGTCGGCGCGGTCCTGGGCCTCGGAGGCCTCACCATGGGCCAGATCCTCCCGCCGCCGCTCAAGTTCTCCGGCGAGATCCGGGAGACGATTCAGTACACGAAGTTCCCTCCGACGGACCCGACGGCGGATCTGTGGTGGAACTCGAAGGCAGGCGCGGCGGTCAAGGTCACCGACTTCGACAAGGAGTGGAAGGGCGCCACGGGCGTGTGGCGGGGCTTGTTCC
>VBLR01000058.1 GCA_005878665.1 Methanobacteriota archaeon | reverse complement strand
CACGAGGAGTACCACGGCGGCCAAGGCACTCCGAGAAACCCGCTTCACCGCCGACCGTCCTGCGGGCACGATAGGACCGGCTTGATAAATCGTTTCGCTGGGCGCAGGCGCGCCATTTCCGAGACGCATAGGGCAGCCCACCTTTTGCACGATGTTCCGTTCCACCTCTGCATTGCGACGGCTGTCGCCCTCACGTCCTCGTGAAAGGTCACCGAGAACTGGACGCCCGGACGATTGAGAAAGGAAATCGGAAATAGACACACACCGTTCCCTCTCGGGTTGGGCCAATGGTCGACGTCGCCGACCTTTTCCAGTCCGTTCTCATCGGAAGCCTCTATGCGCTGATGGCCCTCGGCCTCACACTGACCTATGCGGTTGCGAAGATCCCGAACTTCGCGCATGCGGAGTATGTCACCGTCGGCGCGTATACGGCGGCGTTAGTGACCATCGCGTTCGGAGGAGCCATCACCGTCGGAGGGTCGGGCGCAGCGGCCGCCATCGTGGCTGCCTTCGCCCTCGCGTTTGTCGTGGCGGCGGCGATTGCGCTCCTCAGCGATGAACTCGTCTTCCGGCCCCTCTTCCGTCGCGCCGCCACCTCCCTGCACCTGCTCGTCGCTTCGATCGGGGTGGGCCTGATCATCCGGTACGCTCTTTCCCTCCTCGTCGCTCCGTATGACTTCCTCGTCGTGACCCCTCGGATCGGCAAGGACCTCATCCGACTCCCGGGCGGAGAGGCGCTCGCCGTCGCCGGCGCTCCGGTCACGAACCTGCTCGCGGGCGCAATCCCGACGACGTTCGGGATCGTCGCGGCCCTCTATCTGCTGTTCACGCGGACGCGGATCGGAAAGGGGATGCGGGCGATGGCATCGAACTTTGACCTCGCTCGCGTGGCGGGCATCAAGACGACGAACATTCGTCGATTCACGTGGCTCCTGGCCGGCGGCCTTGCCGGCCTTGGCGGCGCGTTCTGGATCGTGGACGTACCGGGGACGCCGGAGATGGGTTGGGGAATCCTTTTGTGGCTGTTCGCGGCTTCGATCCTGGGCGGCTTCACCTCGTTCTGGGGCACGGTCGCAGGCGGCTTCATCGTCGGGTTCGCGGAGAACCTGGGAATCAGCGCGCTCCACGATGGGTTCGGCGTCTCGTTCTCGTACCGACCGATGATCGCCCTCGTCATCATCGTCCTCGTGTTCCTGATTCGCCCGCAAGGGATCACGGGACTCACAACCGGCGAACTCGTCGGCCAAATCCGGAAGCGCCTCGCGGCGCTGCGACCGATGCTTGAGAGGGCGTGACGTGGCGGTCGACTTCTCCTTCTTGCTCCCCCTCCTCGCGACCTCGTTCGGAATCTACCTGATCCTCGCGCTCTCGTTCAATCTGGAGTACGGGTATGCGGGTCAGCCGAACCTCGGCAAGGTGTTCTTCTATTCGGTGGGAGCCTACGCGGCCGGCGCGATCACGACCCGCGTTCTGTGGGCGCTCGCGGGTGCGCCTGCGAATGTCGCCTTCATGCAAGCCCCGGGCGCCGCGATTCGACAGGCGTTTGCCCGATCCAATCCCGGCGCGATCCTCGGATTGTTCGTCGTGTCGCTCCTTGCCGCGGCCGTCATCGGGGCCGCCGTCGGCTACCTCGCCGCGTACCCCGCGTTGCGACTTCGAGGAGACTTCCTCGCCATCGTCCTCATCGCGGTGGGCGAGGCAGGGCGCGTCTTCGGACGGAACTACGAGCCTCTGGCGGGCGGTGTGTTCGGCCTCCCCGGGGTGCCGAACCCCTTCGCCTGGCTTCCGGCGCGGGCCGACTACGCCGCATACGCGATCCTCGTCCTCGCAATCGCCGCGGGCATGTATCTCTTCGCGGTGCGCCTCTCGAACTCTCCGTTCGGCCGTCTCCTCAAGTCCGTCCGCGATGACGAACTCGCCGCCTCCGTGTACGGGAAGGACGCGCCGCGGGCGAAGGGGCACATCCTGGCCATCGGGAGTGGCATGGCCGCGGTCGCGGGAGCCCTGTACGTGTTCTACGTTCAGCAGGTGTACGCGGACGATTTCATCCCGCTGATCTCCTTCGCTGCGGTCACGATGGTCATCCTCGGCGGAGTCGCGAACCACAAGGGCACCCTCGTTGGCGCGGCGTTCATGACGCTCGTCGACTTCGTGACCCGTCCCGTGTTCCTCGCGATCCTCGGGATCAACTGGCAGCCCCCGTTCGACCTGAATTACGTCCGGTACCTGGTGACCGGCCTCATCATCGTCCTCGTCCTCCTGTTCCGCCCGAAGGGACTCCTGGCCGAGGGGCCCGTCGACACCGTCGCGATGCGCGTCGCCCAAAGCTGGAAGACACCGGCCACCGTCGACGAGCCGGCGCGGGACGATTCTTAAATATCCTCCCCAGCGTTCGGTCTTCGGGAGAGGGTTATGGCCGTGGAGGCACCGAAGGTCAAGAAATGGTCCGTGCCGTTGATCATCGCGATTGTCGTCATCCTGATCCTGGCCGGATCGCTCGGATGGGCGCTGCTCCAGCTCGGGGCGCCGGCGCCACAGCAGGTCACGTATCCGATTGGATTGGCCATCGCGACGTCGGGAGCGACGTACCAGTCAGACGGACCGATCCGAAGAGATGCGGCACAGCTCGCGATCGATCAGATGAACGCCCAGCTGGCGGCCGCCGGGTCCCCGATCCGGTTCCAGGGGATCCCGGACGACACGCAAGGGACCGCCGACGGAGCCAAGGCGTCGTTCCAGCGACTCGCGGCCGCGGGCGTGAAGGTCGTCGTGGGACCGCTGTCCACCGGCGAGGCGACCGCCGTCCTTGACTTCATCAACACGAACCACATAGTCGCGATCAGCCCCTCGTCGACGGGCGTCACCGCCGCGGTCCCGAACGACTTCTTGTTCCGGGCCCCGCCCACGGACATCCCCCAGGCGAAGGCGCTTTCGCAGCTCGTCAGCTCGCTCGGGTACACCAAGGTCGGGATCATCTACCGCCTCGACGACTATGGCCGCGGCTTCGAGCAGTTGTTCGAACAGCGGTTCGAGACCGTGTACGGTGGGCAGACCCTGAACGTCTCGTATGACATCAGCGCGCAGGACCTCGCCACAGAGGTCGGCCAGCTCAGCACGAACGTGCAGACCCTCGGCGCCGGACCGCAGACGGCGGTGCTGGTCGTCGCGTTCGAGGGGGACGGGATCGAGATCTTCAACGAGGCGCGTCTCGACACGACCCTGTCGAGCGTCCGCTGGTTCGGATCGGAGAGCATGCGGCGATCCGCCTTCCTGAACCGCACCGCACGACCGAATGTCGTCGACTTTGTGTTGAACGCGAACCTCACGGGTTTCTTCGCCTCGCCGTCGCTGAACCCGATCTCGACGGCCTTCGAACAGGCGTACGCCGCCAAGTACCCATCGCGGGATCCGAAGAAGTCGCCGTACTCGTACTACTCGTACGATTCCGCGATGCTCGCGATGATGGGGGTCCTCGCCGCGGGCAAGTACGACGGGGACGCCGTCAAGGCGATGATCCCGTTTGTGGCGCAGTCCTACCTCGGGGCGAGCGGCTCCAAGGCGATGGACGCGAACGGAGACGCGATCGCGGCGGACTACGTCGCGTGGCATACCGCCCTGGACGCGATGAGCAAGGAGTACTTCGCGGAATTCGCACGCTGGCGGTTCGCGACGGAGACCCTCGAATTCTACCCGTAGCCATGGGTCCTGGGGGGCGAGCGCTGCCGGATTTCCTCCGACTCGACGACGTGCGGAAACGCTTCGGGGGGATCCGAGCGGTCGATGGCGTGACCACGAGCGTGAGGGAGGGAGAGCTCGTCGGGCTCATCGGCCCAAACGGGAGCGGCAAGTCGACGTTGTTCAACGTGATCACGGGGGTGTACGCGCCCGACGCGGGGTCGATCACGTTCCGCGGGGATCGGGTTGACACGCTCGACCCCTGGGAGATCTTCGCGAAGGGCGTCGTGCGGAGTTTTCAGAACCCCCGCCTGTTTCGCGGCATGACGGTCATCGAGAATGCGCTCGTGCCGCCTCGCGAGCAGGCGGGCGAGCGGCTTGTGAACGCGCCGATCCCGAAACGATGGGAGGCGCAGGAAGTCACGCTGACCGAGGATGCACTCGAAACGCTCGCCCGGAACCAACTGGACGCCGTGCGCCTGAACTGGGCGACCGAGGTGTCCGGCGGCCAGATGAAACTCCTCGAGGTCTCGCGCGCGACGATGGGACGTCCGCGGCTCCTGCTCCTCGATGAGCCGACCGCCGGCGTCGCGTCGAAGCTGGCGGAGGAAATCTTCCAGACGATCGTCCGCCTCCGGGAGGAACACGGCCTCACGTTCGTCGTCATCGAGCATCGGCTCGAGGTCCTCTTCGATTACGTGGAGCGAGTGCTGGTCATGCACGAGGGGAAGATCCTCTTCGACGGGAAGCCGGAAGCCGCCGTCGAGGACGCGGCCGTGGTCGACGCCTACCTGGGGGAGTGATATGGAGCCCGCCCTGCGGGCCCTAGACATCGTCGGCGGATACGGAAAGGCGGTCGTCGTCCAAGGCGTCTCGATGGAACTCCGCCCGAACGAACTCGTCGCACTCGTCGGGCCGAACGGGAGCGGGAAGAGCACGTTCCTCAAGTCCGTCTATGGCCTCGCGACCCTCTTCGACGGCCGCGTGTTCCTCGATGGGACGGACATCACGTCCCTCGGGCCAGAGGAGAAATCGGCCCTGGGCATCCAGTACGTTCCCCAGGTCGACAACACGTTTCCGGACCTTCGCGTGCGCGAGAATCTGGAGATGGGGGCGTACCTGGAACGCGACGTGCGCGAAATCCGGCGGCGGACGCAGGAAGTCTACGACCTCTTCCCCGTGCTCGGAGAACGAAAGGAGCAGCGCGCGGTCACGCTGAGTGGCGGGGAGCGACAGATGCTCGCGATCGGGCGGGCGCTCATGGCCCGTCCGCGGGTTCTCCTGCTCGACGAGCCGACGGCGGCCCTCGCGCCGAAAATGGTCGAGGAACTGTTCCGCCGAATCCTCGCAGTCCGGGACTCCGGCGTCGCGGTCCTCCTGATCGAGCAACACGCGAAGAAGGCGCTCGGGATCGCAGACCGCGGAGTGGTCCTCGTCGCAGGCCGGAAGGCGATGGAAGGCACGGGCCGCGAGATCTTGGCGAACGAGAGCTTGAAGGGGGTTTTCCTCGGGCGCCGATGACGAATACATTTGCCCATCTCTCCCCGGGCCGAGGTTAAGAGGCCACGATGCCTCATCCGGCGGGGATCCATGGCCTACGACGATGTGAAGGAGTTTGGCCGGGAGACGTACACGGGAATGGCCGTCGGCGGGGAGCACACGTGGCTCTATCCGAACGGCCTCTGGAAAGAGACGAAGGTCGCGCCGGACCGGTGGGATTTCACCTTCGATTCGATCAAGGAGCGGGAACGGAGCGCGCCGCCGGGGTCCGGAGTCCCGGTCGGAACCCAGTATCATTGGTTCATCCTGGCACACCAACGGGTGCGGAAGATCGACGCGGACAGCTACACGACGTTCATGTCGGGCGTGAAGTACAAGATCGCCCACAAACGACCGCACTGGCGGAAATGGAGTTCGGAGTATCCGGA
>VBLR01000057.1 GCA_005878665.1 Methanobacteriota archaeon | reverse complement strand
TTCACGGAACGACCACCCCGCCAGGTGGTGACTCCCGGATCACGCGTGGCGCTGCACGTACTCCCGGATCGACGCCTTCGCGAGGGAGTATAGGCTGAGCCGGTTGCGTTTGCAAAAGAGCTGCAGCGACGCGAACTCTTTCTGGCCAAACACGGTGACGATCCGATTCAAAGCTGGTCTCCTCCTTACCATAAGATACGTTCAGGGTAGATTAATGTATGTCGATCTACGCAGGCAATGAACACTAGTGGATATTGCATATGAGTCACGCACTATTATATAGTTGGTCCAATCCTGGCTCGAGGCGCCCGGATGCGGCACGCCGCCGCACTACGACTTCTGCGTGCGGGATCGGATCGCCTGTATCGCCTACATCGCCTCGCCACGCCCGGAGATCAAGGATGGCGCTGCACGTATTCCCGGATTGCTGCCTTCGCGAGGGAGTAGAGGCTGAGGCGTTTGCGTTTGCAATACAAGCGTATCGTCGAGAATTCCTTCTTCCCAAAAACCGTGACGATCCGATACACGGAACACCGCCCGGGCCGCGGGGATACATTTTGGGTACATGAATCTATATGGCACGGCCTTTTGCGCGCCTGGCCATTAAGCGCCTGGCTATGTAATATTGAATAGGTACTACTATATAGTAGCTATGCAATAGAGCTGCGCCAGAGGGATGGGTACCGTGGAGCCGGAGAAGCAAAGCGAACTCTCCGTAGTTGTTCGCTCTCAAATCGACGCGTGGGTCGCAAACCTCGAAGTCTTGAGCCAGGATCCGCGGGTGCGGAAATTCGTCGAGCTCCGGGAGAAGCTCTTCGCGGCCGATCTTTCGAATGTTGGGCCACCCGGTGACGGGGGGATCCTCGGGAGGCGGAAGGGACTTCCGGTTCTCGACAACGAACTGTCCGCATTCAAGGCGGACGATCTGGACGACGTCGTCGTTCCCGTCCCGCGAGGTCCCAGGTGAGGTATGGTCGCGGTCCTGAAGGACCTGTCGCCCGGGGCCGTGGCGCGAGCCATCGAATGGAATTTGTTCGGCCTGTACGCGACGTTCGACCGGATCCCCGGCGCCCGGGTCGACCATGAACCGCATCTCATGCGGGTCTGCACGGGCCTCCCCCACGAGCTGCTGAATGGGATTTTCCGCGCGCAGTTCCGCACGGACGACATCGACGGGTCGATCGACGAGGCCATCGAGGACTTCCGGTCGCGAGAGCTACCGATGGTCTGGTGGACGGGTCCGTCTTCCAAGCCGCCCGAGCTCGGGAAGTATCTCGAGAACATGGGGCTCGCTCACGTCGGGGAGCTGACCGGGACCGCGGTGGATCTCGACACCCTCCCCGAAACGATCCCTGCGTCGGACGAATTGACGATCGAAGTGGTCCGGGACGAGCAGACGCTCATGGCTTGGCTCGGTCCGGTCGCGTTCGGCTACGAGTTCCCGGAACCGGTGGCCCTCGCGCTCTTCGATCTGTTCCATGGCTTCGGCTACGATGCGGATGCTCCGTTCCAGCATTACCTGGGTCGATGGAAGGGCCATCCGGTCGCCACGTGCTCGATGTTCTTCGGCGCCGGCGTGGCGGGCATGCACACGGCCGTCGTCCCAGCGTATCGGGGGCAAGGGATCGGTGCCGCGCTGACCCTCACATCGATGCTCGATGCTCGTGACGCCGGCTATCGGGTCGGCGTAGCGAACACGGCGCCGAACGGATCGACGGTCCCAGGCCAGCTGGGATTCAAGACGTATTGCCATTTCGGCCTGTACATGCCGAGGGATTGGGATGGACTCGCGGCGAGGAGCGGCGGCGTCGTCGGAGACGGAATCGCCCACCGACCGTGGGGTCATCTGCTGCGCTAGCGACCGGCGCTCCGTGCGCCTTCGGAGCCGATCCGAGTCTTGATCCACTGCAAGACGACATCTCGCACCTCGGGGAACGTTTCCCGCTTCGCGCCGATTGGCTCGAACGAGTGTCCAGCGCCTTGAATCACCACGAGGTCCGTGATCTCCTTCAGCTTCGGGAGCTCCGACCGCAGACGGTCAAGATCGCAGAACGGATCGCGGTCCCCTTGCACGAACAGGGTGGGCTTGACGAGGTACGGCCACTCAGGCGGGTTCAGGACCTCGGGTCGGAACCGCGGGTGAAGGGGATATCCGAGCGCGATGACCCCGGTGATTGCAGGTTCGGCGGAAGCCCGGGCGCATACGCGCGCACCCATCGACTTGCCAGCAACGAAGATCTTCTCCGAAGGCAACGCCTCCCGTGCGAACCGCACGGCCCCGCGGAGGTCCTCTTCCTCCCGAGACAGGTCCCTCGACGCCGTCCCTTTCGCGTGGACATACCCGAAGTTGAACCGCAACCCCCAGATGCCCTCGGATGCGACGGCTTCCGCAAGCCGCCGGACCAGAGGATTCCGCAGGTCGTTCGACCGACCGTGGGTAACGACGAGGCCCGCGTCCGGATGCTCGGGGGCCTGGACGATCCCGCGAAGTTCCACCCCTCCCGATGCCCTCGGAAACCGGACTTCCTTGACCTCGTTGACACTTTCATCGCCCGAGCCATCGGTTCTCGCCATGCAGCTATCACCACAGATAACCGCTCCCGAAGGATTTAGCCCCTCGGGACGAAGGTCTCTCAACCCATGGCTTGGCTTCGCCCCGTCGTGGAGCACGTCTTCCTCGTCGACCGGGGAGGCGTCCCGATGGTGCATCTCTCGAGCGGCCTCGCGACCGGCGCCGACCCGGACCTCATCGCGTCGATGTTCAGCGCGATCGTCGATTTCATGAACCAGTCGTTTCACTCGATGGGCCACGGGGACGTCCGGAGCATCGAACTCGAGGACTACCAGGTCGTGTTCGGTCGTGGCCATCACGTCTTGATGTTC
>VBLR01000056.1 GCA_005878665.1 Methanobacteriota archaeon | reverse complement strand
AGGGCCCGATGCCGATTCCCGGAGCCGGGCCAACGTCTCCCCGAGGACCGCGATCAGCTTTTCGGCCTCCGATGTCTGCTCCGGATACTCCGAACTCCACTTCCGCCAGTGCGGTCGTTTGTGGGCGATCTTGTACTTCACGCCCGACATGAACGTCGTGTAGCTGTCCGCGTCGATCTTCCGCACCCGTTGGTGTGCCAGGATGAACCAATGATACTGGGTCCCGACCGGGACTCCGGACCCCGGCGGCGCGCTCCGTTCCCGC
>VBLR01000055.1 GCA_005878665.1 Methanobacteriota archaeon | reverse complement strand
CGAAACGATTTAACAAGCCGGTCCTATCGTGCCCGCAGGACGGTCGGCGGTGAAGCGGGTTTCTCGGAGTGCCTTGGCCGCCGTGATACTCCTCGTGATGTTCACCGTCGCCCTCAACGCCTCCGGGCCCACCGGTGGGTCCCTTAAGAAGCCGACCTACGCCGCGGGCGATCAGTGGGTCTATGTCTTGGAAGGATCCCTCACTACATTCCCTGGGTTCAACGCCAGCCAAGGCCCGCTTCAGTTCACGATCGTCGGTTTCGTCTATGTGAACGTGATCGGACCGGCGACGGTCCTCGCGGGAACCATGTCGATTCCCTCCGTCCGGGTCGATAGCCGGGCGACGGGCTTTCTGAACGGGACGTTCGCGGTGCCGAACGGGGGGACCGCCCAAGTCCGTGGAAGCTTCACGACGTCCTCCACCGAATACTGGGAAGATCAGGCGTACATGGCCATCGAGTCGCGCAGCACGTCGTCGTACCATGCCGACGTCACGTACGGTATCACGACATCGCTCGTCGCGGACCTCCGCCTCACCGCGACGACTTCCGTGTCGACCATCCCACCGTTCGATCTCGATGTGGGCCAGAATGCGACGGCCGAGCTGAGCACGCATGCCGAGCTGAACTCCACGTTCAGCGTCTTCGGCCAGACGATGCATTCGCAGAACGAGACGAACGTCTCCTCGATGTGGCGTCGGGACGTCCTCGCCCGCGAAAACGTCACGGTGGAAAATGGGACCTTCTCCTCATACAAACTCAATCAGACGCTCACGAATTTCCCGGTCATTCCCACGGGTCTCTCGGGTGGCGGCAACGAGACGGCGTATTGGTCGAACGACGTCGGATTCTATGTGAAGCGCGTCGCCTACGAGAACGGCACGCCCGCGGCGGAAATGCGCCTCCGGTCGTACTCGTTCGGGGCCGGGCCGCCGTCTGGCCTCAGTGCGACTCAAATCGTCCTCATCATCGCGGTACCCGTGGCGATCGCGCTCCTGCTGGCGTTCCTCTGGTGGCGGCGCCGCAAAGCTCGAATCCAAGGACGGACATCGCCGCGGGCACCGTCCGCGCCGGATGGGCCACAACAGGGAGGGAACGATCGTGCTCGTTGAGACCGCCGGGCTAACGAAGGTCTTCGGCGAAGTCCGTGCGGTGGACGACCTCACGGTCAAGATTCCGGATGGCGCGATCGGCCTGGTCGGCCCAAATGGCGCCGGGAAGACGACGTTCCTCCGGCTCCTCCTTAGCCTTGTGCGGCCCACGGCGGGCACGGCGAAGGTCCTCGGACGCGACATCGAGGACGGCGTGCTCGTGCGGGAGCGGATCGGGTACATGCCCGAGCACGACTGCCTCATCCCCGACATGACCGGGGTCGGCCTCGTCTCGTACATGGGTCGCATCAGCGGACTGGGCCGCGACACCGCGATGAGCCGCTCGCACGACGTCCTCCAGTTCGTCGGCGTCGAAGAGGAACGGTACCGCAAGGTCGCGGAGTATTCGACCGGCATGAAGCAGAAGGTCAAGCTGGCCCAGGCGATGGTCCACGACCCGGAGCTGTACATCTTCGACGAGCCGACGACCGGCCTGGACCCGCGGGGCCGGACGGAGATGCTGGATCTCGTGCGGACGATCGCGAAGTCGCCGGGTCGCAACGTGATCCTGTCGAGCCACCTCCTCCCGGATGTCGAGACGATCTGCAAGTATGTCGTGATCCTGGACGGCGGTCATCAGATTGCCGCGGGAGAGCTGAGCCAGCTCTTGGCCGGCGCGACGGACCGGCTGCGGATCGACGTCCGGGGCGATCGGGAGGGGTTCGCCCGGATGCTGAACGAGGGCGGCTTTGACGCGGACGCGGGGCCGACCGGATTGCACGTGGCCCGGAAGCCGGGGCTGGAGGCCGCCGTATTCGAGACCGCGAAGGCCCTCGGGGCCGAGGTGCGGTACATGGGCAAGGAGATCCGGAGCCTCGAAGAGCTGTTCCTCGAGCTCGTGGCCCGCACGGAGAAGCGAGGTGCGTAAATGTCGATCACCCTCCCGACGTACTCGCGGCTCGAGATTCCCCTGCTCGGCCGCCGGGAACGGCTATGGGCGATCATCGCGACCGGACTTCGTCAGGGGGTCCGGCGTCCCGCGGCGATTGCCATCACCATGCTCGGGGCCGCCTTCACGACGATCACCTCGATCATCCTCCTGTTTTTGTCGTTCCTCCTCCCGGCAGGCCAGGGGACCGGTCTGAGCTTCTTCGCCGTGCCCGCCTCGAACCCGTTCGTCTTGTTCTTCGTCTCCGCGATGGCCGCCGTCATCGGCTCGGGCCTCATCGCCGACGACATACAGTCGATGGCCTTCACACTCTATCTGAGCCGCCCGATCACCCAGCTG
>VBLR01000054.1 GCA_005878665.1 Methanobacteriota archaeon | reverse complement strand
ATGATCGCCCGGGCGCAGCGCATGCTCGGACGCGCCGTGCTCTTCCCGTTCGGCCTCGACCGGAACGGAATCAACATCGAGCGCACGGTCGAGCAGAAGACGGGCAAGGCGCTCCACCGTTGGGACCGCGAGGCGTTCATCCAGGAGTGCCGAAAGGAGATCGAGGCGATCGGCAACGGCCTGCTCGAGCTCGCGGTCCGCGTCGGCATGTCGGCGGACTTCGAGCACACGTACTACACGGACTCCGACGAGTACCGAGCCTTCAGCCAGGCGATCTTCCTCGAGCTCTGGCCGAAAGGACTCTTCTATCGCGGCGAACGGCCGACGTTCTGGTGTCCCGTCTGCGAGACACCACTCGCGGAGGCCGACATCGATTACGAGGAGCGGCCTTCGAATCTCGTCTGGATGAAATTCCCACTCGCGCCGAAAGGGGAGATCCGGATCGCGACGACGCGGCCGGAGCTGCTCGTCGCCTGTCGCGCGGTGATCGTCCATCCCGACGATGCACGGTTCGCGGACCTCCCCGGCAAGAAGGCGCGCGTTCCTGTTTACGGACACGAGGTCCCAATCCTCGCGCACTCCGCCGCGAAGCCGGAGTTCGGGAGCGGGGCCGCGATGATCTGCTCGTACGGCGACATGGTGGACCTCCAATTGTTCCGCGAACTCCGACTCGAGCCGGTGAAGGCGATCGACGAGCACGGCAAGATGACGGAACTCACCGGGGCGCTCAAAGGACTGAAGGTCGGGCCCGCCCGCGAGAAGGCGATCGAAGCGCTCCGAGCCGGCGGCTTCCTCGAGAAGCTGGAGCCGATCCAGCACAAGACGCCGATCTGCTCGCGCACCCTGAACCCGATCGAATTCCTCTCCTCGGACGCGTGGTACCTGAAGCAGCTCGAATTCCGTGACGACCTCCGGCGGCTCGCGCAGGAGATGGAGTTCCGGCCGACGCGGCACCGACAGCTCGTCCTCGACTGGATCGATAGCCTGACGATCGACTGGCCGATCTCCCGGTTGCGGTACTACCACACGGAGATCCCGCTGTGGTATTGCAAGAAATGCGGCGAGACGCTCGCGCCGCCTCCGGGGAAGTACTACCGGCCGTGGAAGGATCCGGCGCCGTTCGCGAAGTGCCCGCAGTGCAATTCCAAAGAGTTCGTCGGCGAGGAGCGCGTGTTCGACACCTGGATGGATTCGAGCGTCTCGAACCTCTTCCTCACTCGCTACCGCACCGACCCGGACTTCTTTGCGGCGAACTTTCCCCTGTCGCTTCGGCCGCAGGGCCGCGAGATCGTCCGGACGTGGCTCTATTACACGATGCTCAAGTCGTACCTCGTACGGAGGTCGAAGCCGTTCCACCGGGTGTTCATCCATGGCCTCGGCCTCGATGCCCGCGGACGCGCGATGCACCGCACGCTTGGCAACATCATCGACCCCTGGCCGCTGCTCAAGCAGCACGGCGCCGACGCGATCCGGCTCTTCGTGGCAGGCGAGACGAACCCGGGAGACGACTTCCGAATCAACGAGGCCAAGATCGGCGGCGCGGCGAAGTTCGTCACGAAGCTCTGGAACGTCGCACGCTTCATCTCGTCGTTCGATGAACCCGAGGCCGGCAAGCTCCAGCCGTCCGACGAATGGATCCTCGCGGAGATCAATCGGCTCGTCGAATCGTGCCGCGGGGCGTATGAGGACCTGAACCTGTTCCTCCCGGCGAACCGGTGTCGGGACTTCCTCTGGAACCTCTTCGCGCCGCACTACGTCGAGATGGTGAAGGGCCGCGCGTACGAGGGCGACACCGGCGCGCGATGGACGCTCCACGCGTGTCTCCGGGATCTCCTCCGCCTCCTCGCGCCCGTCACGCCCTTCTCGAGCGACAAGATTTGGCGGTCCGTGTACAACGGGAGCGTGCACGCGGAGCGTTTCCCCGTGCCGCGCGACGGCATCCCGGCCTCGCGAGCGGACTTCACGAACGACCTCCTCGCCTTCAACGCGGACGTCTGGAAGCGGAAACGGGACCAAGGACTGTCGCTCAACGTCGAACTCCCCGGCGTCGAGATCCCGCCAGGCCTGAGGCCGTTCGAAGGGGACCTGAAGAGGATGCACCGCCTCGCATGAGGTCGGGATCGTGACGGTCGATCCGGATCGACTCGCGGGGACGCTGATCTGCGCGGGGGCAATCCTCGGGATCGTCGGATCGATCGCAACCCTTTCCCTGCTACTCGGCGTGCCGTCGTTCGCGTTGGTCCTGTTACTCGGTGCCTACGCATTCGGGAGGCGAAAGGAGGGGCGACTCCTCGCAGGGGCGGTGGTCTGGTTCGCCGCCCTCGGTGCCCTCGGCTTCCCTCCGTTGTTCTTCTTCAGCGGCTACGGCCTCCTCGTGGCAGATTATTATTGGAAGGCCTCGATCACATTCTTCGGGACGGCGCTCGCCGTGACGGGCGCGGTCGTGAAGCTCCACACCTCGCGAGCCTGAAGAGCCGCTTCAGCGGCGTTGAAGGTCCTTGACAGGCAGAGGGGCGCCGCGGACCCGGTATATTTCGACGTACCAAGCCATTGTCTCGCGAAGTCGATCCTCCAACGGTCTCGGGCTCCACCCGAGCGCCGTTCGCGCCTTCGACGCGTCCACGACGATGTCCAGGGAGCCCATCGCGAGTGCCGCCCGGGAGAGGAGCGGCGTCCGCCCCGCGAAGCGCGCGCGCAGCTCGGAGAACCAGGCCACGAAACGGGCGAGGCCCATCGGCACGTTCACTTCGGGGGGATCGACGCCCGCGGCCTCCGCCGCCTTCGCATAGAAGTCAGCGACCGACAGGACGCGGTCTCCGAGGAGATAGAGTTCGCCCGCTCGCCCGCGGGTCGCCGCAAGTATGTGGCCTTGCGCGATGTCCGCCGCGTGAGTCCATGTGTTGGTCCCGAATCCGCGCGGGAGCCTCGGCAGCCGTCCCCGGGCAAGGAGGGCGAGGGTCCGGCCGAGCGCGCCCGTGTCTCCCGGTCCGAACACCGCCGCCGGCAGCACGATCGTGAGCGGGAGGCCCGCAGTCATCTCGGCCACCGCGACCTCATGGGCCTCGACCTTCGAGGTCACGTACGGGTCATCGAGGGCCGTCTGCACGGCCGAGGATTCCGTCGCGGGCCGATTCCGTGGCGTCGGGGCGAAGACGCCGGCGGTGCCTGTGAACACGATCCGCCCGACGTTCTCCCTCCGGGCCGCGGCGAAGACGTTCGCGGTCCCGGTGACGTTCACTTCGTGGATTCGGCCCGGGTCGCGAAAGGCGATCTCGTACAAGCCGGCGACATGGAACACGACATCGGCGCGGGACATCGCCGGGTCGAGCGGAGGATGCGTCACATCTCCCGGGACGATGCGCGCCCCGCGCGCCTCGAGGTCCTTCGCCCGGGACGGATTCCGCGTGAGGACAGAGACCTCCCAGCCGTCCGCCAGGAGGAGGTCCACGAGCGGGCGACCGATGAGTCCCGTGCCTCCGGTGACGAAGGCCCGCACCCCGTCACCCTTTTCGCAACACGATCGTGAGGACGTCGGAATCTTTGAGCGGATGATCGAGGCCGACCTTCTGACCGGGGAACTGCGCGGACGGCCCCCACACGTTCGCGTATCGGAATCGCTTCCGCCAATCGCGGTGGATCGCGTCGCACACCATGCCGACGTCCGAATCCTGCTTCACGATCATGGGATCCGCCATATCCGCCTCCTTCCCCTGCGGCTTGAGGAAGACGCGCATGAATCGGAGGGTCGAGTAGATCTCGTCCTTCAGGCGCGTGAGGCCGACGCCTTTCTCCGCGGAGATCGGCACGAGCTTCCATCCGGGAAGCTTGGCCTGGAGCTGCTTCACGTAGTCCGAGGAGACGAGGTCGATCTTGTTCACGACGACGAACGCCCTCAGGAAGACGCGGTTCCCCGCGAGGACGTCGATGAGTTGGTCTTCCGTGATGTCCTGCCTCACGACGACGGTGCCGTTCAGATAGCCCCACTCCCGGCAGATGTCCGCGACCATCTCCGCATCGAGTTTCGTCAGCTTGACCGTCGGGTTCACGGTGAGGCCGCCGCGGTTCGCCTTCGTCAGGGTGACGTCCGCGGGTCGCTCGTTCAGGCGGATCCCCGCGAGATGCAGTTCGTCCGCGAGGACGTCGACGTGGGTCTCGAAGACGTCGATCATCAGGAGGATCAGATCGCATGCCCGGGCGACGGACAGGACCTCCTTCCCGCGGCCGCGGCCCTTCGAGGCACCCCGGATCAGGCCTGGCATGTCGAGCACCTGGATCTTCGCCCCGCGGTGCTCCATGAGGCCGGGGATCACGTCGAGGGTCGTGAAGTCGTACGCCGCGACCGCGCTCGTCGCGTCCGTGATCTGATTCAGGAGGGTCGACTTGCCGACGCTCGGGAAGCCGACGAGGCCGACCGTCGCGTTCCCGCTCTTCCTGACCGCGTAACTCGGTCCACCGCCGCCCGACTTGAGGCGCCGCGTCTCCTGTTCGTCCTTGAGCCGCGCGAGCTTCGCCTTCAGCCGCCCGATGTGATGTTGCGTCGCCTTGTTGTACGGCGTCTTCTGGATCTCGTCTTCGACCGCCTTGATCTGTTCGTCGATCGCCATTTGACAAAGGCCCAATCAAGCGGAGAGCAAAAAGATTCCTTCCTGAGTTCCGCTACCAGACCGTGCGAATGCCTTCCGGCTCCAGGCCCTTGACCGCATACAAGACCATCCGCCACGAGCGCGACGTGTAGGGCGACAAGTCGAGGCCGCCGAGCACGCGATGCACGAACAGGCCGGCGGCGTCGAGCATCTCCTTGAGCTCCGCGAGGGTGTACGCACGGACGGACGCGGTGAATTCCCGCGTCCCTTTCCGATCGATGATCACCTGGCGCGTCTCGAACCGACCCCGGAGCAGGTCGAACGATGCATCCTCGAGGACGACGGTCCCATCGTCCCGCGCCTGCCAGCTCTGCGACGGCAACCGCGCCACGAGGCTGTCGCGGTTGAACAGTTCCATCAGGAATTTTCCTCGGGGGCGCAGCGCCCGGGCGATCCCCCGCAAGACTTCGCGGTCCTCCGCCGGCCGATCAAAATAACCGAACGACGTGAACATCGAGATCGCCGCGTCGAAGGCGTTGCGGTACGGCAGGCGGCGCATGTCCCCCTGGACGAAGGTCGGCTTGAGCCCAGCCGTGCGCGCCGCCTTGCGCGCCTCCGCGAGGAGTGCCGGCGAGAGGTCGAAGCCCGTCACCCGATACCCGCGCTTCGCGAGCTCGATCGTATGGCGGCCCGCGCCGCACGCGACATCGAGGATGCGTCCGCCTTTTCGCAGGTGGAGGATCTTGTCGATCGCCTCGACCTGGGCTGGGGTCTCCGGGTGGACGTACCGGACCAGATAGTCGGACCCGAAGAAGTCCTCGTACCACCGCTTCGGGACCTTCGCCATCGGCGCGCCGCGAACGTCGTGAGCGGGGAAAACCCTTCCGCGCTCACGCCCGGCCGATCTGCGTGCCGGCTTTGCCGGCCACCGCGGCGGCCAGATGCTCGAGGTCCGTGATGACCGCGTGTTGCCCGCCGTGCTCGAGGAAATCGACCACGGCCTCCATCTTCGGTCCCATGCTGCCGGGCGGGAACTGGCCTTCCGCGAGATGCTTCTTCGCCTCGG
>VBLR01000053.1 GCA_005878665.1 Methanobacteriota archaeon | reverse complement strand
GTCCGTCGCGATCACGAGATGCTTCCATCCGATCGCCTTCGCGAGGACGGCGGCCGCCAGGTCCTTGTCGATCACCGCCTCGACGCCGACGAGCTTGCCGTCCTTGCGGATGACCGGGATGCCGCCTCCCCCCACCGCGATCACGACGCGTCCTCCGCCGTCGCCGACCAGCGCGCGGATGATGTCCTTCTCGATGACGTCCACCGGCCGCGGGGACGGCACGACCCGCCGCCAGCCTCCCCGCTGGTCGTACACCATCTTCCAGCCTTTCGCCTTCTTCACCAGGACTTCGTCGTCCCGTAGATAGTACGGGCCGATCGGTTTCGTCGGATTCGCGAAGGCCGCGTCGTCCGCGTGGACGAGGACCTGCGTCACGATGCAGGCGACGTCTCGATCGATCTTCCGATGCGCAAACTCGTTTCGCAGAGCCTGCGCCAGGAGGTAGCCGATCAGGGCCTGGCTCTCGGCACCGCAGACATCGAGGGGC
>VBLR01000052.1 GCA_005878665.1 Methanobacteriota archaeon | reverse complement strand
CGAGGTCGCCCACCACGGCTGGGCGCTTCATGTCCTCGAGACGATGGCGAAAGGCCGGTCCTGATCATGACTTCGCACTTCGCGGCTCACTAACTGTATCGGAGCTTCGCCCTGAGCGAAGGTTTTTGAAGCGCCCCCTGCTTCCGACCGCCCAATGGCCCGCCGGAAGCGCAAGGAGGACGCCCCCGATTGGGTCGCACCCGACTTCGACGAAGTCGGCTACATGCGGAAAGAGATCGAAGGGGCCCGGGCTGCCGTCGCGACGATCGCATGGGCCGTCATCGGCGCCCTCGTCGCGTTCGGCCTGTACTCGGTCCTCCCGGTCCTCGCGTTCTTCGCGGGGATTGCCGTCGGATTCGGGATGTACTTCGTCTTCCCGCTCATCGGGATCAAGACGGAGTCGTTCAAACGACGCGACTGGATCGGCCACGGGATCACGTATTTCTTCAGTTGGCTCGCCTTCTGGATCATCCTCCTGAATCCGCCGTTCAGCGACCACACGGACCCGACGATCCAAGCGATTTCCATCTCGCCGTATCACGCCGGGTACACCGGGGACTTGGCCTGCCTGCCGACGACGATCGGGTCCGCCACCTTGGGCCCAGGCAACAATTCGCTGTACGTGCTGTTCCGCGCGTCGGACAACGTCGGCCTGAGCAATGTGTCGGTGCAGGTCGCACCCCAGGGGCAGATGCCGTACCTCGTGAAGCCGACCCCGGTCACGGGGCCGAACCAATGCGTGGGCCACCGCTTAGAGAGCTACCTCGGAGGCACCTACAACGCGACGTTCCCCGTGACCGCCTCCGCGTATGACATCACGATCGTCGCCGTCGACACGAGTGGACGCCAGGCGGCGATCGGATTCCAGATCTTGACACCCTAGCGTTCCCAGGGAAACCGCTTGTCGAAGAGGCGCGTCCACGCCTCCGCATACCCGGCGCGGAGCGCGCCGGCTCCGGGGTAGATTCGCAACGACCGGCGTGCCGCCTTCTCGAGGTCCTTGCCGATGCTCAGGTCTCGCCACTTCGCCTTCGTGAGGGCCGACGCCGTGGTCGCCTCGCGGGCCACATCGACGGCCCACCGCTCCCCCTGGACGAACGGGCCGGCGATCGTCTTCGGACTTCGTCGCCACTTGTCGAGGAATTCCTTCGCGTTCTTCACCCAGACCGGCGGGCCCGCGTGACGCGACACGCGCGGGAGAGACTCCACCGCGAATTCGAAGAGGAAAATCGCGTCCTTGACCGCGAGGTCGAACCGGGAGTCGAACACCTCGAACTCGTTCCGATGGAACAGGTCGAGGAACGCCCGGTGCGCCTTCCGGAGCTGCGGGTACAGCACGTCCTCCGTGACCGAGGGTGCCGGGATCGCGATGGCCAGGAGGCCGCCGCCCCGTCGCTTCGCCGCGGCCCGCAGCTTGGGGATGGACAGCGGTTTCAGCGGACGGGGGAAGAAGAACCGCTCGCTCGAGTTCATCAGGTATTCGCGGGCCGCGTGGACGAACGTCGCGAGCTGTTCGACGCTCACCGCGCTGGCGACGTTCCGATTCGGATCGACCGGGTCGACGACGGTGAGCGGCTCCGGGAAGGTCCGCGCGGGCGCCCGGTCCAGTTCGAGGACGATGCCCGGGCGCCACGAGAGGCTCGCCTCGAGGACTCCTCGGAACGAACCGTATTTCAGGACGAGCAGCTCGCAGAGGTAGCCGCTGAACCCGAGGATCTTCGCCTCGGCGCCGTAGACGCCGATCCCCTCCGCCCACGCCTTCAGCAGCCGGATCTCATTGGTCTGGCCGTCCTTCACCCGTCCGAGGACGTAGTCCACGTGGAGCGGGGTGCGGTCGACGGCACTCATCCGCTGCGCTGCGTCCGTGATCCGGTAGCAGGGGACGATTTCGACCTCGAAGCCGCCGTACCAGCCGCGGGTGTACGGATGCTCGGCGTAGAGATGGGTCCCTTTCTCGAGCATCTTGCCGAGCGCGAGGCCGCGGTCCTCGAGGTCCGCGCGCGGGAGGTCCGGCGGGAACGCGACGAACACGTCGATCTCTGTGCCGGTGAGGTGCGTGCCTTTTGCGACCGAGCCGGCGAGGAACGGCTTCGCGTCCCAGCCGTTCGATTTCAGCGTGGCCCGCAGGCGCTCGAGGAGTTCCCGGACCACTTTCTCGAGTCGAGCCTCCTCGTCCGGGGACGGTCGGATCCGAGCGAGGACCCGCTCCTCCACGGTCATGCGGACCGCATGTTGGGCCGCGGATAAAAGGAGTTGGGGGCGTTCTAGGTGAGGAGGATTCCGTGCATCCTTGCCACCTCGACGATTCCGTCGATGACGAATTGCACGGCGATCGCGGCGATCAGGAGCCCCATCACGCGGCCAACGGCACGTGTGCCGGCCCGCCCGAGCCGTCGGAAGATCCGGTCGGCGTTGTGCAACAAGATGTACGTGGCGAGGACCGACACGAGGATTCCGGCGAACACGAAAAGTTTGTCCTCAGGCGCCGTGGCGGAAGATGACATCAAGATCATGACAGTCGTGATCGCCCCGGGCCCGGCCAGGAGAGGGATCCCAAGAGGGACGACGGCCACCTCGTCGCGCTCGAGCGTTTCCTCGCGTTCCTGTTGCGTGAGGCGCGTGCGGGACCGCTCCCCGCGCAACATCTCAAACGCGACGCCGAAGAGGACGATGCCGCCCGCGATGCGGAACGCGGGAATCGTGAATCCGAAGCCCGCGAAGATCCATTGGCCGAACACGGCGAAGACGCCGAGCGTGATCGTCGCGGTCAGGCACGCCTTCGAAATGATGTTCTGTTTCTGGGCCTTGTCCATGTCCTCGGTGAGGACCGAGAAGAACGGGACGACCCCGAGCGGATCGACGATGGCGAAAATCGAGGCCATGGCGGTGGCGCCGAACGCCAAGTCCACCATGGTCGTTCCTGAAACGGACGGTGGCCTAGTGTCTTCGCATCAACTTCATCCAGCCGCCGCTCTCGTACACGGCGAGATCGCGGCCGCTGGCGGTCCGTTCGAACTCATCCCAGGTGATGACCTGGAGCTTCTCGCTGCCGCCCTTCGTGAACCGCAGCGTGTTCGTGCCTCGAACCTTGCTCGGCTGGAGGCCCTTCACCGCGGCGATCTGCCGCGCGTACTCGAACGAGATCTCTTTGAGTGCTGGCATGTTTCCATCCCTTCGTTAACGCCGCCACATGGAGGCGTGCTGACGGCTGCACGACAATGATGCTATAAGTGTCTTTCGTTTGTCTGACGCATGTTGACAAAGGGATGGCGGCCTGGTAACGAGGTCTCAGCACCACTCGCAAGGCAGTGCGCGAGCAGGGATTGCGCCCGAGTCGTCCAATGGAATCGAGTTCGCCGGGTTGGAGCTTGCCCTCCGGCGGATCATTCGTTCTCATGGTTGATTTCCGCGGACGACGGCTTATATAGCGTCGGATGCACCAGTTCGTTTTGCCTGGAAACAGGCGGTGACCGAACATGGCCAGCGAAAAGCCCTCCCTCGTCCTCCTCGACGCGGTGAAGGCTCAGGCCTCGAAACTGAGGGAAACGAAGAACGCCTTGGATGCCCGCCAGAAGGAGCTGGATGCGCTCCGCGCGGAGCTGGACACCCGAAGCGCGGCGCTGGAAAGCCAAGCCGCCCGCCTGAAGGCCGAGCGCGGAGAGTTCGCACAGGAGAAGGAGCAGGTCGTCGCGGCCCGATCGTCCATGGACAAGGACATCGCGGGCATGCGGATGGAACGGGACAAGGCGTCTTCCGAAGAGCGGCGCGTCCAAGACTGGGCCCGCACCCTGAACGACCGCGAGAAGGGGATTAAGGACCGCGAGGACCAGGTGAAGCGACTGGAGCACGACCTGACGGACCACCTGAAGGAATCCGAGCGAAAGATCCAGGCGCTGGTCGAGCGCGAGGAGTTGTCCGCGCAGCGCGAGCGCGCCCTCGCCGACACGATCGATCGACTCACCGTGATGGAGCGCGGCATGGCGGACCGCGACCGCAAGCTCGCAAAGCGGGAAGAGGAACTCATCAGGCTCCAAAACGAGCGGCTCAACGCCCTCGAGGCCCGCGAACGGGAGATGCTGAAGATCAGCGAGGAGATGTACGCCCGCCAGAAGGAATCCGCGGTCCAGCACGACTCGTTCGTCGACTTGCAGACCACGCTCAAGGAGGAACTGATCAGTCTCGCCTCGGAACGCGAGAAACTCGCGGTGAAGGAGAAGAGCCTCCTCGAGGCGGAGAAGTACATCACGGCCGCACTCGAGGCGAGCGGCATCGAAATCCCGATGGAAACGGAATCGAACAACCCGCCCCCGCCTCTGGCTCCCGAGATTCGGCCTCCGCGACCGCCGGCCGCCCAAGCCCCGCCACCGGCCCCACCGATGGAGCCGATGCGGGACGAGATCTTCGAGGAGGAATCGAGTGAGGCGAAGCCGCGGGTCTCGCGGGCCGATGCCTTGGAGCGGATGACGAAAGCCCTCGAGACGGCGAAGCGGGTCCGCGACACGGGACGGAACGTGAGCGAGATTCGGAAGGTACTCAAGCAGGCCCGCGCGGCCTTCGAAGGCGGCGACTACGAGACGGCCACGCGCCTCGCGAGCGACATCCTCAGGGACCTCGAGGCGGTCCCGTTGCCTCGGTAGTCCCTTCGCGACTTGCCCCGTTCGGCACGCCGAGGATCGGCATCGCGTACACGGGCACCCCGGGCACGCGCATCTCGTGCTGTTGTCCCGGGATTTCTCCCCAGGGATCCGGATCGGAGACGGGTCCCCGGAGGGAGGTCCATGCGACGTTCGCCACGAAAATGAGTTGGCCGAATCCCAAGATGAACGCGCCGACGGTTTCGAGCCAGTTCAGGGTCCACATGGATGGCGGGTAGTCGTACACCCGTCGCGGCATGCCCTCGAGGCCGAGGAAGTGCATCGTGAAGAAGACGAGGTTCATGCCGATCAGCGTGAAGGCGAAATGCCACCGCGCGAGGCGCTCGGAGTACATGCGCCGCGACATCCGCGGGAACCAGAAGTAGAACCCCGCGAAGACGCCGAGGATCGTGCCGCCGAAGAGCACGTAGTGCAGGTGGGCGACGACCCAGTACGTGTCTTGGAGCGGATAGTCGAGCGGGATCGGCGCCTGGAACACGCCGTTGATGCCGCCGATCACGAACATCGTGACGAAGCCGATCGCGAAGAGCATCGGCGCCTTGAGCTCGATCGCCCCGCCCCACATCGTCGCGATCCAGTTGAAGATCTTGATGCCGCTCGGCACCGCGATCGCGAGGGTGATGACCATGAACGGGAGGCGCGCGGAGATCGAGATGCCCGTCGTGAACATGTGATGGACCCATACGCCGAAGGAGAGGAACCCGATCGCGACCGTCGACAGCGCGATCGCCTTGTACCCGAAGATCGGCTTGTGGCTCATCCGTGGGATGACCTCCGAGATGATGCCCATCGCGGGAAGGATCATGATGTACACGGCGGGATGGGAGTAGAACCAGAACAGATGCTGCCACATGATCGGGTCGCCGCCGACGGCGGGCGAGAGGAACGCCGTGATGCCGTGGCGATCGAGGAGGAGGATGAACAGGCCTCCCGCGAGGACGGGCGTCGCGAGGAGGACCAATCCTTGCGTGACGAGGATCGACCAGACGAACAGGGACAGATTCTTGAACGTGATTCCGGGAGCGCGGTGCCGGAGGATCGTGACGAGGAAGTTGATCGCACCCGCGGTCGACGAAATACCGAGCAATTGTAACCCCACAATCCACATGTCGACGCCGGAACTCGTGTCGTACACACTCAGCGGCGTGTAGCCGGTCCATCCGATGTTCGCGGCCCCGAGCCACATGATGACGCCGGCGACCGGGATGATCCAGAAGCTCAACGCGTTGATGCGCGGGAACGCCATGTCCTTCGCGCCGATGAGCGGCGGGACCATCAGGTTCCCGAACCCCGCGAGGATCGGGATTGCGACGAGGAAAATCATGGTGGTGCCGTGCATCGTGAACAATTGCTCGTACGTGTTCGCGTCCATGATCGTCGGCCCCGGATACGCGAGCTCGGTCCGCATGAGGAGGGC
>VBLR01000051.1 GCA_005878665.1 Methanobacteriota archaeon | reverse complement strand
CAACGACGAGGTGACACAACTCCCGCGTGACTTCGTGGGCCTCGCGAGCTCCGAGAACTGCAATATCCAAGCGATGCGGCACCGCGATCGGCCCCTGTTTGGCCTCCAGTTCCATCCGGAGGTCGAGCACACCCAGTTCGGAGCCGACATCTTCCGAAACTTCTTGAGGCTGTGCGAGAGTTCGAAGTGAGCGCGTGACGTGCCGAAGTTCCCGCTCGGAAGTCCTGAAGGCAGCGCTCCGGGCCCGCCACGACGAACCGTTCGAGAAGGCCCTGGGTCGAGCGATCCGGCATCTGGGCGGCCAGTACCCGGAATACCTCGCGCTCATTGCGGAGGTCCGCGAATATGGCCGCGCCCACAAGCTGGACTTGCGCGCCGCGGCGAGGGCCCTCGCGAATCAGCCGTAGACGTCCGGGTTCACGAGGAATTCGGGCCGGCGGCCGTCGAGGACCTTGAGCACTTGCTCCGCGATGATCGACCCTGCCCTCGCCTGGGCTTCGCGGGTCGAGGCGCCAAGGTGCGGCGTGAACGCAGTATTCGGGGCGGAGAGGAGCGGACTCCCCGCTGGCGGCTCCGTCTCGAATACGTCGACCGCGGCTCCGGCCAGCCTCTCGGACCGCAAGGCGTCCGCGAGGGCCGCTTCCTGGACAATCTCCCCACGGGCACAGTTCACGAGGATCGTCCCTCGTTTCATCAGTGCAAACTCCGTCGCACCGACCATCCCTCGGGTCTCGGGGGTCAGCGCGGCGTGGATGCTCACGACGTCGGCCTCCCGGAAGACGGCATCTTTTTCGACGAGGCGAATTCCGAAGGCCTCCGCGGTCGGGCGCGAGAGGTACGGATCGTGTGCGATCACACGCATTCCGAATGCCTGGGCGCGCTTCGCTACCTCGGCGCCAATCCGCCCCGATCCGACGAGGCCGAGAGTCTTCCCGAACAGTTCGCGGCCCTCGAGCTTCTTCTTTTCCCATTTGCCTTCCTTGACCGAGCGGTCCGCCTCCGGAAGGTGCCGGAGGAGGGAAATCATCTGGCCGATCGCGAGTTCTGCGACGCTGATGGTGCTTGCGGTCGGTGCATTCACGACCGCGATCTTTCGGGCGGTCGCCTCCGCCACGTCGATATTGTCCACGCCGACTCCCGCCCGACCCACCACCTTGAGGTTCGCCGCTTGGGTCAAGACCGCCTTGGAGACGATCGTCCGACTCCGGACGATCAGGGCGTGATATCGGGGGATTGCGGCGAGAAGGCCCTTGGGATCGAGCTCCTGAACGTCGACTTCGTGGGCTTTCCTCAGGCTGGAAATCGCCTCCGATTCGAGACCGTCCGTGATGAGGACTTTCATGATCCGCGCCCGATAAACGCTTCCCGATAAAAAAGGAGTCTAGGCCAGAAGGGCGAGAACGGTCAGGACGACTAGAGCCAAGAAGAGGATCACGCCGACGAGCAGCATCGTCCGGGTCATCCGCGGGTCGGATCCGAAGATGACCGGAATGGGTCCGAGGAACACGACGCCGCCCCATTTCCGCGCGGGCGGCGGTCCCTCTGGGGAAACCGGCAATACGCCTTGGGCTTCCGATTCCATATCGGGTCGCCAGGGCCACAGCAGGAACGTCAGCAGGAACCCCACGAAGACCAAGAGAATTCCCAAGAAAGCGAGCGGTCCGGTCCCGACGATGATGGGGACGATGAGGACCAGGTACACGTTTGCTTCGCCCCGCGCCACCGCGAGGGCGATCGTCAAGATGCCGGCGACGAGGGAGGCCGGGCCGAGCCAACGGATTAGGCGCACGCGCGAGACCATCCTTCGGTCTCGCTAAAGCTTTGCCGCCCTCTTGGCGGCGGCGCGTCGGTACTCCTGGAGCGGGACGACTTCGAGATCTCCCTCGAAGGACTCTTCGATCGCTTGGACCGCGGCCTGAGCGGCTTGGACCGTCGCGATGAACGGGATGTTCAGATCGACCGCGAGGCGACGCATCATGTATCCGTCTCGCCGCGCCCCGGTCGAATTCGTTGGAGTGTTGATGACCAAGCGAATCTCCCCGCGCCGCATGAGGCCCAGGGCGTCCGGGGATTCGTTCTCGCTGATCCGGTACACGGTGGTCGCGTCGACGCCGTGCTCCCGGAGGAATTGCGCCGTGCCGCGCGTCGCAAAGATTCGAAGGCCGATCCGCGCGAGCCGCTCGGCCACGGGGAGGATCGTCGGCTTGTCTTCATCGCGGACGGTCACGTAGACCGCCCCCTGGGTCGGCAGCGGATTCCCTGCGGCGAGCATCGCCTTGTAGTACGCGCGGCCGAGCGACCGATCGATTCCCATGACCTCGCCGGTGCTCTTCATTTCCGGGCCGAGAATCGTGTCCACGCCGGGGAGGCGCTGGAACGGGAACACCGGGGCTTTCACCGCGACGTGGTCGATGCTTGCCTCCCCCAAAAGCCCCAGGCTTCGAAGGGACTGACCGAGCATCACCTTCGTCGCGACCTTCGCGAGGGACACGCCGATGGCCTTCGAGACATACGGAATCGTTCGACTCGCGCGCGGATTCGCCTCGAGCACGTACACGACGTCGTCCTTGACGGCCAGTTGAAGGTTCATCAGGCCGACGATCTCCAAGGCGTTGCAGATCTTCCACGTGATTCGGCGGATCTCGTTGAGCGTGGCCTCCGAGAGGGTCTGGGCGGGCAGCACACAGGCGGCGTCCCCCGAGTGGATGCCCGCCTCCTCGATGTGCTCCTGGATGCCGCCGATGAAGAAGTCCTTGCCATCCGCGACGACGTCCACATCGAGCTCCGTCGCGTGGGACAGATAGCGGTCCACCAAGACCGGGTGTGTCTTCGAGACGCGGACCGCCCGTTCCATGAACTGGGCGAGATCCTCCTCGCCATGGACGATCTCCATCCCGCGGCCGCCGAGGACGTACGACGGCCGGACGAGAACCGGATAGCCGATCCGGGCGGCGACCTCTCGGACTTCTTCGAAGCTGTACCCCGAGGCGGCCTCCGGTTGCGGGATGCGAAGGCGCTGCATCAGGGCGGCGAATTTCCGGCGGTCCTCGGCGAGGTCAATCGCAGCCGGTGAGGTGCCGAGAATCCGGGTCCGCGAACGACGACGCGCCAACGCCCGGGCGAGCGGGACCGCGAGGTTGATCGACGTCTGGCCGCCGAACTGTACGATGACGCCATTCGGCTTCTCCTCCCCGATGATGTTCAGGACGTCCTCGAGCAGGAGAGGCTCGAAGTACAGGCGGGTGGAGATATCGAAATCCGTGGAGACGGTCTCCGGATTGTTGTTCGCGATGATCGCGGCGACGCCTTCTTCCCGCAACGCGAGGATCCCTTGGACACAGCAGTAATCGAACTCGACGCCCTGCCCGATCCGGATGGGACCGCTCCCGACGATCAACACCTTGCGACCCGCGAGCTTTTGCGTCTCTCCGCTTGGCTCGTACGTGGAATAGAAGTAGGGAGTCTCGGCCTCGAACTCCCCTCCGCAGGTGTCGACCATCTTGTATGCGACCCGTGGTCGACCCCGCCGCACAGACTCTTCCGTCAAACCGGTCAAGGCCGCGATGGACTCATCGGCGAACCCGAACTGTTTCGCCTCTGCCAGGCCTGGTGTGCCGGGCGGAGATCCTTTGAGGTCCGTCTCGATTTTCACGAGATGTCGAATCTTCTCGATGAAGAAAGGGTCCCACCCCGTCAGGGAGGCGATCTTCTCTACCGGAAAGCGGCGTCGGAGGGCCTCTGCGATCGCAAAGAGGCGCTCGTCCGTGGGTTCGCGCAATTCGCCCAAGAGTTCGTCGTCCGACCAGGGACTCGATTCGAGACCCACCCGATCGATCTCGAGGGAGCGGACCGCCTTCAGGAGCGACTCCTCGAAGGTCCGGCCGATGGCCATCACCTCCCCGGTGCTCTTCATTGACGTACCAATCCGGCGGTCAACGGTCGGGAATTTGTCGAAAGGCCACCGCGGGATCTTTGTGACGACGTAGTCCAAGGTGGGTTCGAAGGAGGCGAGGGTCTTGCCCGTGACGGGATTCGGGATCTCGTCGAGGCGCAGGCCGATCGCGATTTTTGCGGCGATCCGGGCGATCGGGTAACCCGTCGCCTTCGACGCGAGGGCGGACGACCGCGAGACACGCGGATTCACTTCGATGACCCGGTACTCGCCGGTCCTCGGATGGACCGCGAACTGGATGTTGCATCCGCCCTCCACCCCGAGGGCGCGGATGATCCGGAGGGCCGCAGACCGAAGGGTCTGATGGTCCGAGTCGCTGAGCGTCTGGGCAGGCGCGACCACGATCGATTCGCCGGTGTGGATGCCCATCGGATCGAGGTTCTCCATGCTGCAAATCGTGATGCAGTTGTCCCCACCGTCCCGCATCACTTCGTACTCGAATTCCTTCCAGCCGAGGACGGACTCCTCCACGAGCACTTGCTTGATTCGTGAATACGCGAGGCCCAGCCCGACGATCCGGTTGAGTTCCTCGGGGCTATGCGCCACGCCGCTCCCGCTGCCGCCGAGCGTGTACGCGGCTCGCACAATCACCGGGTATCCGGTTTCCTCGACGAACGCAGCCGCCGTCACGGTGTCGGAGACCGCCCGGCTCCGTGGGATCGGCTCCCCGATCGACCGCATCAGGGAAGCGAACCGTTCCCGGTTCTCGCCCGCGGTGATCGCCTCTATCTTCGTCCCGAGGAGCTCCACCCCATGGCGGCTGAGGATCCCCGCCTCGGAAAGTTCGCTGCACAGGTTCAACGCAGTCTGACCGCCCATCCCGCTCAGGATCCCTTCGGGCCCCTCCTTCGCGATCACCTTCTCGAGGAACGCGACCGTGAGGGGCTCAACGTACACGGCGTCCGCGGTGTCGGGATCCGTCTGAATCGTCGCGGGATTGCTGTTCACAAGGACGACACGAACCCCTTCTTCTCGGAGCGATCGGCAGGCCTGGGAACCGGAGTAGTCGAACTCCGCCGCCTGGCCGATCACGATGGGGCCGGAGCCGATGACCATCGCGGTCCTAACGTCCTCGCGCTTGGGCATCGCCCCACCCCCTCCTCGCGGACTACGCCCCCTTGATCTCCGCCACGAAGTCTCGGAAGATGTACACGTTGTCCCACGGTCCTGGCCGTGCCTCCGGGTGGTACTGGACGGAGAAGATCGGCAGCTCGCGATGGGCCATCCCTTCCACTGTGCCGTCATTCAGGTTCACGTGGGTGACCTCGAACTCTGATCCCGGAAGGGAATCCGCTTCGACCGCGTAACCGTGATTCTGCGACGTGATGTGGACACGCCCGCTGCGGAGGTCCTTCACCGGTTGATTGCCGCCGCGGTGTCCGAACTTCAACTTGAAGGTCTTCCCGCCGAACGCGAGGGCCAGAAGCTGGTGTCCGAGACAGATGCCCAGGAGGGGGACGCGTCCCGCGAGCTCCCGTGTGGCTCGCACCGAGGTCCTGACGATGTCCGGATGGGCCGGGTCCCCCGGGCCATTCGAGAGGATCACGCCGTCTGGTTTCAGAGCGAGGATCTCATCCGAGGTCGTGTCGTAGGGTACCCGGACGACGTCGGCGTAGCGCTGGGCCTCACGGAGGATATTTCGTTTCACGCCACAGTCGACGACGACGATCGTGCGCTTCCCCGTGCCACGGTGCCGTTCGACAGCCTTGCAGCTCACCTCCGCGACGAGATTCCGTGCGTCCGGTTGCGGGGCGGCACGGACTTCCTTCACGACGTCGTCCATGTCCGCATCCGCCGGCACCAGGGCAGCCTTCATTGTCCCTTTCGATCGAATCCGGATCGTGAGCGCGCGGGTGTCCGCACCCTCGATGGCCGGCGTCTGGTGCCGTTTCAGGAAATCTCCGAGTCCCATTGCACTTCGCGGATGACTCGGCATCGGGCAGGCCTCCTTCACGACGAACCCCGTCGGTTGAATCGTGTCCGATTCCATGGTCGCAAGGTCGACGCCGTAATTCCCAATCAACGGGTACGTCATCATCAAGATTTGACCGCGGTACGACGGATCCGTTAGGGCTTCCGTGTAGCCCGTCATGTTCGTGTTAAAAACCAGTTCTCCCAGAATCCGGCGACGAGCCCCGAAAAAAGGCCCGTGGGCCACCGTTCCGTCCTCGAGGACGAGGGACCCTTCCATTCGCTACCGTTCCGTCCTCGAGGACGAGGGACCCTTCCATTCGCT
>VBLR01000050.1 GCA_005878665.1 Methanobacteriota archaeon | reverse complement strand
CTTCGATTCAATCGTCTGCCGGAGTTTTCGAAGAGAGTCCCGGAAGTGCTCGACGAGTTGCGCCTTCGCGGGGCTGTCGGGTAGCGCTTCGACCAGGTGGAGGAGGCCTTCCATCTGAGGGACCTGACTGTACTTCATGATGAGCAACTCCTTTTGGTAGAGGGCGGAAGTCAGGAATTGGTTTCTCACGGTGGCAACGGTCGTCTGCGCGGACCAGAAACGCAGGAACTTGTCCAGGTAGAAGCCGAATCCAAAAATCACGGTCAGGACGACCGCGAGCAGGATGAAGAGGACCTCGAACTCCGTGAGCCCGAACCCCTCGAAGAAATTGCGCAAGACCAAGGTGAAGACGCCGACGAACGTGAGGATCGTGAAGACGATCCCGAGGATGCTCATGCTCAGGTTCCAGCGGTACAGCCACTCCGCGGCTCGGATCTTCTGACGCTCGGCGGTCAATGTGGGCACCTCGACGACCACATCGCGCGGCGAGGGATATTTCCCTCGGTCAGACGGCACACCCGGCGGGATCTTCGGCGGGCGTACCGCATCCCTACTTCTGCATGTAGCGCGTGCTCTCGAGCTGGATCGTCTCTTTGCGGGCGCGGTCCACTTGCGCGATCAAGTCGACGGCGTGCTTCAGGTTCCGGTTGTTCGCGGAGATCCCCCACAGGCCGAGCATGATGAGGGCGACCGCGACCGACAAGGCGAACGCTCCACCGGCGACGGCGCCGGAGGCCCGCTGGATCGAATCCTGAATTCCCGGCACGAGGACGAGGAGCCCGATCGTGACGCCGACGATCAAGAGCATCGTCCACCAAACCGTCAGGGCGATCCGCCGTCCGACGCGGGCTTGCGTGCTGAGCGGCAGGGCCATGCGTTCCCGTCCCGCCGACGCGCCTCGGGCTAATTAAAGGATTGGTCGCGCAACGCGTCTCCGGGCATAGGTTCAAGCGAGCGCCGCGGTCTAGCTCGCGCATGGCCGAGGGATGGAGGAATCTCTGGGCGTTCGTCCGGCGCCTCCCATGGCACCGGTTCGCTGCCGGCGTGCTCGCGGGTGGCGCGGGTCTCCTCGTCACGTTCTTCATGCGGGCGTTTGGCCTCGGCGTATTCCTCCCTGAAATCGCGGTCGACTTCGTCGTCGGCCGCATCCCCGGAGGGATCGAGTCCTTTTTCATCCGAACGCTCGGGGAAGGTGCGAAGCTCCTCGCCCTTCTCACGGCCCTCGCCGTCTTCCTCGTCCTCCCGGGAATCTACGCGACCCTGTTCCGGCGAGTGCAACGATGGCTCAAGAACCGCTGGCTCGTCATGGCCTTTTACACATTGAGCTCCGCGGGAATCGTCCTGCTCGTCATCCTCCCGATCCTCGATGCAGGCTTCCTTGGGTCGAACACGTCGGTGGGCGTCGGCTTCGCGGTGTTCAGCCAAGTCATCGGATACTGGCTCTACGCGGCCCTCCTAGACCATGTGCTCGTCGACGTCGCGGCCGAGTATCCGGAAGGCTTCAGCCTCAGTCGGCGGCAATTCATCATCGGGACGATCGGGGCTGTCGCCGTCGCCGCCTTGACGGTCTACGGCCTGGGGAGTCTCATCTCGAAGAAGGGACGGCTTGTCTTCGCGTCGGTCGCGGAGATGTTCTCGAAGGAGCAGACTCCGACGTCGGAGTTCTACGTCGTCACGAAGAATGTGATCGATCCGACCGTGGACGCGAGTCGATGGGCGCTCTCGATCGAGGGCCTGGTCTCGAGCCCGACGACCTACTCCTACGCGGACCTCCAGACACTCGCGACGGTCGACGAGTTCGTGACCCTGGAGTGCGTCAGCAACGAGGTGGGTGGGAACCTGATCAGCACGGCAGAGTGGACCGGCGTGCGCCTCGCGACCATCCTACAATCGGCGGGTGCGGACCCCTCCGTGGATAATTGGATCGTGTTCACATGCGCCGACGGATACACTGCGGCCGTCCCGCTCTCGAAGGCCATGGATCCAAGCAGCCTGGTTGCGATCTATATGAACGGCGGTCCGCTCGCGACGGCTCACGGATACCCGGCTCGGATCATCGTACCCGGCTTGTACGGGATGTTTCACGCGAAATGGATCACGAAGATCGAGGTCGTCCGGGGAGAATTCAGCGGATACTGGCAACAGAAGGGGTGGACGAACTCGAACTACACGAATGGGATCGAGCAGGGCCTGATCCACACGGTCGCGATCATCGCCACGCCTCCGGATAACACGGTCGTTGGCGGGGCGGTCACGATCGGAGGCGTCGCTTTCGCGGGGGACCGCGGGATCTCCCGCGTCGAGGTCAGCACCGACGGAGGCTCCACGTGGACCGATGCGACCCTGAAGGCCCCGATGTCGGGATTGACTTGGGTCTTGTGGACCTTCCCGTGGACGCCACCGCGGGGCGGATCGTTCCGCATCGTCGCCCGTGCCTACGACGGGAGAGGCGCCCTCCAGGATCCCGCCACGGCGCCACCGTTCCCCAATGGTGCGTCGGGCTACGATGCCATCACACTGCTCGTTTCACAGTGAATCGATCAGGTGTGCTTCGGGGTGCGACGTGACCAGATGCCGAACGTGAGCACGCCAAGGCCGAGGACGGCCGTGATCGCCCCGATCCATAACCACGTCGGGTCGTTCGACATGAAGGAGCCCGGGATGAACCCGGCGCCCTGAAGAGCCCAAACTCCGCCCGCGAGCAAGATGAGCACCCCAAGGACCACGAAGACAATTCGCATGGCGATTCGCAGCCGCGGGGCGCGTATAAGACTTGGCCTATCGAGTCGTCAGCCGCCAGTCATGACGAGGCTTTCGTGCGCCTGCCAGCTCCGATAGAGGTCTTCGATCTCGTACGGCGGTGCGTGACACGAGAGGTAACGAAGCCGAACCTTGCCGACGTTTCGGATTCCGTGCGTCGAGCCCGCCGGGAAGTAGACCGCGGTCTCGGGTCCGAGGACTTTCCGCTCCCGGCCCGACGTCACCTCGCCACGGCCTTCGAGGATGAAGTACATCGACTCGACCGTGCGGTGTTCGTGGACCGGCGTACTCCCTCCCGGGCGAATGTCGACGACGGTCACGAGGAACTTCCGCGATCCGACGTTGTCGGGACTGATGAGCTGATACGAGAGGCTCTTGTCCCCCTTCAACGCCTTCGCGTCTTTGCGGCGCACGACCTTCATGCGTCCACCTTCGTCCGCAAGGAACGGGGGGCATTTGGAGTTTCCGCATCGGCCGCACGCACAAGAGTTTAATGCGCCCGGCGAAGTTCGCGGCGCGATGGTCCGCGTCGAGGTCATCGCCTACACGCCGACCGAATTTCTCGAGGAGAAGGACGTCACGATTGGCCGCTGCCGTGAACTCGTCGAGGCCTACAAGGTGACCTGGGTCAATGTCGTGGATGCCGACGGCCGAACGATCGAGGAGCTCGAGACGCTATTCGGCCTGCATCCGCTTGCCCTGGAAGACGCCCAGAACCAAGACCTGCCGCCGAGGGTCGACGTCTACGACGACGTCGTGTTCGTCGTCGCACGGACAATCGTGTGGGCCGAGGAGCTGGACACCGACCAGCTCTCGTTGTTCATCGCGAAGAAGTTCATCGTCACCATTCACGACAAGGTGTTCCCCCAGCTCGAGGACAGTCGAATCCGCTTGCGGAAACGAGACCCGCGTCTCCTGAAATCCGGGGCGGACTTCCTGGCATACACGATCTTGGACGATCTCGTCGACTCGTATTTCCCCCATCTCGACCGGCTTCAGAACATCGTCGATGACTTGGAGGAGAAGGCCCTCGCAGAACCCGTCCGCGAGACCGCGAATACGATTCACCAGTTCCGGAGGGACCTCCTCGTCCTCCGAAACGACCTGCGGCCTCAGCGAGACGCGTTCGCGGAACTCGCTCGGGGGGAACTCACCGGGTTTCGCAAGGAGACGCGCGAGTACTTCCGCGACGTGTACGACCACATGATCCAGACGCTCGACCGCCTCGACACACTCCGCGAGGTCAGCGCCGGCCTTATGGAGGTATACCTGACCGTCGTGAGCAACAGCCTGAACGAAGTCATGAAGACGCTCACGGTCATCGCGACGATCATCCTCCCGCTCGGCCTGATTGCGAGCGCATACGGCATGAACGTCGCGTTCCCCGGAAAGGAGGACCTGAGCGGATTCATCGTGTCGCTTGTCCTGATGGGAATCGTCGTCGTCGTCATGGTCATGTTCTTCCGCCGCCGGAAGTGGCTGTGAAGCCGCGTGGTGCGAGCCGCTTATAGGCCAACGCGCGATGCCCTCTGCGCGAGTCCGATGCCCCCCTCGAAGCACACGGACGACTCTCACCGCGAGGCCATGCGGACCACCTGGAACGAGCGCGCGGAATCGTACCGCAAGGCGATGCGCCTCTTCGAGCCGTACGGCTTCGACTTGCTTGCCCGCGTGAATCCGAAAATCCGGGAATCGGCACTCGACCTCGCGACGGGTCCCGGCGAACCGGCGATGAGCATCGCCCGTATGGTCGGCCCCGACGGCCGGGTGGTGGGCATCGATCTCTCTGAGCAGTTGGTCGAGCTCGCCACGCGGATTGCGAAGGAGCGGCGGATCCCCGGCCTCACGTTCCTTACAATGGACGCGGAGAAGCTCGACTTTCCGAACGAGTCGTTCGATCTCGTGACGAGCCTTTTTGGGTTTCAGATCTTCGCGAATCCGGACGTGGTCGCGAGGGAAGCGCATCGGGTGCTTCGGCCGAAAGGGCGGATCGGCGTCGCGGTCTGGAGCACCGCGGAGAAGGCGACTGCCCTCAATGCCCTGGTCGCGGCGATCCTCGAGTTCGCCGAGCCGGATGAGACCGGGGACCGGCCGATGCCGTTCGAGCTCGGAGGCCCGGGAGAGCTGACGAAGCTCCTCGCGGACGCGGGATTCGGAGAAACGCAAGAGGAGCGTCGGACCCACCTCATGGCGTTCAAAGACGCGGACGAATACATCGAGATCATGCTCGAGGGAACGCCCCTCGGTCACTCGATCATGGAAGAAGACCCGCCGGTCCAGGAGAAGATCCTCGCGAGGACTCGAGGCAATTTGCGGAAGTGGAAATCGCGCAAAGGGATTCTCATCCCGTGTGAGGGCGTCATCGCAACCGGAACGAGATGAGCGGCTCCTTGAACAACGACGCTCGCGCGGTGGAACGCCACGCGTGTGACGGGTTTGTCAATGCGAGCACGACGGGTTGACAACGGCCTTTTCCCCGGCCTGGGACCTCCTCACCTAACGCCCACCTGGTGAGCAGCCGCAGGATTCTGACCGCGATGAAGCGGAAACACGAGACTCATTCTCCCGGCAAGACGATGTTCCTCGTCATCTGGTGGATGTCGAAGAATCCGTACGCGGCGGTGTTCGAGAACCGCATCGCGGCCGAGGCCGCGGCGAACGTGCGGAACGCGATCCTCGTGACGTTCAACGGGAAAGGCACCGACGTAGAGACGGTGGTCGACTGGTTCCGCCGTGACGAAGAAGGGCGGCCGATGCCCGCGGAATGGCGGGAATTGATGGGTCAGATCCACGCTCCCTGGGCGCACAAAGCCCGCCCCGAGGCGTCGGAAATCGAGACACTATCGAACCCCGCTGCTGATCCGGTCGAGGCCTGACCGTGGTCTGAGGTCGAGACGGTCGTCTCGACCAGGAAAAAATGAGTGGATTAGACGTTCGCGATCAGGGGGCAGAGGCCCTTTCTACCTTGCCAAGGCCTCCTTTTGATTGATGGCTCTTTAGGAGGTGATCCATCTGCAGGTTCCCCTACAGATACCTTGTTCACGTGCTCCCCATGTCGCCATGGGGCGTGGACTGTATCATCATCCGACGCGCCTTGCGTCGGAGCCCGGCGTGCAGTCTCTGAGGGTTCCGATCTTTTCAATCGGCCTTCCCTGCGGATTGTCCGCACCTCGAGATTGTTACCGCTACTCGGTACTCGAGGATCCTCGGAGTTCCCCGCATATAGCCAGGTTTGTTCCGGTTCCTCACGGATCCGGAGTCGCAACACAGTTTACGACTTAGCCCTCCTTGCTGAACCTAGGTTCTAGCGCCGCAAGAACGGCACCATCACCCAGGCTCAACTCGGGTGGCTTGACGGGCGGTGTGTGCAAGGAGCAGGGGCATATTCACC
>VBLR01000049.1 GCA_005878665.1 Methanobacteriota archaeon | reverse complement strand
CTCCCATCGATCTCCACAGCGTTAGCCCCAGCGCGCCGGCTCCCAGCACCATCGCCGCCAGCCGGACCAGCCAGCCGAAGGGAATCGCAAACAGCAGGGCCAGAATCACCGTCCCGATACCGACCGTCAGATGGGTCGAGACAGGGCGAACTTTCTTTCGCCCAAACGGGACAAGAAGGACCCTCCCGATAGCCGCGGCCACGAACATCTGCGATGGATAGACAACCGCCGCAAGCAAGAGCATCACGGCGACGGCCAGGGGAATGCCGATGATTGTGATCGAGAGCGCGATCGCGACCAGCGGAACGACGACCAGCAAGATGAAGCCTGCCAGGAGGCTGAGCGGAAACCGCCGCAGCACGCTCGTCGCGACCTCACGCGAGCCCCGGGGCGCCAGGGTCGCGACCACGAGCCCGATCAACAGGAGCCCAAGGGCCTCCCAGAACCGGAGAACGACGTCGAATGGGATGCCGTAGACCAGGTACTCCGATTGCGGAGGACGAGGCACTCGTTCGGTCTTGCCTGTGATCTGCGCGCCGGGGCGCAGGTCGATGGGCACGATGGCCGAGTAGCGGACATCGCCGTCGATCCTGGCCGTCGAGAGGATCGTCAATCGCCGGGCGTCCACCCGCAGGCCTTTCCCGATCTTGCCGCCGATGACCACGGTGTCCCCTACGACCCGCGCGTACCGGCCGATGTCCGCGGCCATGTGAATCTCCCGTCCGGCCACGAGCAGGTCGCGGCCGATGCGGACTTGCTGCGGAATATTGACTTCCCCTCCCGCGATGATCGCGTCGATGCCGATCGTGCCGACGATGGAAACGGACTGTCCTGCCGCGCGGACGGTTCGCCCGATGATGCCGCCGATCCGAACATCCTGGCCGGCAGCCAGCACCCCGCCGGTGACTTTGCCGCCAATGGCAATGTTGCGCGCGGCAGCCGCCACGTCGCCGTCCACGTTGCCGGTGACCAGCACCGTCTCTCCGGTTGCGTACAGGTCGTCACGCAGCGTGTCGCTGATGGTGATGGTCTGGCCCTGCTGGATCACGAACGCCATCGCGGGCAACGCGGTCCCCAAGACGAGAAAAGTCGCAAGAGCAGCGCTGATGCTCCGACCGGACAAGTGGCTACCTCCTCGGTCTCTTGTCATCGCGAGGCGCGAAGCGCCGTGGCGATCTCGTTTCCTAGATTGCCCAACGGGGTTCCATTCCGAATTTCCCGCTTCAGAGAGGAATAGCCTGCTTGTCCGAGGGACTGAGTAATCTTACTCATGAATCGAGACTCTTCCTCGCGCCTTACTCCTTTCTCCCTCGGGCATAGAGCAGGATGAGAGGTCTCGAGGAACGGCGTCTCAGACCTCATCCCCCCTGTAGGTTCTATCCGCTTATCCACGTGGAAGCCCCAAAAATCTCATAGGATTCTGGAGGTGTACAGTCATGCGACGTATGCAGCGCGTCATTCCCTTGGTCTTGGGCCTGCTGCTGGTGGCCCTGCCGATCCAGGCAGCTCTGGCGCAGAACGCAGGTGAGACCAAGATTATCGACCGGATTGCGGCCGTCTATGGATCATCGGCCAGCGACCTCCAGGCGATGCGAGCTGCTGGCCTGGGGTGGGGTGAGATCATCATGGTCCTCGAACTCTCCAGCCGGTCGGGTACGCCCGTAAGCGACATCCAGGCGATGCATGCCGGGGGTATGGGCTTCGGCCAAATAGCCAAGGAGTTAGGTGTCGACCCCGCAGATCTGGGCCGAGCCGTGGCCAATGTCATGTCCGAGGGCCGGTCGGGGGGCCAGGCTAGCGGGACCGCGGGTGCTGTCGGCCGCGAGCACTCAAACGGCAAGGGCAAGCCCTAGCTGTTGGCAGGAATTGAGTGTCACCGGAGGCCCGCAACGATTTGCGGGCCTTCGGTTTTCCTTCTGTCATTGCGAGGGGCCGTCTCTTTGTCATTGCGAGTAGCGAAGCGACGAAGCCGCGCAAGAAATTCTTTTCCGTCATTGCGAGGCACGGAGTGCCGAAGCAATCTCCAGTTCGACGCTAGATTGCTTCGCTGCGCTCGCGATGACGGCGTGAGGTGGAGATCGCCACGGCCCTACGGGCCTCGCGATGACAGGATGATCTCATCGATAGTTTCTCTTGAGCTCGTTCGCATATCTTCTCCCGAGCGACTCCCCATTTATCGCCAACCACTCACTCAGCCGCCGCCGTCCTGTCGGCGGACCGTTCGAGACCAGCAGGTTCTCCATCAGCCCCCGCAGTTCGTCGCGCGTCAGCACCACGTCGCGCACGACCCGGCCGGCCACTCCAACCGCGAGCATCGCGAGCGCCGGCGACACGTGCGCGATTCGGACGTGGCTGCCCACCGCCTCCGCCAGGGCTCGGACCAGTGCGTCGAACGTGTAGATCTCCGGCCCCACCGCGTCCATCACGAGATTGTCCTTCTGCGTGGCGGCAAACACCGCGAGATCGGCCACGTCTTCCACTGAAACCGGCTGCACCCGGTAACTGCCATTCCCTGGAATTCCGAATACCGGCAGACGCCGGAGAAACCACGCGATGTTGTTGAGGAGGACGTCCTCCAGGCCGTAGATCAACGTCGGCCGGATGATCGCGTAGGAGAGTCCTGACCGCGCGAGCGCTTCTTCGACTTTCCCCTTGCCCTTGAAATAGGGCAGCGGAGAGGTCGCGGACGGGTTCGTGACGCTGATGTGCACTAGCCGCCGCACCCCGGCGATACCGGCGGCTTCGAAAAGACTCTGTGAATTGGCAACCGCCTGTTCAAAGGTGACCCAGCCGCGAGGGAAGCGCACCCAGTAGGTGTTGTACAACGTCGTCGCTCCGCGCAGCGCATCGACGAGCCCGTCGCGGTCCGCGAAATTCAGCGGTGCGACCTCGATCCCGCTGTCGGACACTGACGGCGGGTGGCGCGTGAGCGTTCGGACCGGCTGCCCCAGCGCCAGCAGCCGCTCCGCGATGTACCTGCCGGTGTAGCTGAAGGCCCCTGTGACGACGCTAAATTCCCGCATAACATCCTTATATTCTACTCGCCTAGCCTGCTTGTCATTGCGAGGCGCGAAACTGTTTGTCATTGCGAGGGCTGCAGCCCCGTGGCAATCTCCACCTGAGAGGAGATCGTTCGCTACGCCTGCCCTAAGCGAAGTCGAAGGGCTCGCGATAACGGACGGTTTGTCATTGCGAGGGCTGCAGGCCCGAAGCAATCTCCTCCCCACAGCGAGCCTTCCTTGAAAATCAGCGCAAGGACAGCCTGCTGACGCGAGACAGAAGAGGAGATCGAAACCTACATGCGAGGTGAGCGTGAGGCGCGCCGGCGGATTCCCTTGACGACCCTCTCGTGTGGCACAAGTCGGCCAGCGGTGAGCGCTGCGATTCCTACCTCCATCGCCTTGAGAGCGTGACGCTTGCCCAGGATCTCGGTCAGAGCGCCCTCCACCCTTTTCCTATCGGCGAACCGTCGGAGCGCCTCGCGGACGACGAAATTCTTGTTCCTGGCCCACCGGCGCGCCAGTTCTTGCAGCAGCCGGTAGGTCTCATCGTCCAGCATGACCTGGATCTTCCTAGCCATCACGGTCCTCCCGTATCCTGGCCAGACTTCATTCTTCTGCACTATGTATCATCTTATGATACTATTGACGTATTCTATGATACAATGTCTTTCCTATGGTACTTCCTAATATGGGTAGAAGCAAACCGAATTCGATCCTGGATGAACTGCTGACGTCCAGCACGAGAGCCAGGTTGCTCTCCATTCTCCTTACTTATCCATCGCAGGAGTACTATCTCCGCGAACTCCATCGCCGTAGCGGGCAATCCTTGCGCGCCGTACAACATGAATTAGGCCGCCTGGAGCGACTTGGTCTGGTTTTGACGCACCGCCGCGGCCGGCAGAAGTTCTACCGGGCCAACGATAAACATCCATTGTTTGAGGACCTGAAGGGGATCATTCATAAGACTGCCCAACTGATGCAGTCCAGAAAGATGTTCCTGGTAGGGAAGCCGGATCCCAGTAAGATGCGTGAAGGGGGCTCCGGTAGGACGGTCGAGGAAAGGCTCCGCGCGAAGCGCGAAGAGATACTGCGCATTGCCGCAAAGTATGGCGCGCGGAACGTGCGAGTATTCGGTTCCTTTGCCAGAAAAGAAGCGGACGAGCAGAGTGACATCGACTTCCTTGTAGAGATGGCCCCCGGCAGATCGCTGCTGGACCTGGGAGGACTGCAGTATGAACTGGAGTCCCTGCTAGGCTCCCGTGTGGACGTTGCGACGGTACGCGGCCTGAAAGCGCGAATCCGGAAGCGTGTTCTTGGTGAGGCAGTCCCCGTATGAGGGATCCGCGTGAGCGCCTTCGCGATATGGTGGAAGCCATAGCGGCCATAGAACGATACCGGGATCGAGACAAGGACGCCTTCGAGAAAGATGAGCTGCTCCAGACGTGGTTCCTGCGGCATCTTCAAATTATCGGTGAGGCGGCGAGGTCCGTGCCCGAGGATGTGCGAGCGATGGCACCGGATATCCCGTGGCCCAAGATCATCGGTATGCGTAACGTGCTCGTCCACGGGTACTTCGAGATCGACAAGGACGTTGTCTGGGACGCCGCGCACCGCGATGTACCAAGTCTAAAACCGGGGATCCAGAGGCTGCTACACGTGTTGGATCGTCGAAAGCGATAATGTAGCGCTCAGGAATCGATCTTCCAGGAGGCAACCCGGTGTCACTTTCATCAAACCAAATCGCCGCTCTGCGGGCGCTGTCCAGCCCCACCGTCGCGAATGCCATTGAAACCTTCAAGGTCCGGCCGCGCGAGGCCGGCAACCTGTCCTCCGAGATCCGGGGGCTGTTTCCCGACCTGGGCCCCGTCGTGGGGTACGCGGTTACGGCCGTCATCCGGGCGGAACACCCCGCCCCCGAGGGCAAACGGGCCAGCACCTTCGCCTGGTGGGACTACATCCAAACCATTCCAGCGCCGCGCATCGTCGTGATGCACGACCTGGACCAGCCGCAGGGTCAGGGGGCATTCTGGGGGGAGGTCCAGGCCAATATCCACAAAGCGCTCGGGTGCGTGGGAGTGGTGACCGACGGATCCGTGCGGGACCTGGACGAAGTCGGGAAGTTAGGTTTTCAATTCTGCGCCGCGCACGTATCCGTGTCGCACGCCAACGTCCACCTGGTCGACTTTGGGATCCCGGTGAAGGTGGGAGGCGTGTGGATCAATCCCGGCGGCCTGCTGCACGGCGACCAGCACGGGGTTGTCGTGATCCCCCCCGATATCGCCGAGCGGATCCCCGAATCCGCGGAGCGCGTGGCCGCGGACGAGCAGCGCATCATCCGGGCCTGCCAGGCCGAAGGCATCACCGTCGAGCGCCTGAAGGCGGCCTACAAAGCCGTACGGCCGGATGCGTACTGAAGGTCGGGCCCGAAGGGCCCGCATCCTCATTTCCCTCTCCCCCTCTTAAGGGGGAGAGGGCAGGGTGAGGGGGTACCGTCATCGCGAGGCCCGCGCAGCGGGCCGTGGCAATCTCTCATTCTGGGCGCCTCATACTCCTCTCCCTTGGGCACAGGATAAATGAAGGCTTCGATCATGCAGGCTCCTAGAGGGAGGTTTTTGGGATGAGTGACAACACGGATGCAGTCCTCGATCTCCGCCACGCGAATGAGTTCACCGATATAGAGAATACGGCGGTTGTGTATGTGCTGCGGGGATGGTTTGCTTCTCTGGCCGCGATCCCGGGCGCTATTGAGGCCGGAGATGATGCGTGGGCATTTACCACCCTGGCCGAACATTTCGTTTCTCTGTTAGACAAAGATCCGGCCAAGAGGACCCCAGCGCATCTCAAGATCAGAGATCTCCTTCTGGCTCGGGCACAAGAAGCGCAAGATGCCGTAGACGCCATCCTTGGCGCCGAGAACGAAGAAGATAAACGCATGAACAAGGAGACCGACGCGTTCGTGAATCAAGTCGCGCAGAAGATTGGCAAAACCGACAAGAAGACTGCGGATCATAATGACAAATCCGACAAGAAGGGCTTTGGCAAGAAGGCGCGTGAAGTTGTGAGAATGGCGTCGGGAGCGAGTGGAGAGGACGAGGAAGAAGAGGAAGAAGAGGCGGAAGAGGAAGAGTAACCCCCAACTTCTTAATGGTCTTCGAAGGCCCGCAGCAATAATCTGCGGGCCTTCGATTACGTCATGTAGTCATCGCGAGGCGCGAAGCCCCTCCCGTCATTGCGAGGGCCGTAGGCCCGAAGC
>VBLR01000048.1 GCA_005878665.1 Methanobacteriota archaeon | reverse complement strand
GAACCGCCTCCTCCATGGGGACCGGCATAACTATTTATCAAGAAGGCCGCATCGCATCGTTCTGTGAGCCCCGAGAAACTCCCAGTGCGGGTATGGAACCTGTTCTTGCGGTTCCGTAAGACCCTTTGGTTCCGGGTCGTGTACCTGGTCCTCCTGGGGGTCATCGTCGCCTACCTGCTCCCCTTCACCGCCGGCGGGCTCGGATGCCTGGTCATCATCGTCGCGCCCCTCGCCGTCTTCCTCGTGCCCTACTATCTCGGCGAACGGAGCGTGAAGCGCTTCGCGCTGAACGCGCTCCCCGTCATCCTGATCGCGGTCCTCGTCGGCGGGGCGCTGTCGACCAACGTGCTCCTTTCCCAGGCGGACGCGATTCCGCTCGCGAGCACCCCGGGTCCCTTCATGAGTCCGACGATGGCCTTGACGAACGGGACCGTGGTGCCGTACCACGCCGATCCGCCGAGCGAGTTCACCTTTCGTGTGGAGCTGACGACGACGGTCGTCCGAACGCCGGGCAACTTTTCGGTTTTCATGAACCTGACCACGATCACGGGCCTCGTGGCCTATGCGACATCGGACCATCCGATGAACTTCAGCGCCGGCCCGGACAGCTTCAGCAACACCTCCAAGGGCACGTGGTACGAAACCCGGGTCAATCTCAGCGGCCAGATCTACGGCTACGGATTCTCCGTCTGGGACAAAGACGCGAACTGGACGTTCACGAACCTCGACTTCGGCCCGCTGGCGGCGCCGGTCGCGAATTTCTACGGCCTGTTCGTGTACTTCACCGCGTTCTCGATGATCCTGCCGTTCACGTTCTACTACGTGATCCTATTCATGTGGTGGTACACGGTCCGGGCGCGAGCGCAGCGGACCCGGACGCTCGGCGCCGAGGCGGAAATCCCGAAAGCGAAGCCGAAGCCCAAGACCGAGGAGGCGGGACCGCCAACGGGCGAGAAGGCGGCCAAGGCGGCCGCGTTCACATGCACGAACTGCGGCGCGGATGTCGACGAAAACGACGTGAAGTGCCCGAAGTGCGGGGCCATTTTCGAGGAATGAACCTGCGCAAGGCGGACACTTTCAGCCACCTCCGGGCGCGCGCCTGATGTACCCTTCCCTCCATAGAAACGGCATTGCGAAATCGGCTGCGAAGCCTTAAATGGGCAGGCTCAAATACGCGGGGCCCAGGGATGGGAACGCCCACCGTTCTGTTCAACCGTCCCCTGTGATGGTATGCCATCGATCTCGATCGCGGAGGAACTCGCGAAGAAACAACGCGAGATCAGCATCTCCGAGTTCTTCGAGCGGAACAAGCAGATCCTCGGCTACGACTCCGCGACGAAAGCCCTCCTCACCGCGGTCAAAGAGGGGGTTGACAATTCGCTCGATGCGGGGGCTGATGCGGACATCCTCCCGGACATCCTCGTCGAGGTCAAGAAGATCGACAAAGACGAGTTCGTCGTGGTCGTGGAAGACAACGGACCGGGCATCGTCAAGAAGGAAGTGGCAAACGTCTTCGGACGCCTGCTATACGGATCCCGATTCTTCAGTCGCGCGCAGCGTCGAGGGCAGCAAGGTCTTGGCATCTCCGGAGCCGTCATGTACGGTCAGATTACGACCGGCAAGCCAACGAAGATTCGATCCAAGGTCGCGGAGCAAGACGTCGCCTACGAAATCGAACTCATCCTAGATACGAAGAAGAACCGGCCGAACGTGGTCGAAGAAGACTTCGTGGTATGGGAGCGGGCCCATGGCACGCGGGTCGAAATCCCTCTGAAGGGCCGCTACAATGCTGGAAAGCAGTCGATCCCTGAATACCTGAAGGCCACCGCGATCGTGAATCCGCATGCACGCATTACATATCGGCCGCCGGAGGGCGAAGAAATCGTCTTCGAGAGGGTCACGGAGGATCTCCCTCCGAAGACAAAGGAAATCCCTCCGCATCCGCATGGAATCGAGCTTGGCACGCTCATGGCCATGATGAAGGAGACGAAGTCCTACAAGCTCGCCGCGTTCCTCGAGGAGGAGTTCGTGCGGGTGTCTTCCCGCGTCGCGAAGGAAATCTGCGATTCCGCCGGCCTCGACCCGGACACGAAGCCGAAGTCCCTCGTCCTGGAGCAGGCGAAGGCGCTCCACGATGCCATGCAGTCCGCGAAGTTGATGTCCCCTCCGACGGACTGCCTCAGCCCGATTGGGGAACGGCTCATCAAGAGAGGTCTCAAGAACGTCCTCGGAAACCTTCGACCGGAGTTCTATGCCCCGCCTCTCACGCGGGATCCCGCGGTCTACTCGGGAAACCCATTCCAAGTCGAGGTCGGGATCGTCTACGGCGGAGACCTTCCGCCCGACCAACCCATCGAGGTTTTGCGGTTCGCGAACCGGGTGCCTCTTCTGTATCAGGCGGGCGGCTGTGCTCTCACGCAGGCCGTCGCGAACGTCGACTGGAGGCGGTACGGCCTGGAGCAACGCGGCGGACAAGGCCTCCCGTTCGGCCCCGCGATCGTCCTCGTACACCTCTGCTCGACGAAGGTGCCGTACACGTCCGAGTCGAAAGAGGCCGTGGCCACCGCCGACGAGATCATGACGGAGCTGGACCTCGCGCTAAAGGAGGCCGGGCGTCGCCTCAAGACGCATCTCACGAAGAAGGCCCACCGTGCAAAGACGAAAGAGAAGTTCGAGATCGTCCAACTCATTCTGCCGCGGATTGCGGACAAGTCTGCGAAAATCGTGAACAAGAAGGTCCCGGTCCTGGACGCCACGATCACGAAAATCATGGGAGTCGTCTGGGTCGACGAGGATATCGCGTACGACAAGAAGCAGAAGCAGCACACGGTCACACTCAACGTCCACAACTTCACCGCGGCGGGCAAGAAGCTGAACCTCCATCTGCTCCTGCCGCGCGGCATCAACCCGAAGTCAATCGACCCGAAGCCCGCCGAGGTCCGCGACGACGGCAAGATTACCTGGGAGCTGAAGCGAATCGACAGCGTTGCGAAGGCCTCTATCACATTCGTCCTGGAAGGACTCGACGAGGCGGAGTATGACGAGTCCGACATCTATGTGAGCGGGATCAACCCCGGCCTCGTGATCGGCGCGGAACCGCTCCCCGGCGATTGGGAGCTGAACTACGCGGAGTTCGAAGGAGAGGAGGCTCCCGCGGCGGAGCCTGAGGAAGAAGGCGAGATCGACTACGACGAGACGGAAGAGGCGCTCGATGACGAGTAAGAAGAAAGGCGGGGTGCCCGCCTCGAACAAGGCGGTGGACGCACTCTACGGGATCGCGGAGGAGATCTACGAGGAACTCGACGGCGGCCAGATCCCCAAGATGAAGATCCCGCTCCGCACGAAGGCGAACATCCGGTTCGACTCGAAGCACGCGGTCTGGAAGTATGGCAACCTGATGGGCGTCCGCAGCGCGAAGAAGCTCAAGGGCGCCCTCATGCTCCTGCGGACGATGTACGTCCTCGAGTTCATCCGGGACATGATCCGGGAGAGCAAGTCCTCGACCCTGAGGGAGATGTACTACATCTCCGAAGGCTGGGACATCGCCAAGTTCCATGCGCAGGAGGAATCGAACCTCCTCGCAGAGGACCTCGAGGTGATCACGCAACTCCTCCGAGAAGACTTCAAGCTCCGCCCGGAGGAGAGCGGGGCGAGCGTCATCGGGAACCTGACGATCGAGGAAATCACCCGGAACGGCGATCGGAAGCGGATTAACTGCCGCGATGACGTCGGCGACGCCGGGTATACGATTCCGTACAACGTCGAGAAGGAGAAGGTCAAGCTCGTGGAGGCAGACGCGAAGTTCATCCTCGCCATCGAGACGGGCGGTATGTTCGACCGCCTCGTGGAGAACGGATTCGACGAGGACGCGAAATGCATCCTGGTCCATCTGAAAGGGCAGCCGAGCCGGAGCACGCGGCGACTCCTCAAGCGGCTGAACGAGGAATTGAAGCTGCCCTGCGCCACCTTCACCGATGGCGATCCGTGGTCGTTCCGCATCCACGCATCCGTCGCCTACGGCGCAATCAAGACCGCGCACATCTCGGAATATCTCGCGACGCCCACCACGGAGTTCGTAGGCATCACCGCGAGCGACATCCTGAACTACGAACTGCCGACGGACGCGCTGACCCCGCGAGACGTCGGGGCCCTCAACGCGGAAATGTCGGACCCCCGGTTCAACGACGAGTTCTGGCGGAATGAGATCCAGACGATGCTCCAGATCAACAAGAAGGCCGAGCAGCAGGCGCTCGCGAAGTACGGACTCGACTACGTCACGGACACATACTTGCCGGAGAAGCTCGGGCCCCTCGGCCTCATGTGATCGACGGCCTCACGGAGACTTGTCGAAGACGGAACCGAAGGTCCCCTCCATCCACATCGTGCGTCCGCGACCGGCGCCGTTCGAGCGGACGTCGAATCGCCACATCGGCAGCAGGACGAGTTCGGGCTCCGTTCCCGTCGGCTTCGCGCCGAGGGTCGTCCTCACGATCTCCTGGGCTTGCGACGGTCCGACCTTCGCGATCGGAATCGGATCGTTGACCGTCTCGGCGGTCACGTGCTCGAGGACGGACTCCGCCACGACTGGCTCGAGTCGCACCGCATCCTTCCGGGGGATCTCTTCAAACGTGAGGCGACCGTAGACCGCGTGGCCGAGCTCTCCCGTCACCGCGTTCACGTAGAACTGGCGGACGGCCCGCCCTTCCGTTCGGCCGCCCGAAGGGACCTCCGCCTCGACCCGCCAGAGCGGGAGGTAATAGAAATCCTTCCGGACGATCCGCTCGTTCGGGATCACGAGCATCCGTCGGCGGAGCCGGTCCCGTGCGCGCTTCGTCGCCTTCACGAGCGGGAAGCGGAGGGGGAACCGAGCGAGTCGCTTCGGCGCTCCGCGGCGTGGATCGAAGCCGATCGTCGGGTCCCAGTACACGTCTCGGCCATCGATGCGTTCGACGCGGAGGAGTCGGTGCTCCGCGAACTTGCGGAGGAGGATCACGAGGAACCGACCGTCCATCATGATCTTCGAGCCGATCTCCTCGGG
>VBLR01000047.1 GCA_005878665.1 Methanobacteriota archaeon | reverse complement strand
CTCACACGGCTGGTCCAGTCCCCCGAACCAAAACGAGCTCCCGAGACACGTCATGAGGAGCGGGGCCGTTTCGCCGCCGACCCGCGCAATCCCGAGGAGCGCCCCCGTGATCACGGCGCTGCTGGCGGAGGGCAACACGACGCGCAGGATCGTCCGATAGCGGGGGATGCCGAGAGCGAGCGCCGACTCCCGCGTCGAGATGGGCACCAGGCGCAGCGCCTCCTCGGACGTCCGGGCGATGAAGGGGACCATGATCGTCGAGAGGGCGATGACCCCCGTCGTGGTGCTGAAGACCAGGCGTGGGCTCACGATCCCGACGGCGCCGAGCTCTAAGATGAGGGAGAACGCGAAGATCCCGACGACGATCGATGGGATCTGGGTCATGACGTCCACAAAGAACCGGACCGCGGCGCCGGCGCGATTCTTCCCGTACTCGGCGAGGTAGATTCCGGTCAGGATTCCGACCGGCAGCGCGATCACGGACGTCAGAGCGATGAGGATCAACGTCCCTTGGATCGCGTTTCCGATCCCGCCGTTGCCGGTTGTGAGCGTCAGGAAGCTCGGCGTGATGGATCGAATTCCGCGGATCGTGGCCTCGAAGAGGAGGCTCCCCAGTGGGACGAGCGCGATGACGACGCAGAGAAGCGCCGCGAAATTCATCGCGAGGTCTTTCCAGCGCCGTCTCGCCTCCCGGTCGAACCGGAGCCTCATGCGGCTCCCTCCCCCCGTCGGAGGACCCGGCCGATCATGAGTCGCGCGAAGATGTTGATCAAGAGCGACATGAGCATCAGGACGAGTCCCAGTTCGATGAGCGCACTCAGCTCAAGCGGATCGGTTGCGTTCAGGAAATTATTCGCGATCCAGCTTGCGATCGTCTGCCCTTGGTCGAACAGGGAGATGGAGATCGCGTTGCGGTTTCCAATCGTCATCGTGACGGCCATCGTCTCGCCGACCGCCCGTCCGAGGCCGAGGATGACCGCGCCGAAAATCCCGGCGCGCGCATACCTTAGGACGGCCACACGGGTCGTTTCCCACCGGGTCGCGCCTAGGCTCAACGCGGCCTCTCGCTGGTTGTCTGGGACCGCGAGGAGGGCCTCTCGCGAAACGGCCGAGATGGTCGGGATGATCATGATCGCGAGGATGACACCCGCCGTGAACTTGTCCGTCCCGATTGCGTTCCCCTGGAAGATGGGCAGGAATCCGAAGATGTCCTGGACCACGGGCTCGACGGACACCCGCATGACTGGACCGAGTACGAAGATCCCCCACAGGCCGTAGACGACGGAGGGGACCGCCGCGAGCAGTTCGACGATGTACGTGAGCGGGATTCGCAGCCATGGCGGCGAGAGCTCGGAGAGGAAGATCGCGATGCCCAGGCTGATCGGGACTCCGAACAGGAGGGCGAGCGCGGATGTGACCAGAGTGCCGTACACGAACGGGACAGACCCGAAGACCAAGGGCGGGACAGGGTTCCATACGTTGCCGCTCAAGAACCCGAGGCCGAAGGTCCGGATGGACTCCTGCGCCGCCAGAGAGAGGATGACCGTGATCAGGATGAGGAGTCCGATCACACCAAACGCGACAACCGTCGAAAACCACTGAAACAAAGGGTCTCCCAGGGTCTCCGCCGACATGGGTCGGCCGAAGTCCTGGGATTTTCGGAACGGGTGCATTCCTCGGTCACGCGCGAACCGTTCCTCAGCTATGAAGCGTTTGCCCATTGAACGTGATGCTACGGATCGCCTGCTCGTCGAGAGTCACCACCGTCGGGGGCAGCGGCGGATAGACCAAGCTCGCAGCGTACTGCTGCCCGCCTGAATCGTGGACACACCACCACAGGAAGTCGACCAGCGCCTGCGCCTTCGCCTGGGTCATCGACGTCCCGATCGTGTTCAACTCCTGGTAGACCAACAGGTACGTGAAACTGGCAATCGGGTAGCTGTTCGCGCCCGCCGCGTCGAGGATCGAGACGTTGTTCCAGTCACCGCTCGGAGTCGGGAAGGTCGGAACCGAGGCCGCCGCTGCGGCCGTGCTTGCCAGGCTCGGCAAGACGAAGTTGCCCGCTGGGTTTCGGATTTTCCCGACCTTCATCGAGGACTGGACCGTGTAGGCAAGCTCCACGTAGCCGATGGAGTCCGGGATCGTCTGAATCTTGCCCGCCACTCCCGCGTTGCCGGAGGCACCGATTCCAACCGGCCAGTTGATCGCCTTGCCGACCAGGGTCGAGTTCCACCCAGGGTTCTCCAGGTGGAGATAGCTCGTCCACACGAATGTCGTCCCGCTGCTGTCCGACCGGTGCACGACCGTGATCGTGGAACTCGGCAGGACCAGTCCCGGGTTCAGGGCGGAAATGTTCACGTGGTCCCAGGTCGTGATTTTTCCGAGGAAGATCTCACCGAGGACATGACCGGTCAGGTTGAGGCCCGACGAGAGGCCCGCGACGTTGTACGCCGCGGTCACCGCTCCGATCGTCTCCGGGATGTGCAGCAATCCGGGTGCCGCAGCCCGTTCGCTCGGCTTGAGCGGTGCGTCCGACCCGGCGAAATCGACCGTCTTCGCGGTGATCGCCTGGATTCCAGCGCCGCTTCCGCCTCCTTGGTAGTTCACCTGCACCCGTCCGCCGGTCTCGTTTCCGTACACGCTCGACCATTTCGTGATCAATGGGTACGGGAAGGTCGCCCCCGACCCCAGGAGCGTTACCCGCTGCGCGGGCGCCGGGTTGAGCAATCCCGCCAAGACGGCGACCGCAACGAGGACCAGTGCGATGACGATGACCGCCACCACGATACCGACGTGGCGGCGAGAACCCCGTCGCAGCCGCTCCTTGTCTTCTGGTGTTGCTGCCATTCGACTCAGCGACTCCTCCGAATTACCACGATCGCTTTCCTCAATCCGACGGAGACCCCGGCGCTCTATGACGGTTCCCGACGAAATATTCCCTGTCAAACGGTGTCGAAGGCTAATCTATATAGTCTACGGAAGGAATCCTTTTGACTCTATAGCATCTTCGTAGCCGAAGGAGTGAGGGGAATGGAAGGACGGAAACTCCAATTGACCGGAGGTTCGACCTATGTCGTATCGTTGCCGAAGCGCTGGGTCCTCGACGCGGGCCTGAAGGCCGGCGACACGGTTTTCCTGGAGACGGAAGGAGATGGCGCCGTCTCGGTCCGCCCGAGGCCGGCCGAAAAGGTGCCGATGCGACGCCGACTGTTCGAGGAGAAGGGGGAGGAGCGTCGAGACCACCTGCTGCGCAAGCTCATCGGCGCATACATTGGGGGATTCAGCTTCATCGAGATTCGATTCCCATCTGAGATGGCCCCGTTCGTGCGAAAGGTCGCGCGGGATTTCAGCCACATGGTCATCGGCCCGGAGGTCATCGAGGAATCGAGGAACGCGGTCGTCATCCAAGACTTGTCGGATACCGCCGAGTTGAGCGCGGAGAAGTGTCTGCGCCGTATGCATTTGATCGTGCGGGCGATGCATGAGGATGCGTTAGAAGCACTCCGGACGCGCGACGAAACGCTCGCCCGGGATGTGGCCCAGCGGGACCAAGACGTCGATCGGCTCTACTGGATGGTCGCGAAGCAGTACAACATCGCCCACATGCTCGGTGCGCCACCTCAGAGCACCGCAGCGAAGATTGAACTGCACAATTCGCGGCTCATCGCAAAACTGCTCGAGCGAATCGGAGACCATGCGGAGCGGATCGCGCGGACGTATCCCGCGTTCGCGGCGGGTCGCCTCGAGCCAAAGCTGATCAAGGAGATGGACGCCGCGCGGGAATCTGCGATGGCCATCTTGGACAAGGCGTTCACCGCTCTGCTCACCGCCGACATCGACGCCGCGAACGAAGCCGTCGACGACCTGGCGAGGCATCAAAAGCTCATCGATGGGCTCTCCCATCACGTCGCCACGAGGAAAGGAGAGGAACTCCTCGCCCTGGCGGCAATCGTGGACAGCCTCGGCCGGACCGCCAACTACGCCACGGACATTGCGGAGATCGCGATCGACCACGCCGTCTACCTGGGCACGTAATCTCCATAGGCCTACGGAGAATACGAGCGAAGACTTTGTCCCCAACGGATGAGTGGTATCGAACAATGGGTTCGAAAGGGGAAACCGCCCCACTCCGGGCGGAAGAAGTCGTGCGACGTTTCTACGATTTCCTGGCACGGGGTCGTCTCGTTGACGCCCTCAACCTGTTCACGACGGATGCGAGGCTTCGAGACGCCTCGGGGCGAGAGTCGGCCGGGATCCGGGCGATCACGTCCTCGCTGCTGACCTATCGAGTGCCGCAGGACATCGCGGTCGAACGGATGGAGCCCGAGGATGGGGAGATTCGAGCCACGGTCCGGTCGCCGAGCGGTCGATCGGTCGGCCGTTTCTCCGTCGCGCGGGGCCGAATCAAGTCGCTTCGTTTAGAGCGGGCGTAGATCCTCAGGCCGACTCGAAGGAATCCGACGCTCAGGCTTTCAGGACCTTTTCAAAACACTCGTCGATGCCCGCGAATTCGGATACGTCCCCGTTCCACGTCGGCAGGATGCCGGCGTATCGGTCCTCGAAGTCCTGCAAGGCGTCGCTCACAGCGTACTTTACGTGCTCGGCGTCCAAGTCCTTCGCGACCGCCGCGGCAATCGTGTGGAGGCCGCGGACGAAATGGACCGTGTAAGTCCCGTACCGAAGCGCGTCGAGATTGCCCGCCTTGGACGAGAGAGTCTGTTTGACGAACTCCTGGACGGCGACGAGCATCCCGCTCAGGATGTCCCGGTCGAGGTCGGTCCGGAGTGTGTCAGAGTAGTGGCGGATCAGGATTCCAGATTTGGTGATGATGAACAGTTCAGAAATCCCGGAGGAAGTGCCAAACGCAATGCCGAGCGCCTCCGCGATTTTGGCGGCGGTGCGTTTCATTTCAATCTTGAGGACTCCCAGGTTGGCGCTCCGGTCGACGAGTGTGAGCAAGCTCACATCCCCGGCCGCGAACTGCACGACCGCGACATTCGCTTGATCGCCATCCATGATGATGAAGCTCGGCCCGGTCATCTGGATGTTCTCGAAGACCCGGGCTCCGGACTGGGCGATCAGCGTGCTCATCGCCGAGAGAACGGCGGGGCTGACCGCACCCTGGATGTCGCTCGCCACCGTCAACCCATTGCCATCGGCGATGACGGAGCCGCGGATGCCGGTCGTCTTCCGTCGGAATTCGCCCAGGATCTTCCCGAGTTGTCCTTCGATGCCTTCGTCCGAGAAATTGGAGAGGGCCGCTTTCCGACGCGACTCACTTCGCTGCATCCCTGTCCCTCCCGGACCGGTTTAGGATGGCGGCTTTCTCGAGGAGGACCGATCGGCCGGTGTTCGACTTCTTCACGAGCCGGAGCAGCGTGCCTTTCGGGGGTCGGACGATCAGGAAGAGTTCGTAGGTCCCGTAGCCCATGCCGCCCAGCCAGAGGATTAACAGACCGGTTCCGATCGCCACAGGGAGGCCCACGGAGATCATGGATGCGCAAATGAGCGCCGTCAGCGCGATGAACGCCATGGTGAATGCACCGAGGAACCGCTGGATTCGTTTTTCCATGATGAACATCCGTGCTCGCCGGACGTCCTTGTCCATTCGCGTGAACGCGAGGAACGTGACCGCGAGGAGACCCGTGATTGTCCCGAAGAATGCGAGGAATCCGACGATGACCCAGAGGTCTGCCATGGACGGTCGATCGCTCGGCTTCCCATTGCCGTCTTCGGGCCAATATAACTATCGCTCCGAATGTTCTCTTTTGTGAATAGCCTCGGGGAAGGGTGATTGTCGCCTTGGACTCGAACAGACCTCAGACATTCGGCGGACGGATGTCACAACCGCGAACGCCCTATCCACGCTAGAGCATTTCCGGCAAAACGCCGCGTCTTCCAATTCCCGGTTCCCGCAGTTTCGGCCTTTGAAGAGGTGTCTCGCGCTGCGCTCATCCGGGTTCCTGGGATATGGGTTGTCGCTACCGAAAGTAACCGCCTGTGAAGGAGTGTAAACATACGTCTCATACACGTCCATCCGCGCTGGGGCACCCGACGGTGGCCACGAATGACGGCTCTTCGCCTTCCACGAACTTGGATCTCGTCGGCGATGGTTCTCGCCCTCGCTGCATCGCTGGTCCTCTTGAGCAGCGTGAGTTCGTCCGCTCCCGATCAGACCGCGGTAGCAGCTTCCGCGACGCTGACATCCTGGAATCCCAACGTTTCTTGCTCGCCATCCTTGGTCACGGTAGCGGACATCCTCGGCTCGGCGTACCCCGCCCAGGCCCTCGCCGGCAGTCAGTACCAGGTGAACTCCACCGATGGCGGCATCCCGGACAAGCGCGCGCTCGCCCCGCCGTGCACGATCACGAACATTCACAACCAAGTCGTGTCGACGTTCGTCCAGGTGAACGGAGTGTATCTCTACACATACACGTTCGACAGCGGCGATTGTTCGAAGGGATTCAAGGCGGTGAACGGCGGCGGCCGCTACCCGAACAACCAGACGTTCTGCGACAACGTCGGGGACATTCACGCCGTCGGGACGACGAACGGCTATATTCACGTCGAGTTCGATCAGGATTGGCTCGCAAAGGGCTTTTGCGGATCCACGGTCTCCTACTGCAACAACGTCACGATTGCGAATGAAGTGTCGACAGGCAGCATCTCGCTCGATCTCCAAGGATTCGTCTACTGGGACGAGAATCACTGGGAGCTCCATCCGTTGGCCGCGTGGAGATTGACGCCTCCCCCGCCTCCCGCCGATTTCAGCATCGGCGCCTCACCCAGTTCCCTGACGGTCACCGTCTCAGGGTCCGTGGTGTCCACGATCACGCTCACCAGCCTGAACGGCCTCTCGGGGGCGGGGAGCCTGAGCGCCTCGATCTCTTCGTCCGATCTGGTCCTGGTGTGGCCGACTGTCGCGGTGAGTCCGAGCAGCGTCACGCTGACGGCCAACGGAACCGCGACGTCGACGCTGACCGTTTCGACCTCGCTGCTCACGACCCCGGCCACGTACACCGTCACGGTAACCGCGACGATCGGCTCGATCACTCACTCGACGACGGTTACGGTCGTGGTCAAGGTTCTCTAGTAGAATTCCAGGCGTCACGCACGGGGGAAGCGGGCTCCGCGCAGCATCTGCCGGACGGAGCCTGCGTCGTGGTACGCCTGGGCGAGTCGCGCCGCCTGCTCCCTCGACATTCCTGCGGAGATGAGTTCGCGGCGGAAGCGTCGCACGCTCCGCTTCCGTTCCGCCTGGAAGTGCACGAAGCCGACGCCGATCTGCATCGCCAGGATCGGGACGGCCGTCATGATGACGAGCGGGAGGCCGTCGTGGTCG
>VBLR01000177.1 GCA_005878665.1 Methanobacteriota archaeon | reverse complement strand
GTTGTAGACGCACTCGCCGCCGATCCACGTGGATGCGATTCGGATCCGCGCGATCTGGTCCGGCGCTTCGAACGGATCGCCTCGGACGACGACGAAGTCGGCCAGCTTTCCCGTCTCAAGGGTTCCCTTCTCCTGTTCCTCGAACGTCGCGTACGCGCCCCCTGCGGTGGCCGCTCGGATCGCCTCCTCCGGGGACAGGCGCTGGCCTTCGAAGAATCCGTTCACGGCCCAGTGGACGCCGTAGAGCGGACCGTACGGCATGCCGTCGGAACCGAAGCACAGCGGGATCCGCATCCGGAGGATCTTGCGGAACGGATTGTTCGCGGCAAGGCGTTCGGCCCCCAGCCGGCTCTCATACACATCACCCGGGCCGCTCCACTGACCGACGAAGTTTGGCTGGCACGATGCCACGATTCCCGCGGTTTTCGTCCGACGCAAGACCTCGTCATCCGGAAGTTCGTAGTGTTCGATCCGATGCCGCGCATCCTTTCGGGGCGCGGCGTCTTGAACCGCCTCGAGCGTCTCGACGGCGAGGCGGATCGCCGCGTCGCCGATCGCATGGGTCGCGGTCTGGAAACCGGCACGGTGCGCCGTGGTGAGGATGGAACGAAGCTCGGTTGGCGAGTGAACGAGGATCCCCCTCTCTCCCGGCCGTCCGACGTATGGAGCCGCGAGGGCGGCGGTGTAGGCCCCGAGCGAGCCGTCCGCGAAGACCTTAATCGCGCCGAGCCGGAGCCACGAATCCCCGAACCCCGCTCCGAGTCCCGCATTCACGAGCGCCGCCAACATCGAGTCGTGCGGCATCGCGTACACTCGGAGACGGAAGGTCCCCGCGCTGCGGGCGCGCTGGTACGCGGTCCAGCCGGCTCGGGTCACGACATCGTGGATCGACGTAATCCCGAGGCGATGGGCCATTCGCGCAATGGCGGGGAGGCCGCGCCGGATCCCCGCCTCGTTGGCCTCGAACCGCCGATGGAACTCCCCGAACGCGTCCTCCGTCAAGACGCCGGTTGGACGGCCGGAGGCGTCGACCTCGAAGCCCCGCGTGCCAGCCAGATCCGACGCGAGCTCGAGGGCCTTCGAATTCAGAGATCCGAGGTGGCAGTCGATTCGGCGCGCGACGACGGGGTGGTCGGTCGACGCGCGATCGAGGTCCTCCCGGAGGAGGAAACGCCGCTCCGGCCACTTCGCCTCGTCCCAATCGATTCCGACAACCCAGTCGCCCAGCGGCGTCGATGCCGCGGCCTTCCGGAGACGGCGGACGGCATCGGCCAAGTCGCGAGTCGCATCGAGCCGCGTCCATCCCCGCTCGCCCGCGGAGTCGGCCATGTGCGCGTGGGCGTCGATGAATCCCGGCAGGACGACGGCGCCTCGGAGGTCCACGAGGGCCGTGTCGCGACCGCGCCATCGCTCCGCCTGCGCCGACGTCCCGACGGCCACGAGGCGGTCCCCCCGAACGGCGAGGGCCTTCGCCCACGGTCGTTCGCGCGCGGCCGTGAAGACCTTGCCGTCGACGAGGACGACGTCCGCGTCGCCCCGCATCTCAGCGCACGTCCCGCAAATCCCCGAGGCGCGCGATCGCTTCGCGGAGCGTCTCGTCTCTCTTCGAGAACATCAACCGCACGTAGGGCCGGCCGTCGACGGGGTCGCCGTAGAACGATGAGCCGGGGACCACCGCGACCCGGAGCCGTTCCACGAGGTACATCGCGAACGCCCAATCGTCGTCGAACGGAAACCGGTCGAAGTCGGCCATCACGTAGTATGCGCCGCCGGGAGGGCGGCACTCGAGGCCGGCGTCCTGCAGTCCGCGGACGAAGAAGTCCCGCTTCGCCTGATACGAGCGCGCTAGGTCCGCGTAGAAGGACTCCGGCAGGCTCAGCGCGGCGACGGCCGCGATCTGGAGCGGATGGGGCGCGCCGACGGTCAGGAAGTCGTGCGTCCGGCGCATCGCGTCCGCGAGCGTCTTCGGCGCGATCGCCCAGCCGATCCGCCATCCCGTCGCGCTGTACGTCTTCGAGAGGCCGTTGATCGTGATCGTCCGTTCGGCCATGTCGCCGATCGTGGCGAGCGACACGTGACGGACGCCGTCGAAGACGATGTGCTCGTAAATCTCGTCCGTCACCGCGACGACGTCGTGGTCGGCGCACAGGTCCGCGATCGTGCGCAGTTCGTCCCGGGTGAACACCTTGCCCGTCGGGTTGTTCGGCGTATTGAGGATGAGGACCTTCGTGCGGTCCGTGAAGGCGGCCTTCAACGCTTCCTCGTCCACGGTCCAGGCGGGCCACGCCATGCGGACATACCGCGGGCGGGCGCCGCTCACGATCGCGTCCGGGCCGTAGTTCTCGTAGAACGGCTCGAAGATCACCGCCTCGTCGCCGTCGTTGATCAGGGAGAGCATCGCCGCCATCATCGCTTCCGTCGAGCCGCACGTGACGACGAGGTTCGACTCCGGATCCGCATCGATGCCGTTGAAGGCCTTGGCTCGGCGCGCGATCGCGTCGCGCAGCTCGCGCGCGCCCCAGGTGACCGAGTACTGGTTGTATCCCCCGTCGAGGGCGCGCTTCGCGGCCTCTGTCAGCTCCTTCGGCGGCTCGAAGTCCGGATAGCCCTGGGCCAGGTTCACGGCGCCGTGCAGCGCGGCGATCCGAGTCATCTCCCGAATGACCGACTCCGGGAACTTCTGCACCCGGTCAGCGACCCGTCGGTCGCGGATTTCGATGCCCTCGCGCATGGCCGAGCTCGGCGTCGGGATGGACGTCCCCCCGCGACGGATGGTCGGCGCGTCCAAAAACCTGTCGGGCGAGGATTAAGAGCGCGCATCTCCATCCGCGCGGACCGAGGTGACGAGCCTGGCGGAGCGGTTTTTCGATTTCTGGCGGGTCGACGTCTTCACGGACACGCCGCTCGCCGGCAATCCGCTCGCCGTGTTTCCGCGGGCGACGGGCCTCTCGGCCGTCGAGATGGGGGGAATCGCGCGGGAGATGAACCTCTCCGAGACGACGTTCGTGTTCCCTTCGACGAACCCGACGGCCCACTACCGCAATCGGATCTTCACGCCGGGGGGCGAGATCCCGTTCGCCGGCCATCCCTCGATCGGCACGGCATTCGTCGCGGCCATGGAAGGCCTCGTCCCTCATCCCGACGGATCCTCGGTCGTCTACCAGGAACTCGAGATCGGCGTGCTCCCGCTCGAATTGATCTGCGAGGCCGGACAAGTGAAGAAAGTCATCATGACGCAAGGCGAGCCCTCCCTCGGGGCGGAAGTCAAGAATGTCGAGCCCCTCGCCTCGGCCCTGGGCGTACGCGCGAAGGACTTCGGTCCGAAAGGGCTGGTCCCCCAGATCGCCGCGACCGGGGTCCCGTCCCTTCAGGTTCCGTTTCGTTCGATTGACGTCGTCAAGGGCCTCGATCCGGACCTGCGGGCCCTCGGGAAGGTCCTCTCCAAGTTTGGGGAGAAAGTCGTCTGCTACACGTTCGCCCTCGGGGGCGAGACGCCCGGGGCTGCCGTCCACGCACGGGGGCTCGCCCCGGATCTTGGAATCGAGGACCCGGCGACCGGCAGTGCGGCGGGGGCGTGTGGCGCGTACCTCGCGTTTCGGGGGAAGCTGCCCGCGCCGACGTTCGTGATTGAACAGGGGATCGAAGTCCATCATGCGAGCCGCATCGAGGTGAGCGTCGAGACGGAGGACGGAAAGCCGAAGATCGTGCGGGTCGGGGGGCAATCCGTCCCGCTCATCCGCGGTAATCTCCGGCTCCCCTGAGCGGGCAACGTCCAAGGAGGGATTGACGATCGCGACCGGCGCCGAAGTCCAACTCGTCTACGTGTTCGCCGCGATGCTCGTCGCCGGATCCGTGCTGTTGGCGTTCCTTCCGATCCTGCACCACGCGTGGACGTTCGCCGCCTCCCGGACTCTGTTCGCGGCGTTGATCGTAATCATCTTGGCCCTCGGCATCGGAGCGGTCCTCCTGGTGAATTCGGCGATCTCGGACCCCGTCTACTTCGTCCCGATCGCCGGCATCACGGTGGCCCTGCGTTTGTCCTCTCCCTTCCTCCTGTATCGGCGCATCCAGGATCGGCTCGAGGTGCGGCGATGGTGGAGCCTGTTCCGTTGGTCCGTCGCGGGGGGTTTCGTCGTCCTCGTCGCGATCCTCGCCTATCATCTCCTGGTGCTCGCCTCCGGCACCGAACCTGCGAACGTGGCGATCTTCAGCGAGCAGCTCGTGATGGCCCTCGGGGCGTCGATCCTCATCGTCCGGGCAGGCCTGCGGATGCGGCCCCGCGAGGCCGCCGAGATGTGGCCGATCTGGTCCGCGGCCGTGCTGTTCGCCGTCGCCTTCGTCGTCGTCCTTCCGTACGCGACTCCCGCGTTCGAACTGGTGTATGTCGTCTCGGGGATTGTGGGCTGGTCGATCGGCATCGTCGCCGTCATCTACGATCTCTGAAGCCGGCGGATTCGCGTCGAGCGAGCGAGATCTCGCACGAGACCGAGTTACAGTTCCACTTTGATGCCGAGCTTCTCGGTGAGTTCTTTGTATCGGTTGCGGATCGTCACTTCGGTCACGCCTGCCACGTCGGCGACCTCGCGCTGCGTGCGGCGCTCGTTGCACAGGATGGACGCGATGTAGATCGCCGCCGCGGCGACGCCGGTGGGTCCGCGCCCCGAGGTGAGTTCCTTGTCCTGGGCGTCTTTCAGGATCTCGACCGCCCGCGATTGGACCTCGCCGGTGAGCTTGAGTTCGGAACAGAACCGCGACACGTAGTCCTGCGGTTTCGTCGGCATCAACTTGAGCTTGAGCTCGCGGGTCATGAACCGATACGTCCGGCCGATTTCCTTGCGGCCCACGCGGGAGGAATTCGCAATCTCGTCGAGGGTCCTCGGCACGTTGCACTGCCGGCACGCGGCGTACAGGGAAGCCGCGACGACGCCTTCGATCGACCGACCGCGGATCAGGTTCTTGTTCACCGCCTTTCGGTACACCATCGCGGCCGTCTCTCGGACGTTCCTCGGGAGGCCCATGCCGCTCGCCATCCGGTCCAACTCGCTCAGCGCGAAGGCGAGGTTGCGCTCCGTCGCGTTGCTCACGCGGATCCGGCGTTGCCATTTCCGGAGTCGGTACAGCTGGGCGCGGTTCCGGGTGGGGATCGATTTGCCGTACGAGTCCTTGTTCTTCCATCCGATCGTCGTCGAGAGGCCTTTGTCGTGGATCGTGTACGTCATCGGCGCGCCGGTGCGGGCGCGCTTCTCACCCTGTTCCACGTCGAAGGCCCTCCACTCCGGGCCCTGGTCGATCATCTGGTCGGTCAGGACGAGGCCACATTCTTCGCAGATGAGCTCGCCGCGCTCGTAGTCGAACGAGAGGTGGCCCGAATTGCATTCCGGGCATCTAGTGACTTCTTCGGCTTCTTCGATCTTCTTGGTCGGCATGGTCTACCTCAGCGATGAACACGTCGGCTCCGATCAACGATAGCGAGGCGGCCGCGGCGGGTCGGACCGCCGCAAATGGCTCGCGAACGGGTCCAAACACTTTTATCACCTGGCCCAGCGGTCGGTTTCGTTTGTCCCGGACGTCGGCGCCTCGCGAGGGGGCGAACTCGGATCGGACGAGGACGGTGCCGTCGTGGGCGATGTTCTCGACCACGCCGAGCCGCCTCATGCCCCCTCTGGTCTGGTCGCTGGCAATGCGTGCCTACTATTTAAGGAGAGCGGAATTTATTTGTAGAGGCACA
>VBLR01000118.1 GCA_005878665.1 Methanobacteriota archaeon | reverse complement strand
GAATTCGTCGTCGGACGATCTCTGAGCCGGCCTTCCCCAACCCCTTTTCGTATTCTCACCTCGAGGCCGAACCTTACACCAGCGCGTGAAGACCGCCGCGGCGGATAGCGAACACGCTCAGTAACGGGGCGGCCTGAGTCGCGAGCAGGTCCGTTCTCATGGCATCCCGTGGGGCGTGGACAGCAAGTTGACTACGCAACACGCTGAAAGTCCACCTCGCGGTGTCGATCGTCGGAGGACGCCTCTGGATGAGAGCGGGTCAGGTCCATCCGGATGGTGTCCTGCGGGCTGAGAGCTGATGGCCCGAGCCGAACTCGCGCAGCGGCCCTGGGTAGAACACGTCAGGCCTCGCAAGAAAGGCCTTGCTGAACCGCGCCGGTGATTACACCTGGCGATTGCCGGACCTGCGTCGGTCAAGGACCCGGCGACCGCATTCGAAGAATTGAGCCCCCGTGCGGTGACGCAAGTCAGCGACAACGCCTCTCACGCAGCCATTCGCCGTGCCGCACGGTCGCCTCGGAGAGGCTCCGCTCCGCGGGCGACTACCACCAACGTCCGTCTCCGAGCCGGCGGATGACCCATTCCTGGTCTCCGCTCTCGGCTATCTCGGCCAGAGACCTGCCAATCGCGTGGTGTAGCGGCTCGTGTATGAAGACATGGACGAAGACCTTGCGCCATGAGACCGTCGTCGGGAGGGTGCCCATCTGCCACAGATGGACCGCTGTTGTACTCCGGTATTCACGGAAGCCCGGGTCCGGAAAGCCGAACGTGACTGCGAGGCGGAGAAGCCTTCCCCGTTTGGCCCGCAAAACGATGGCGAGCTCCCGCGGAGGCACCTCCGATCGTCGGAAGTAGAACACCCACGTGATGCCGCCGTCGCGCAGGGGATGGACCTCATTCGGATCGGACATGTGGCTCACCGCGGGCTCCATTGGGCGCTTACCTGACCCAGACATTCCCGGCAAGGGGACACCGTTGTTCAACCTTTGCCGGGACCTGACCACCGGTGCGCGGAGGGTCTCCGGCTGTCGCGACACGATACGCGGGTGCCTCCCTCAGAGCGACCTCCGACCGGATGTCCGCCGGCTCGGTGGAGCTGCCTCTCCAGCGCAGGTTGCGGGCGGTCCAGGCGGTGCCCAATGAGGTAGGCGAACACGCGGACTGGGCTGCCCCACCCTTGGTGGCTGGGTTTCCCCTGATTCCCGCTCCGCGAACTAGTACACGACCATCCCGATAAACGGAATCACTTGTGCGTACCACGAGGTCCGGCACGCCGCGATTGGGTCGGTCAGGTGGTTGAGGGGGTTGTACGTCGGCCCGAGCCCGCCGCAGCTGTTCGGGTTGGGTCCGGTCCCGCTGAGTTGCGCGTACGTGTAGTTCGTGGGACCCGCCATGCCAGAGACGAGGATGCTCATGAAGAAGGTGGCGGACCCCCAGGTGTTGGGGGCGCCCGTCGAGAAGGGCGTCTTGGCGTACGCCATCATCACGTACGGGGTGCCACCGGTGTCCTGGTTGAAGGTGTTGATGTCGAAGACCCCGATAGGACTCGTCACCGAACACCCGACCGGCAAGCCGGTACGCGCGTACTGGAAATCGTTGATGGCCCCCGCCGTGCCGGGGTACGGTGCGACTCCGCCCGCGATCGCTGTGATCGCCGTGCTGCACGGCGCGACGATGAACGCGACGGCACCGGCCGAGGACTGGGTGTTCTGGAAGAACGCTTCACTCCACCCATCGATGAAGATCGTGGTGTTGCCGTGATTCACCATCTTGTAATGGAATAGGGCCCCGCCGTTCCCGTTGAGTTGGGCTCGCGTGACCCGGTATGGTTGGTAGGTGCTCGGCGAGTTGTACGGGGTACTGAGGTTCGACACCCAGACCTCCCCGGTCCGGATCTGGACGTAGCCGATGTATTGCCACAGCTGGCTCGGGATCGTCCCGCCGTTCCCGCCTCCGCCGATGAGGGGCGCAACCACGTCCAAGACGAGGCGGGTCGTCGTCTGGTGGCCTTTCAAGTCGGTCGCGTTCAGCAGGATGATGGATCCGGCCCAGCTGAGGGCGGGATACGGAGGCTTCGTACAGGCGTTCCCTCCCAAGGAGAAAATCCTGTCTCCCGCGATGCGGTCCGGGGAGACCCCGTTATCTTTCATCTGCTGGGGGGCGGCACACGACGTGCCCGACCCGTACCAAGCGGTGATCGTCGCAAAGACCGAGTTCACATTCAGGTCGTTGTCCGGGTCGGTGAGCTTCGCGAAGAGATAGAATCCCTGGGTTGCCTGGACCGGGTCGATCGCGTCGGTGGACAAGACTCCGTCCGTCCACTTGTCGACGAATACCGGGGGACGTGTGCCGGCCGGCGCGTTCATGGGGCCGGTCCAGAGGACGACGCTCTTCAAGTGATCGACGATGATGATCGTGATTTGGTCTGAGGACCGGAGACCCGTTGCACCCGTGCTCTGGTAGGCCCAGCGCTCGCCGATGTCCCAGACGCTGTCCGTGCCGTCCAGGAGGCCGCTCGGGGTCACCAGGAAGCCGTTGAACTTGTGCAGGATGACGGTGTCCGTCTGCGGCGGGTTTACCCCGCGCTGCGAAATGACGTAGATGATGGTCGGCACCGGCTGAAGCGCCTCGCCGCCTTGGTGCGTGAGCGTGATGTTCACGCCGATCTCCAGTCCGCCGCCACCGTAGATCGGGGTCATCTCGGACTGGATGTCGGTCCGGGCCTGGGCGGCGGGCGTGGGGATGCCTGCGACCCAGACGATGATCACGGAGAACAGGACGACGGTCATCGCGAGGATCAGGATCGTGCCGATGACTTCGGACACACCCGACTCGTCTTCGCGGAGGATGGTTCGCATGAGGTGGCCTCCCGGTGGGCTCAGGGAAACACACTTGCACCCGACCCGACGATATATAAATTGTTCGTGGTAGTTACCAACCCGTGATAGCGTGAGAATCACGGGGCACGCGTGGATTCCTCCCCTCCCGGTCTGAGGCCAACCATCGAACCCGGACGAAGATCGATGGAACCCGTCTCCCGCGGATCGAGTTCCTTGCCATTTCATCCATCCGGGATCGTCGCGGGCCGAGTCCAATGGCCCTGACTGCTCGCATGCCCGACCGAAACCGGATTTTTATTACCGAAGAAGGATAGAAGATGACTTCTCGGAGGAATCCGATGTTCTCTTGCGTGAGAACAGGTACGTATCGGGATGGATAATCATCCGAGAACCTTTTTAAGAATCTGCCCTGGATGGGCAGCGGTTCATGCCCGCCGGTCGCATCCTCCACGATGTAGCCTGGTGCCTCTTCCTGCGGTGATGCCTCGATGTCCAGCCGCGCCGGCCGCAACGCGAGGGCCCTCACGCTCCTCATCGTTTGGTCGGTCGCCCTCGGCGGACTGTTCGCGACGCTCCTCGCCCTCGCGCCGGCGGCGCGCGCAGGGACCTGCGACCAGGTCGGCGGGGTCATCACGGGCGACTGGACGATCACGAACACGCAAGTCTGCACGGGAATTCTGTATTCGGTCGACGGCACGATCAACGTGAATTCTGGCGGCAGCCTCACGCTGACCGATGGCGGCCTGAGTTTCGCGAAGGACACGTCCCACCAGGGATACGCGTTGAACGTGAACGCGGGCGGCGAACTCGTCCTCGACCACTCGATCGTCACGACCCAGACAGACTCGATTTCTCCCTTCCTGAAGTTGGCCTTCACCGTCTCCGGCGCGAACAGCCGGTTCACGATGAGGAACGGCGCGTCGCTGAAGTTCCCGGGTTGGTTCAACGCGACGAGCGCGACGATCAACATCACGGACTCGAAGATCACCGGCTTCACCGACCCGGAGATTTCCGGTCTCGGCCTCAACACGGATGACAACAATGACGCGCCCCTGATGGCGTGGTCGACGACAACGGCAAGTCTTTACCGGTCTCGGATTGAACGCTTGTACGAGTACGCGGGTGGCACGCCCGGCAACGTCGTCCTGACCGCGACGAGCAACCTCTACGCCTACGACTCGTACATCGGGGTGGATTACTCGAACACGGCGGGCATGCACAACGAGCTGCGCGTCGACGGGACCTCGAACGCCTACTTGTACAACATCACGATCGACCGCACGGAAGACCCCGCGGCGAATGCGGACTGGCAGCCGGCGTTCCGACCCACCGCGGCCGGCGGAAACGTCGACTTCATGCGATGGCTCTACGCGACCGTCGTCGACTCGAGCGGAATTCCCGTGAGCGGCGCGACCGTCTGGTCGACGCTCAGCCCGAGCAGTACGACCGCGCAATATCCGGACAACGGGCTCGCGACGACGCCGACCGCTCGCACCCTCTGGTATCTCGGTCGGACCGCGAGCGGAACGAACGCATGGAACCGCACGGACTCGGACGGGCTCGCGCGGATCCCGCTGTTCACGGACCAGATCACGACGGCCACCTTGCCGAACGCCGAATCGTTCGGGAACTACCACCAGCAGGTCACGTACGCGGCGTCGAGTACCTCCGGCGACGAGTTCTACGACCCATACCCGGCCGTCAGCGCGGCGGACAACGCCAAGTGGGTCACGATGTCCTTCAGCAACCTCCAGGTGTGCCCGACGGGCGTGACCACCTGGTCCTTCAACCGGCAAATCGTCGGCTCGGTCTCCGTGTCCAGTTGCCTCGAGATTTCCGGCTCCGTCACAATCACGGACGGAGGCCTGTACGTCGATCAAGGCTCGGACGGCAACGCCCGGGCCTATGTGAAGATCCTCGCGGGAGGCCGGCTGACCTTGGTCAACTCCACGGTCTGGAGCAACTACCCGCTCGCCTTCTACGTCGCGAACGGCGGGACGCTCGTCACGAGCCGAGGCAGCGCCCTCACGTTGGCGGCGAGAGGTTCCCCCGGCACGCTTCGCGAAGAGGGACCCAGCTCGAGCGTCACGATCACCGACACGGCCATCGATGCAAACGTCACGCTGTTCGGCGGCAACGCCACCCTCGTGCGCGATTCGTTCCTCGGCCCGGGCCTCTGGATCGACACGGTCCAGACGACGCACCTCTGGGACGCGACGCTCACGGGCGTCACCACGCTCGCCTTCACGACGGACGACGGCAACGCGAACACGGTCGACTTGGACATCCGGAACGCGACGTTCGACCAGGTCCAGACGTCCCAGCTCGTCTTCGGCGGGACCCAGAACGTCCAGCTGACGTCGGTGCAGACGTTCGATCCGAACGGGTCGTGGTGGGTCGGCATGATCACCGGAGGCGCCCAGGTGAGCCGTTACTGGTGGCTTCGGGTGAACGCGGTCGACGGAACCGGGACGCTCCTCGCGGACGCGAATGTCCACATCCTGCTTCAACGCCTCGATCCGAACACGCTGACGCCCTTCACGGTCCCGAACCCTGCGGTCGACGACATCTACCTCGCGAATTCGACGACGTGGCCCGTCTCCGCCCCGAGCGGCTCGATCCTGTATCGGGCATTCGCGGAGAGCCGAACGACGGCCGCCCGCGTCGTGAACAACTCGTATCTGGCGACGGGATCCGCGGTCGTCGATCTCACGACGTACCAGCCGGACTCCCCGGCCTCCGCCCTCGTGACGGGCGACGAGATCGTGCAGCTGACGTTCTCCAGCCTGACGCCCGACCTCAGCATCACGTCGATGACCGTCCAAGGTGGGAACGGAGCGTCTCCCCTGCAGCCGATGAACACGGACATCCAGGTCACGGCGGCGATCCGCAACACCGGGCAAGTCACCGTCCGCAATGTCCGGGTCAGCTTCTTCGAGGACAACGTGGATCGCAACGGCGACGGCGTGATGGACTTCGCGCCCCTCGATTACATGGGGGCGGGCGTCTGGATCAACGACACCGTCCTCGCGCTCGTCCCGAAGAACGCCACGACCACGGCCACAATCCTCTGGCATCCGAACGGCGCCCTCGAGTCGAGCCGCACCGTTTCCGCGGTCGTGGACCCGCCTCTGTTCGCGGTCACGGACGGCGGCGCGATCCGGGAGACGAACGAGCTCAACAACATCCTGCCTCGGACCTTCACGCTCTTCACGTGGCCGGACCTCTCGATTTCCTCCGGGGACATCCAGTTCGCCGCGGACCCCGTCCTGAACAACGATGCCCAGGTGCGCGTCGTGGCCCATAACGTCGGGACGAACCGGGCCGCCGGGGCGATCCTCGAAGTGTGGGAAGGGGCCCAGCGGGTCGCCGGACCGGTGACCTTCGACATCAGCCCCGGCGCCGACGCGACCCTCACGGTGCTCTGGCGCCCGGCGTCCACGGGAACCCACGTCTTGATGTTCAGCCTGAGGGCCGCAACGGGGACCGACATCCGCAACAAGGACTATGTCCTGGGCAACAACAACGCGACGTTCTCGGTGAATGCGCTGACGCCGCCCGACTTGGCGTTGCATCAGAGCGACTACCCCGGGGTGCGGACCGTGAGCCAGAATCAGCCGTTCACGATTGACGTCCTGGTCTACAATGCCGGCCAGACGGCCGCGCTGAACGTGTCCATCGCGGCCTTCTTCGGCGCCACCGAAGTCGGCCGTGTGGACGGTCGCACGATCGGCACGTTCCTGAATGTCTCCCTGAACGTCAGCGGCATCCCTCTCACCGGCAACCAGCAAATCCTCCTCAAGGTCGATCCGGACAATCGGATCAACGAAGGCGGCGCCGCGCAAGAGGCGAACAACACCGCGACGGTCGTCCTGAACGTCCAGCCGCCCCAGGGTTACGTGGCCCTGCTCTTGCCGACCGCGGGCCAGCGGGTCGAACCGGGCGCATCGCTGAGCGTCACGGGATACGTGCGGGACGCGAGCACGAATACCGGGATCGCGGGCGTCGGCCTCACGATTGAATTGCGACAAGGCGCAGCCGTCATGGCGTCGAACACGACCGTGACGCAGGGCGATGGATTCTTCCTTGGCGTGCTCGCCGTGTCATCGGGACTGGCCGACGGACCGTACGACGTCGTCGTCACACCGTCGTCCGCAATCATCGGGCCGCAAACCCAACCGATTACGGTGAAGAAGACCTTGCCATTCCTCAGCAGCCCGGTGCCGATCCTCGGCGTCCCATGGTGGCTCTTCCTGGTCATCCTCGGCGCGGCGGTGGCCGTCGTCGTCGGCATCACCCTCTACTGGAAGGTCTACGGCCTCGGCAAGATGGTCGAGTGCGGCGAGTGCGGCGCCTTCATCCCGGAGGACGCGACGACGTGCCCGAAGTGCGGCGTCGAGTTCGAACGGGACATGGCGAAGTGCTCGAACTGCCAAGCCTGGATCCCGGTCGACGTGAAGCAGTGCCCGGAGTGCGGCGTCGAGTTCGCGACCGGCGAGGTCGAAATGGCGGACTACGAGGAGAAGATGCGCCTGCAGTACGACGAGGTCGTGGCGAAACTGCGGCAAGATGCCTCGAGCCAGCTCGGACGCGACCTGTCCGACCGCGAGTTCCAGGAGTGGTGGAAGAAGCAGCCGACCTTCCTCACCTTCGAAGACTGGCTCCGCGAGGAAGAGGAGATGCGCAAGATGGGCTCGAAGCCATGCCCGACGTGCGGCACCCTCAACTCCGTGACGGCCAACGTCTGCCACAAGTGCGGATCGTTGATGCGCGAGGTGCAACGGCCGCCGGGTGGCGGCGGAGGCGCCGCGCAGGTCCCATCCGCGGCCCGTCAGCCCGTCCGGGGAGCGGCCCCCGCCGAGGCTCCATCGGGGTCGCAATCGGCGCCCACGGTCGTATCGGCGGCGCCGGCCGGAGCTCCGGCCACGGACGCGATTCCGCGCCGGGTGATCCGCAAGGCGATCACGCCCCAACCGCTCATCCAGAAAAAGATCGTCAAGAAGCCGGTCGAAGACGAAGACGACGAGTCCCGCTCCGATGCGAGCGACGAGGATTCGAAGGAAGAGGACTCGTGAGCTCGCTCGTCTCGTGACGTTTCCTTCCCGTCATGGTCGTTCCGTGGAACCGGTTCGGCGCGGACCGAACGATAACCAAAGGACCATGGCCCTCCCTCGCCCTCTTCATGCCGTGCGGCTCCCTCGCGCCGTTTGGCGCCTCTTCCTGATCGTGGTCAGCCTCGTCCTTGAGATCCCGGGAACGGTCCGCGCGATCCTCCGCGTCTGACCGCAGAAGTCCTTATCTCGCTTGGGCGATGCGGCCACGGATGCGGCGGGAGGATCGGCGAGTCGTGGCCGTCCTCGGGTTCCTTCACGGCGTGGTCCACTCGAACATCTTGTCGATTCCCGTGTTCCTGCTCGCCTGGAAAGCCGAGTTCGGCGCGGACGACGTGACCCTCGGCTTGCTCGCGGCGGCGGGGTACGGGTTCTACGGCGTCGCGGCCGTCCCCTTCGGGTTCCTCGCGGATCGGCGGGCGCCGGCCCGATTGTTGCTCGTGTGTGCCGCGGGAATCGCCATATCGATGGCGGGCGTCGCCGCGAGCCCGTCGATCCCCCTTCTGGCCGTCTCCCTCGGAGCATTGGGCCTCTTCTCCGGCGTCTACCATCCCACGGGCCTATCGATCATTTCCCGCGTCGTCGTCGAGCAGGGCCGCGGGATGGGATGGCACGGGATGGGCGGGAGCCTCGGCATCGCGTCCGGCCCCGCGTACGTCGGAGCCGCATTGGCGGTCGGCTTATCCTGGAGGTTCGCGGCCGCGTCCCTGGCGGTCCCGGCCCTCCTCGCCGGTATCCTCCTGCTGGCCCAGCCTTTGCCGGAAGAGGCCTCCCACCGTCCGGCCGAAGCGCGCGTCCCGCTTCGCGGGCTCCTCACCCGCTCGTACGGGTTCATCCTGCTCGTCTACATGTTCGCGGGGTTCGCGTACCAAGGTGGCCTCACGTTCCTCCCCCAACCTCGATTCATCGGGGCGCGCTTCTTTGCCCTCGCCCTCGCGCTCGGTGCCGTCGGGCAGGTCGTCTCGGGGACGTTGGCCGACCGCCGCCAACCGGGCCGCCTCCTGTTCGCACTGTCTGCCGCGACGGGCGCCATTCTCCTCTCCTTGGCGGTCTTGCCGGGGGGGAGCCCGTTCATCGCGGCGGCGTTGGTGTTCGGCTTCCTCCTCTTCTCCCTCGAGCCGCTTCAGAATACGCTCGTGACGGGAGAGGTGCCGCGGTCCCTGCGGGGGATGGCCTTCGGATTCACGTTCCTGAGCGTCTTCGGCATCGGATCGCTCGGGGCCGTCCTCGCGGGGTGGCTGCTGGCCCACGATGCGAGCGCGACGTTGTTCGTGGTCCTCAGCGCCTGCATTGCGGCCTCCGGGACGTTCGCCCTCGGCGTCCGTCGTCGGAGCGCGTCGTAGGCCGGCTCAGGCCGCGGGCACCGCGACGCCTTGCGCCTGCAACGTGTCGCGGATGATCTTGATCATGCCGTCCGGGTCCTTGTAATACGACGACACGATCTTCGCGACGTCCCGGTAGTTCTTGATCTCCATCCGCTTCATGTACTCGAAGATGTCGAGGCGGCGTTTGACCTCCTGTTCCATCCTCCGCTGGTTCCAGTTCCGGGCGAGGGAGATCTTCTCGTAGACGTACGAGTGACCGCTGTAGTTGAACGTGTCATCCGCGGGATTCCAGGTGTACGCCGAGTTCGTGATCAGCTCGTTCGACTCCGGGTCCGTCCCGACGACCTCGACGATCGCCTTCACGCGCCGGGTCATGTCGGTGCCGACCTTCACCTGCGCCTGGAGCAGGACGATGTCGAGGGCCGCGACGAGGGCCCGCGGCAAGTTGATCGGATCGTTCTCGAGGCGGTGGACCATCGCTTGGACGTCATCCGCGTGGAACGTCGTGTACGCGGACTTGCCCGTCGCCATGGCCTGGAACACAACGAACGCCTCGGGTCCACGGACTTCTCCGATCATCATGTACTGCGGCCGCTGACGCAGGGCCGCCGTGAGCAAGTCGAACATGTCGATCTCGCCCGCGGGCTTCCCCGTGGAGGCGACCCGGCCGCCGAACCCGGCGCGGGTGAGCAACGGCACCCAGTTCTCGTGGGGCAGGTTCAGTTCCCGCGTGTCTTCGATGGACACGATCTTCATCTGGGGCGGGATGAACAGGAGGATCGCGTTCAGCGTCGTGGTCTTCCCCGAGGCGGTTCCACCGCAGATGAGCATCGACTGCCCGTTCTCGATCGCGAGCCACATGTACGCCATCATCTCCGGCGACATCGTCTTGAACCGGACGAGGTCGAGCGGGGTGAAGGGGTTCTCCCGGAATCGCCGGATCGTGAACGAGGATCCTCGCTTTGTGACGTGCATGCCGAGGGTGGCCTGGAGACGCGAGCCGTCTGGGATCGTCGCGTCCAGCATCGGTTGCGCGACCGAGATGTGCTTCCCCGACCGCTGGGCGAGCCACACGACGAACGAGTCGAGCTCCTCCGCGTTGTCGAACTTGAGGTTCGACGGGATCGAGCCGTATTTGCGGTGGTAGATGTAGAGCGGCACGCGGACGCCGTCGCACGAGACATCTTCGACCTGTACGTCCGTCATGACGACGTCGATCGGGCCGTACCGGATGAAGTCCCGGTACACGTAATACAGGACGCGTTCCTTCGACACGGGATGGAGTTCGACGCCGAGTTCCCGGAGGAGGCCGTCGACGATGCGCCGCAAGTAGTTCTCCTTCCGGGCGCGATCCGCGTCGTCCAGCAGCTCGAGGTTCTCCACGAGGATCTCCTTGAGGACATCGAGGAGTTCCGACTCCTCTTCGATGAGCTTCGGCTCGATCGCCTCGTAAAAGTACTCGTTCGCCATCGTGTCGTAGAGAATCCGGACGTACGAGAAGTTCTTCAGGATCGGCTGGATCTCGATTTCGTTCATGTTCCGCTGAACGATCTTCGGGATCGTCGTGATCTTGCCGAGGCTCGTCTCCTCGACGCTGCTCACCTTCGGTGACTTGACTTTGATGCCCTTGTCCCCGAGGAGTCGGGTGAAGTAGCGCTTCTTGATCGAATCGAGCGTCGCGGCGGTGCTGCTCTTCTTCTTCTCGTCCATCCCGTCGAGCATCCGTTTGGCTTCGTCGCGTTCGGAGGCCTTCCGGTCGGGGTCCTCCGTGGGCGCGTAGTTCTTCTCCGTGGATTGGGCCATTCGGTCACCTCAGATGAACAGGAACGCGAACAGGGCGATCACGAGCATGATGAAGCTGTGCCTCAGTCCGTTCGGGATCTTCCCGGTGTCCAGGACGCCCGCGAGGATTCCGTCTCCGAGGCCGTGCACGACCGTCGCGATGAAGAACGCGATCCGGATCGAGTTGACGACCCCCGGAAGGTCTTGGGCCAGAGGGCTCTGGATGGCGCCTCCCGTGGAGGCCAGCGCGCCGCTCGCCTTGAGCATCTGCGGCAGGAACGTCACGTCGAGGATCCAGATTGTGACGAGGAAGACCATGAACGAGATGTAAATCACCGCGATGTACGTCGACATCGCGATCCGGCGCTCGTCCTCGGTCAGCTGGTTCTCCTTCGTGTCATGGCTGACCATCGTCAGGACGTCGGCGACGTCGCCTCCGGCGTCGGAGGACTTGACGATGATTGCGACGACCCGCCCGACCATCGGGGTCTTCACGCGCGTCGCGAAGAGGCGCAGGGCCTCCGTCGCGGGCACGCCCCAGGTGATCTGGGCCGCCATCTTCTTGATTTCCGGCGTGAGTTTCCCGTAGCGGCCTCCGGACGAGACGACGATCGCCTCGGCCAGGGTCATGCCGAACCGCCCGGCCTCCGCGACATCGCGGAGGAAGTCCGGGAGCCGGCGTTCGACCTGCTTGATCTCCCGCTGCAGCTTCGCCACATAGAATCCGTAGGGCCCGATGAAGCCGAGCGTCCCCACGACGAGCCAGTACAGGAACCGTTCCACGGGACCTTGGGTGGGTCGGAACGCGAGGTTCACCGAGTTGATCACGTTCAGGAAGGCGATGAACCCGAAGAGGACGAACAGGGCCGACCCGAGGCCGATGACGCTCTTGCGGCGGTCCCCCTTATCGCTCCGGCGCAGGCGGGCCTTCTCGAGCTCGACGTTCGCCATCTCAGCCCTCCTGTTCCATGTTCCAGATCACGAAGATGAACCCGAACTGACTCATTGGGATCATCAGCCCCACGACGACGTAGAGCAGCGTAACAACGAACCCGGAGCCTGTCGGATCCTTGGTAATGAGGGCCATGATCGCCATGATCACGACGAGGAACAGGGGGAACGCGACGACGACCGTCACGAACGACTCCGCGAGCATCCCGAGCGTCTCCATCTTCTTCCGCATCTCGAGGCGGTCTTCTTTCTCGAATTGCTCCGCCTTCACGAGGAAGTACGGCTTGAGCTGGCCCCCGCTCGTGGAGGTCGTCACGACGCCCTGCAGGAAGTCCGAGAACTTCGAGGACGGGGAGCGCTGCGCCGCCTTCCGGAGCGCGGTCAGGATGTCTAGGCCAAGCAGCTCCGTGTCCCGGGTGATCCATTCCGCCTCCCGGGCGACCTCGCCGTAGATGGTCTGTTTGGAGAGTTCCTTGAAGATCACGTCGACCGGGACATCGGCCGAGGCCATCGCGGAGACGAACGACATCGCGCCGGAGATCTTCTTGTCGATCTTGCGGCCGCGCTTCTTCGCCATCCCGGCGGGCTTGCCGTGATAACCGACGGGCAGGCCGAACGCGTACATGTACGAGAAGAAGATCGGAAGGGCCGCGACGAGGCCGAAGATGACCAGGAGCGTTGTGATCGGGATGCTGAGGATGAACAGGAAGAGCGAGGCGACGAACGCGGCGACCACCGCGCCGACCGCTGCGAACGTGGTGTTCATCCACGCGAGCGCCAGGTACTCCTCCGGACGCAGCCTGATGTGGGCCTTCAGGAGGTTGTCCTCGAGCTCCGGGTTGCCTTCACTCCGGGCCTGGACGAACTTCCCGAACATCCGCCATGCGACCTGCGCCTTCGGGGGCAGGCTGACATTCACGGGCTTGGCTCCCTTCGGCAGCTTGACCATGTGGGCGGCCTTGTCGGACTCCTCGCCGGGGCGGAACCGCTTCGTCTTCGTGAGCGTGCCCCGCGTCTCGAGTTTCTCGAATGCCGAGCTAGCCAACGGTCTCGCCTCCCGCCTCGACGGCTTTCAGGACCGCGTGGTCCTGCCAGCCCATCTCCCCCCGGACGCGTTTCGCGGTCTCCTCCGGGTACTGGTAGTATTGGACGACGATCTTCGCGATCTCTCGGAAGTCCAACATGTTCTTTTGCATCATGTAGTTGATAATGTCGACCCGGCGCTGAAACTCGGCCTCCATCTCCTCGTGAGTCATGTTCTTCATCTCCATGATCTCATCGAACAGGAACGAGTGCCCCTTGTAGACGAAGGTGTCCGTCGCGGCGTCCCATTCGTAGACCGTGTTCGTGATGAGTTCGTTCGTCTCCGGCTCAAACCCGACGAGCTCGACGATCTGCTTCATCCGCCGCACGATGGAGTCTCCGATTCGAGCGTGGGACTGGATGATGACGAAGTTCAACGCGGTCAACAGGATGCGCGGCGTGTTGATCGGCGGGTTTTCCAGGCGGTTCACCATCGACTTGACGGAATCCGCGTGCATCGTGGACATCGTCGGGTGGCCCGTCGCCATGGCCTGGAACATCGTGTACGTCTCCTTGCCGCGGACCTCTCCGACGACGATGTAGTTAGGCCGTTGCCGCAACGCGGCCCGCACGAGGTCGTACATGTCGATCTCGCCGCCCGCCTTGCCGTCGGCGCCCCGTTCGCCCACCCCGGACCGCGTCGTGCCCGGGATCCAGTTCTCATGGGGTAGGTTGATTTCCCGGGTGTCCTCGATGGACACGATCTTCGCGCCCGGCCGGATGAAGAGGGCGGCGCTGTTCAGGGTCGCGGTCTTGCCGCTGGCCGTCCCTCCGCAGACCATCATGGATTTGCCGTTCTCCACAGCGACCCAGAGGTACGCGACCATCTCCGCGCTCGCGGTCCCGAACTTCACGAGTTCGACCGGGGTGAAGGGCTTATCCTTGTACCGCCGGATCGTGAACGAGGATCCGCGGGTGGTGACCTCCTTGCTGTATGTCGCTTGGACACGATGGCCTTCGACGGAGGTGCCGTCGAGGATCGGGTTCGCGACGGAGATCTGCTTGCCGCATCGCTGCCCGAGCATGACGGCGAATGAGTTCAGGGCGTCCTCGTCAGCGAAGACGACGTTCGTCTTGATCGATTCGAACTTCTGGTGGAAGATGAACAGCGGGATGCCGGTGCCGTCGCACGAGACGTCTTCGATCCTTAGGTCGGACATCAGGACGTCGACCGGGCCGTATCCGACGAAGTCGCGGATGATATAGTACACGATCTTGTCCTTCGACGCCGGCGCCAAGCGCAGGCCTCGGGACTGGATGAACGAGTCGACGGCCTCCTCGAGGTATTCCTTCTTGTCCTTCTCCGCCATCTTGTCCCATTCGTACTCGAGGGTGCGGTTCAAGGAGTCCTTGATCATGTCGAGGAACTCCTTCTCTTCTGCGTTGAGCTGTGGCTCCCAGACCTCGTACACGTATTCGGAGCGGTCGTGGTCGTAGACGACGCGCGAGTAGGTGTACGGCTCCCGGATCGGGATCACCTCGATTTCCTCCAAGGTGTCGCGGGAGAGATTCGGGATGTGCGTGAGGTAGGAACCGCGCGTCCCGGACCACTCGGCCTTCTTTTGGATCGCGCCCCTCGGCATGAGGATCTTCTTCTGTTTCGGCATCTGTTCCACCTCAGAACTGAACGTTCGATGTCGCGTCTCCCACTCCGACCTGGACCTGCGCGTGCTGCAGGCGGAAGTAGCTCAGGGGGAGCACGGGTGAGTTATGAATCTCTAGATGCATGATGTAAGTTTGAGTCGTCGGGTTGTACTTCGCTGAGAGGATATAGATGATTGTCGCACCGATCTTCGCAGTGAGGGAGATATCCAACGAATTCTGTGAGAACAGACAGGGAGAAAATGACGTCGACGGGCACAGGTTCAGCGAGGACGCGAGCGTCGCGTTCAGGAATCGGTACCACGCGAGGCCATACCGGGAGGGGTGGTCGACCCAGATCACGGCGTTGGCGGGGAATCCTCGGTAGTCCTGACGGTCGAAGGCGAACACTTGCGTGTTCACGACCTCTGTGCTGGTCCCGGACACGCTGCCCGCCCCGTAGAGGCTGACCAAACCGAACGAGATGTCGAGGGTGTTGTTCGTCTTCAAGACGCTGAATGTCGGCTGGGCCCGGATGACTTGGCCGTCCGACTGGAACCGAATGACCGCTCCGTTCTCGTACGCGATCGTCTGCGGGATGTAGTACCTATTGCCAACGTCGAGCTGGATGGCACCGCTCGACGTCTCATTGACGGTCGCGACTTGCAACGGAACCGTCGGGTTGGGTATGTACGAGAAATTCACCCAGAAACCACCTGCGTCCGGGAACGACTGGAGCGTGCCGAGCGTCGATGCCGCGAAAATCGGGACGCCGTCGACCCCGAGACTCACTGCGGACGAGGCCGTCACGGGGATGTAGTGCGTCCCCGCGATCTGGGCGGCCTGTGCCGAGAGGATCTGAAGGTCGATTGCGCCTTTGATCCCGCCGAACTGGCCCAGGGCCCCGTTCATGTGAGACGCCTCGGAGTCTTTCATCCAGACGGGCACGTACTGGTTCACGATGAGGCTCAGGAACGTCAGGAACACGAGGAGGGCCATGATCGTGCCGACCGTCGAGGCGACCCCTTCCTCGTCCCCGCGAATGTCGCGGATCAAAAGACGCATGAAGTCACCTGAGGAGTATTCTCCGTGGACATTCCATCGACCCATCCTGGATGACGCTATTTATAGGTGTCGCGCTGAAAATCTGACCTTGAGAATGAGTTGATTTTCTCCATGTGAACGGGACCGTTTTTCGCCCTCCATTTTCGAGGCGATTTCGGTCCCCGCGGAGGGCCTAGCGCCGCCGTTTCGGTCCTCGCTTCGCGGCGGCGTAGAGCAGCGTCGCCTCGCCCGCCATGAAGCGCCGCATCCCGTCAATCGAGGCGTATTCGTTCGGCGCGTGAGCCCGGGATCCGTGGCCCAAGCCGGTCGACACCCAGGGCAACCGGAGGTACTCGTCGAAGGCAAAGGCGGGCATCGTGCCTCCGCTCGAAGGCCAGACCTCCGGTTTCCTCCCGTTCGCCTCGACCGCTTCGATCGCGGCCTTTGCGATCCACGACTCCGGGTCCGTCTTCGCGGGGCCGTACGGCCCGTGGACTTCGATGCGTAGGTCGTCGTACCCCCGTTTCTTCAGGTGGGCGCGCAATTTCCTCAGGGTCACCTCGACCGTCATGTCCTTGACCAACCGAATGTCGATCTTCGCGTACGCTTCGTGCGGGAGGACCGTCTTCGTGCCGCCGTGTTCGATGTAGCCGGAGTAGATGCCGCAGATGTTCACGGTCGGTTCGAACAGGTATGTGAGCAAGAGCTGGTCCTTCGGCACGTCAAACTTGAACTTCGCGGTCCGCTCCTCCTGGAGCCACGCGGACGGGTCGAACGTCTTCGCGAGGGTCTTGACCATCGCCGCGTCTTTCTTCGTCGGCGGGACGACGTCGTCCCAGATTCCATCGATCGCGGGACGTTGGTTCTCGTCGACCAGCGTGTTGAGCGCCTGCAGGAGTCGCCAGACCGGAGACCCGATCCACACGGCGTTCGAGCTGTGGATCTCGCTGTCCATCGGGCCGCCGGATTGCGGATTTCCCCGGGACCAGATCGTGAGGTAGAGGCATCCCTTCACCCCGAGGTAAATCGTCGGCACGCCGCGAAGGTCCTCGGAATAGTCGTTCGCGATCGCGGCGTCCGCCTTCAATTCTCGGCGGTGCGTTCGGATGTATTCGATGAAGTTCGCGCTGCTGATCTCCTCCTCGCCCTCCGCGAGGATCTTCAGGTTCACCGGCATCTCGTCGACGTCGCGGATCGTCTTCCATGTGAAGAGATGGTTTGCCAGGGCTCCCTTCGAGTTCGTCGAGCCGCGGCCGATGATCGCCTGGCCGACGCCGGGCACGTCGCGGATCTCCGCGGCGAACGGCGGCGACTGCCACGCGTTCAGGTCGCCGACCGGCTGGACGTCGTACATCTCGTACACGATCAGGGTGACAGGCGCGCCCACGTCCAGCTCGCCGATGACGAGCGGGTGGCCTCCTTTCGACCAGGTGCGCGTCTTGCAGCCGATGTCCGCCATCATCTGCCGGACGAGCTCCGAGCACTCTCGGATCCCTTCGCCGGTCGCGCTCACGGAAGGCTGACGCAGCAGGCGCCGCGTGTACTCGAGGGCGTCCGGGAAGCGTTCATCGAGCGCCCGCCCGACCTCCGGCGGCGCGAATCCGGCCATTGCCCGGCGGGAACGAGGACCGACTCAAAAGGTTCTCGGTGTCTCGCGGCGCCGCTACGTTCTTGGGCGCACCCGCGATTGCGACACCCGATGTTCCGAATCGAGGCGGACGTGCTGATTCCCGGACGCGGGGATCCGATCAAGAACGCGGCGCTCGTCGTGGACGGAACGGTGATCGCGTATGCGGGTCCGATCGAAGGCGCCCCATCCGCGGCCGGTGCGACCGTCGCCAACGTCCCGGCGCTCATGCCGGGAATGTGGGATGTCCACGGGCATTTCATGGGGATTCGAACCCTGAACGTCGAGGAGATCGCGCGGACGCCTCTCGCGGTGCTGGCATCTCGGTCGACGAAAGATGCCGAGGTCGCGGTCTCGGCCGGATTCACGAGCATCCGGGAGCTCTCTGGGCTCGGCGTCCATCTGGCCCGCGTCGTCGCGGAAGGGACGGTCCGCGGGCCGCACATCTACGGGGCGGGCGGAGCCCTGAGCCAGACCGGAGGCCACGGGGACCTTCACACGTTCCCGCTGGACTTCGTCCACGATGTGTTGCGTCGGACCGGGTTCTCGTACCTCTGCGACGGCGTCCCGGAATGCCTGAAGGCGGTCCGGATGCAGCTCCGCGTCGGGGCGAGAGTCATCAAGGTCCTCGCGTCGGGCGGCATCGCGAGCGAGCTGGACCACCCGGTCCATGCGCAATTCTCGACGGAGGAACTCGAGGCGATCGTCGCGGAGGCGGCGCGGGCGGATCGGGTCGTCGCCGCCCATTGTCACGGCAAACCCGGCATCATGGCCGCGCTCCGGGCCGGATGCCGGACGATCGAGCACGGCACCTTCCTTGACGAGGAAGCGGCGGACCTCATGCTCCAGCGCGACGCGATCCTGGTGCCCACGCGGTTCATCATCGACCGGCTCGTGCGATTCGGGAAGGAGGCCGGAATCGCGGACTATGCATACCGCAAGGCCGTCGCGGTCAACGAGCAGCACCAGAAGGCGTTGCGCCTCGCGATTCGCAAAGGCGTGCGGATGGCGACCGGGTCGGACATCTTCACGTCCGCCGGGGGACCGGCCGGATGGGGCCTCAACGGCCACGAGGTCGGGCATCTCGTCGAGGCGGGGATGGAACCGCTTTCGGCGATCGAGGCCGCGACGGCCACGGGGCCGCTCACCCTCGGCCCGCAGGCCCCGAAATCAGGAGAGCTGAAGGCCGGCTACGATGCGGATTTCCTCGCTCTCGCAAAGAGTCCGCTGGACCGAATCGGAGTCCTCGCGGAGCCCGAGAACATCCGCAAGGTCTGGATCGCTGGACAACTCACGAAAGACTTGCCCATCTGAGTCGAACGCCCCGCACGCGCCCAAAAACTATTTCTCCCGCAGGGCGTTCGGACGCCTCGCGCCGCGGTAACTCAGTTTGGGAGAGTGCGAGACTGAAGATCTCGAAGTCGCCGGTTCGAGCCCGGCCCGCGGCATGGCTCTCCCGAGGTGCTGTCTCGTTGGAACCCTCGATTCGCCCCTTCAAGCCCTTGGCGTGGTCACCGGTCGGCCCTCTTCAAAACCTGAAGCGCGGTCGTCGTGATCCATCGGCTCGGGCGTCCGGGGACCTCCAGGCCGAGCGGATAGAACGGCCCGCGGAACTGGTATGCCGGGTCCTCGGTGTCCGGGTGAAGGGCATCCATGTTCCAGCTCCCGTCCCGGTTGCGCATCGCCTCGAGACGGTCGAGGGCGGGCCGCATCCTCGGGTCCTCGCCGTAGCCGAGGGACGTGAGGGTGTCGAGTCCGACCAGGAGGTCGTAGTAATAGTGGACGGGATAGTGGAGCCGGAACCACGGACGGTAGGGCGCGGGTCCCTCCCGAAACAACCGTCGCTCGAGGTAGAATTCCGCGCCCCGCTCGATCGATTGGCGGATCGGCGGCGTCCTCACCTCGGAGGGGATCGCCACGAAGGCGGCGAGGGCCTCCCAACAATCGAGCGTCCCGGTGCGGGAGCGGAAGCAGTGCCAGCCCCCATCCTTTTTCTGGTGGCGGACGAGCCATTCGATGCCCGCTTTCACCCGGGGGTCCTTCAGGTAGCCGAACCGGGCCATCATCCGGACCGCGTTCCCGGTGATGCACACTTCGCTTGCGGGGCCCCCGAGATCACCGGACCGCGCGAATCGGTCCAGGAACAGCCGCGCCGCTTTCGCGACTCGCGGGGTCTTCTTCGTGAGACCCAGGTCCGAAAGGACGATCAGCCGCCAGTTCGTCGCCACATACTTCGGCCGGTATAGATCGAATGCGGAGCTGCCCGGGGTCACCCATTGCCCCGACGGGTGCTGTCCTCGGAGGATCTGGGCGGCCCATCCCTTCCTCCCGATTTCCCGTTGGGCGCGGACGACCGCGGGATCGTCGGCGGGACGATCGAGCAGATCCCGCAGCACCCGGAGACGGACGCTCGGGTCCGCATCCTTCGCGAGGAGCCAGTTGCGGAGTCCACGGCGTAGGACCATTCGGACCTGGGAACCCCCGGTCCATATTTATCTTCCTCATGGGAGGGCCGTTGCGGCGCCGGATGCGATAGGGTCTTATGGACCGAGCCGTTTCAAAGGGCATCCCGCCTTAGCTCAGCCTGGTCAGAGCGGGTGACTGTAGAGTGCTCCCGTGCCCACTCGCGTGCGCGGTGCCCGCTGCCATCATCAGGCCGCCGGTTCAAATCCGGCAGGCGGGACTTTCCTTCCGTGGTCCGAAGCGAACCCGACGCGACGCCAGTGCGATGTGCGGACTACGTCCGCGCTGCGGCCTCGACCTCGTCGGCAGCCTCCGCCTCCGCCCCGGGTTGCCCCTCGGGGATCGGCGTGGTCCACCCCTCGGCCAATCTCAGATACAAGAACACGGGTTCTCCGAGTCGGGCGATGACGGTCCCTTTGTGGTTAAGGGAGTAGCGCGCGGAGTCGGGCTGGCCGAACGAGTGCCCCTTCTCGACCAGTCCCGCCGCTTCGAGGGCCTCCAGCTTCCGGGTCAATTCCGGGGTCGTGAACCCCCCGAGGATCGTCGCGAGCTCGCTGGCGCCGACGGATTTCTTGAGATAGATCGTCGCCAGGATTTCCAGGAAACGATTCCCGAAGATGCGTCGTGCGATCGAGATATTCCTCCGAATCGTTTCGTCGACGTCCATCTCGGGCACCGAGCCGGCGCGGAGGTAGATGTCCTGGGAGAACCGAAAGCACATCTCCGAGAGGACGGCGAACCGTTCCATCAGGTCCCGGAAGATGTGTTCGTCCTTCGGGGAGAGTCGGACGGATGTGGCTGCGGCTGGGCGGGAGGGTGCCTGACCGCGAGTCACTCGCGGTTTCATGCCGAACCGGACGACGTCAGGGTATAAGGGCGTCATGTACACACAAGTACACATTTCGTTTCGTGATAGCAGATGGCCGGCTCGGGTTACCCGTGCGCGAGCCCGGCCCCGTCCGCCCGCTGGCTTGTAACGCATTCCGTGCGGTTCTATGACACCGTACACATAGCGTACATTCCCCCGGACGGACTTCGTGTTCCGGGAGGTGGGGCAACAAGTAGGGTCGGAGTCGATCCGACGGGGCGCCGACGGGCCTAACCGGCGTGTGCCACGGCGCCTCGCTTCGGAGATCGAGTCGTTCCGGTGATTTCTCGCGCTCGGTTCGCGAACCAACGGATCAAAGCGGTCCGTGTCACGTCGGTGAACACATAAGAACACATTGGACCACACAGTCGTGATATATCGCAGCCCGGGTTTCGTTCATCTCTTGCGTTGGGTGAGCGGATGTTGAAGCTCGAACGGGGGGCATCTCCAGAGGTGCCCTTGCCCCCCGAGTTACAGAAATTGCTCGACCGAAAGACTCTGCTCCTCCTGGTCAAAGGGGAGACCGGGACGGGGAAGACGACGGCGGCGTTGGAGCTCATGAGCCGCCTCCGAACGTCGGGAGACACGGTCCACATCTCGACGCGGACGTATCCGGACAAGCTCGTGTTTCAACACGCTCTTTTCTCGAAACTCGCGGCCCAGAAGAACATCCACTTCTTCTCGACGCTCGAATTCGACCCGACCCAGTTCGTCGTCGGGAACAACGTCGTCTCGGGCCTCCTTCGGCTCCTGTCGTCGATGGACAACCCGCTCGTGGTGCTGGACTCCTGGGAGGGCATCGCCGACTACGTGCCCCCCGAAGCGCGAATGAAAGTCGAACAATCGCTGATGGCCGTCCTCGAAGGCACGGGGGCGCGGATGATCCTCGTCAGCGAGCACCCGGAGACGAACAGCACGTTGGACCAACTCGCGGAAGCGATCCTCGTCCTCCACCAGCGGGTGATCGACGATCGGCGGGTCCGCGAACTCGAATTTCGGAAGTTGCGGGGAGTGCCGATCCGACAGGAACGATATCTCTTCACGCTGGCCGGAGGTCGCCTCCGCTACCTCGAGCCGTTCGCGTTCACGTTGCCGGAACGGACGGCGATGTTCCGACCCTTGGAGAACACCGCGACCCACATGTCGACGGGCAGTCGCGACATCGATGCCCTGCTCGGTGGCGGCGTGCCGCGGGGCTCGACCGTCCTCCTCGAAATCCGCGGCGACGTCCCGTTCGAAGGCCAGATCTACGTGCCGCTCACGGCCCTGCTGAACTTCCTGGCGACGAACAATGCAGTAATGGCGTTCCCGTACAGCGACTACGATCCGACACGGGCCCGGTTGTTTGCCACCCAGTTCATGCCGGAGGACGTGTACAACGCGAACATGCGCGTCTTCACGACGGACAGGGTCGATGACCCGGTGGCGATCAAGTTCTCCCTGAATCCGACCGAGGACTTCGACAAGTGGCTCGGGACCTACAGCGCGTACAAGGCCGAAGGAAAGACGATCTGGATGCTCATGGCGCTCGACACTGTCGAGAATTTCTACGGACAAGGGGTGATGAATTTCCTCGCGACGGTCGCGGCCCGGGCCGCGGTGAACAAGGACATCCAGTCGATTGTCGCCCGGCCCAACTTGGCGCTGACGCAGAAAGTCGCGAACATCTCGCAGATCCACCTGGTCCTCAGCCAACGATGGGGCACGCTGATCCTCTACGGCGTGAAGCCCCGGACGGGTTTCTACGCGCTCCAGTTCACGTTCGGGCACGGCTATCCGGAGTTCGAGCTCATCCCGCTCGAAGACATCTCGTTGAGCGACGGGTCCGGTCTGGAGAAGGAGCGGGTTCCGTCCGTGACGTTCCCCGGCCGTCGTCACGAGGTCCGTTCGGATTTCTTTGAAACGGTCATGAACTCGCTAACGCGGTCGAAGAAGGGGGCCGCATGATGGCGGAGAAGATCCTGGTCCGACCGACGTTGGATCCGGATGCGCGGGTGTCCACCGGGGTTCCGGGACTCGACGACATGCTCGAGGGAGGCTTCCCGGCCGGGAGCCTCATCACCCTCGCCGGCCGACCGGGGACGGGAAAGACGATCTTCGGCTCGCAGTTTCTATACCAGGGCGCCCGGGATGGGGGCGAGCCCGGGATGTACGTCTCCATGCTGGAGGGGCGCAAGGCGTATTTCCGCAACATGACCCGCCTTGGCCTGGACCTCCCGCCACTCGAGAAAAAGAACCTGTTCCGGTTCCTCGAGATGCCCACGCTCAGTGCGGAGGGATTGCCCGCGATTTGGGAGGAAATCGTCCGGAACATCGACGAGGCCGGCATCGTCCGCCTGGTCATCGATTCGTTCACGGCGATGTCCCAGGCGTTCGGGACTCAAGGCGACATCCGCGTGTTCACCCACATGCTCCTGGGGAAGATCATCGGAGGGGCCGGCTGCACGACCCTCATGATCACGGAGAGCGCACCCGGGTTCCTCGGGACCGAAATCCCAAACCCCGGGATGCAGGAATTCATCGCCGACGGCGTGCTCCACTTCCATCTGGTGCCAGTGGCCGGGGACGCGCGGGTCCGTTACATCGAGATCACAAAGATGCGGGGGACGAACCACCAAATGGGACCAATTCCGATCGACATCGGGAACCACGGAATCTCGGTCAGATTGTCACACATCCCTGGGCGGAAGTAAGCGGCTGCCAGTAGGGGGCGTGTGCGTGGTACATCTGGCCGGACCGATGGGGCTAAAGGAAAACAAGTTGTACCAGGCCGCTTACTGGAAGGCGTTCGAAGACTTCTTCGGGAAACAGAACTCGGCCGTCGTGAAGGCGATGATGCTCGCGAAGAACCCGAAGGCCGACACCGGGAGCGGCGAGATCGATCGGGTCTGCTTCGGCCTCCGACAGACGATGGGATGGCTCGCCGAAGCGATCGAGAAGAAGGCCTTGTCCAGTCTCGGCCGCTAGCGACCGCCGTCACAGGGTCGGACGATCGCCCGACGGTCACTTGATGGAGAACCGAGCGACCACTTGGTTGTCGGTCTTGTCAATCAGGAGATCCGTCTGCAACATGTCTCGGAACGCGGTCTTCAACAACGCCTCGTAGTACATGGACCACTTCGAACCGGCACTGTGTTTGAGGATGATCGTCCACTTGCCTCCGTCCACGTGTTCCTCGTATTCGAACGCCCGGCCATACCGGGATTGCAGGCGAGGGAAGCCGATGACCATCGCTTGGAGACTCACTTCCTTGAACCAGAACGTGATGAACTCGGGAATGAGATTCTGTCCTACCCACCGTCCGAGGTCTGCCGCCTCCTCGTTGGAGAGGCGTTCCATCATCCGCTCGATCAGGGAGCTCGGGAGCGCGACGAGGCCGAACTTCTCCGCGTAGATATCCCACTCGACGAGCCGGCGGATCGCCTTGTTGACGAGGAGATTCACGCTGACTCCCTCCCGCTCCCCAAACTTGCGGAGGAAGTCGTCGACATCCCGTTCGATGCGGATCGTACGGGTTACGCTGCTGCTCGGGGGCAACCCACTCCTCCCGACCGGAGACCCAAGTACAAGTGTATACGTCAAACTACCTAATGCTTTGCTCGCAGCAGAAGGGCGGTCACTCGTAGAGGCGAAGGCGGACGACGACCTGGTTCTCCGACTTCTCGACCTTGACGTCTCTCTTCAGGTGGTCGTGAAATGCGGTCCGGATGGCCTCCTCGTAGAAGGTCGACCATTTCGCGCCGCTCCCGTGTTTGAGGATGATCGTGCGCCGGTCCCCTTCCTCGAGCTCCTCGTAGGCGAAGGCCCGCCCGTACTTCGCCAGTAACTTCGGGAACCCCTCGAGCAGCGTGTCGGGCGTGACCTCCTTGAACCAGAACGTGATGTATTCCTTCACCAGGTTCTTTCCCGCCCAGATCCCCAGCTCCCGAGCCTCCTCGTCCGTGAGGCAGTCCATCAGTTTGATCAGCATGGCCGAGGGCAACGTGATGAAGCCGAACTTCTCTCCATACGCGTCCCACTCCACGAACTTCCGGAGCGCGCGGTTGACGAGCGTGTTCACGCTCGTATCGCCTTGTTCGGCAAGGTGCCGCAGACGCTCGTCCGCATCCTTCTCGATCCGGACGGACCTTGTCACGCTCGCCTTGCCTGGCATGAACCGGCCCTGCCTCACGCGTCCTAGCACATCGTTCTTTGTGTTCTTAGATGTTCTTTTGCACTCAAGGCGACGGTCGGCGACACAGGCTAACGGGGTCGAACCGGTCCAAAACATACGCCTATTGACCCTCGCCGCACCACCGGGTCGCGGAGAGTAAAGATGGCACTCGGGATCACAAAGGGCGTCAAGGACCGTCGGCCAAAGGCCACCTCGGTTCGAGCGCGGGTCCGTCGGACGCTCTTCGAACATGTCCCAATGACCGGGTCGGGAGCGACCATTCGGGCGGGTCCGGACGGAGGCGGGATCTTCGGGGGTTCCCTACCTCTCTCGAACGAAAGCGGGCCGGGTGGGCACTCGGCTCCGCAAGCGCTCCGGGCGCGAAATATTGTGGTCTTGCTCCCGGCCCTGAACGAGGAGAGGGCCGTGGGAGCGGTCATCGAGCGCATCCCGATGGAAGATCTGCGGCGCTCCGGCTACAACACCTACGTCTGGGTCGTGGACGGGCAGTCCGTGGATGCGACCTTGGAGGTCGCGAAGGACCGCGGCGCCAGCGTCTATGTGCAGAGCGGCGAGGGGAAGGGGAACGGGGTTCGGCAGGCGCTCGATCTCCTGATGAGCGATCGGAATCGCCAGCACATCGAGGGACCGAAGATTTACGTCATGCTCGATGCCGATGGGACGTATCCCCCGGAACAGATCCCGGAGTTCGTCGAGGCGTTGGAATCCGGATGCGACGTCGTCGCGGGCTCCCGGTTGCGCGGCCGCGTCGAAGACGGAGCCCTCACCTCGCTGAACCGGCTGGGCAATCAGGTCCTGAGCGGCTTCGCCCGATTCCTGTTCGGGTTCCCGATCAGCGACGTATGCACGGGGATGTGGGCCTTCCGCGAGGATGCTCTCCAGCGTTTCCGGCTGGACGCAGAGAGCTTCGACTTGGAGGCGGACCTCTTTGCATCCGCGTGCGAGACCGGAGCGCACTTGACGGAGCTGCCCGTCGACTACGCGTGCCGGATCGGGAAAGCCAAACTGGTCCCGATTCGGACCGGGATCCTCATTGCGTGGCGCCTTCTCATGAGACGGTTGAACCAGCGGGACATGCGTGATTTGCAACGTCCCTCTGCGATGTCGCAAGTCGGGAGAGCGGCGGAACAATGACCGTCACCGCGGTGGAATTGGATCTCGGCAACGCCAGTGATTTCCGCTTTCCGGCTCGGAAGACACGGATTGTGGCCGCGCGGTTCGACTGTGGCTGCGAGTGGCGCCTGATCGGCGAGGGCGTCATGAAGGTCCGATGCCGGGACCACGCCGAATAGCCGCCCGCAGAACATGACTCGCGACCGTCACTCCCTTGCGACAGGGGATCGCCTCGGGTCGGCGGATCGAGCCGGACCGATCTCGACGATGTCTTTCGCGTAGAGGACCATCCACTCCGGTAACGACGTCGCCGGCCTCGCCCTTTGCCGGCCGCGACCTTCAAAGTGCCGGGACGAATTCGCCCTTCATGGTGGAATTCCCAGACTTCGTCCAACAGCTGCCCGAAGCCGACACGACTCTGCGAGGCGTCACCCTGCGATTGCTTCAGGGAAGGACCGCGTCGGCGACTCTGTTCCAAGCGCGCGAGGATTCCACCGTGCCGGAACATCGCCACGGCGCCCAGTGGGGGATCGTCGTCGAAGGGGAGATGCGGCTGACGATTGACAAGGCGACGCGAACGTGCCGGCGCGGCGATGAGTATTTCGTCCCGGCCGGAGTGCCGCACTCCGCGTCGTTCAAAGCGGGCTTTCGCGCGATCGACTTTTTCGACGATCCCAATCGGTATCGACCGAAGAAGTGAACCCTC
>VBLR01000176.1 GCA_005878665.1 Methanobacteriota archaeon | reverse complement strand
GGCGATCGCCGGTGCGATGTCGGATGCCGAGTACCTCGTGAACCTGGCGAAGGCCGAACGGCGGCTCCTCGCCTTGCGTCGCGGCTACCCGGTGTCCGTCAAGGAGAGTGCGAAGCTGATCTCGAACATCGTCTACTCGTCGATGAAGAGCTACAACCCGTTCTACGTCGAGCTCGTCGTCGCCGGCGTGGACCAGGACGGCCCGCACGTGTACACGAGCGACATGAGTGGCGCGATCACCTCGGAGGACTTCATGTCCTCGGGGAGCGGCTCGCCGATCGCGTACGGCGTCCTCGAACAAGGATTCCGCAAGGAGTTCTCGCTCGACGAGGCGAGGAAGCTCGCCGAAGCAGCCGTGCGCGCGGCGATGGAACGCGATCCTGGAAGCGGCAACGGGGTGGATGTGCTCGCGATCCCGAACGGGCACTCGCTGGAGGTGAACTGAGATGGCAACGGAAATGGGACGGATGCCGTTCTTCTACAACCAGGAAGGTCGGCTCGTCCAAGTGGACTACGCCCTGCAAGCGGTCAGCCGGGGATCGACGACGCTCGGCCTGAAGACGAAGGACTTCGCCTTGCTCTCGAGTCAGGTGAAGCCGACGCGGCCCCTCATGGAGCCCGCGGAGAAGGTCTTCGTGGTGGACGAGCACATCGGGGCGACGGGGAGCGGCTACATCGGAGACGTGACGACGCTCCTCGACCAACTGCGCGTCGCGGCGCAGCGCCACCGGCTCGTGTACGACGAACCGATCGATGTCGGCACGCTCTCCCGCAACCTCTCGGAATACCTGCATGAGTTCACCATGTACGCGGTCCGTCCGTTCGGCGCATCCGTGGTGATCGCGGGCGTCGACGCGCTCGGAGTGCAGCTCATCCAGGTGGATCCGAGCGGCACGACGTTCAAAGGCTCCGCGTTCGCGATCGGCCAATCTGCCGACGAGGCCCTCGACACGATCGTGAAAGGGTATCGTCCAGACATCGGCGTCGAGCAGGCCATCGCCCTCTCCACGCAGGCGATCGAGGGCGTCAACGGTGGCAAGACGCAAATCGAGCACGGGGTCGTGACCGCGTCTGCGAAACGGTTCGAGCACCAGCACAACGCAAATAACGCCGGGTGAATCAACCCGGCCCTTCCTTCTTTTCTTCTTGGGATTCAAGAAAGTGAAAGCCTATAGGCAAGTCGCCTTGCGGCATCCGTCGACCGACCTTGAAGAACCCTTTTAGGGGTCCGTCCGCTATCCGGCCCGCCGACTCCGATGAGGATTGTCTCTCTTCTCCCCGCGGCGACCGAAATCTGTTTCGCGTTGGGCCTCGGCGATGACCTCGTCGGCGTATCGCCGGAATGCGACTATCCGCATGCGGTCCGGGAGAAACCGATCGTAAGCCATGCCCTTTTGCAATATGACGGCAAGACGAGCGGTGACACGAGCCGCATGGTTGGAGAACGGATCCGTTCCGGCGGCGCCCTGTATCAAGTCGACGAGTCCGCGCTCCGCGCCTCGGGCCCCGACCTGATTCTCACGCAAGGCCTGTGCGACGTCTGCGCCCCGACGCTCGGCGATGTCGAGGACGTCGCGAGGAGACTCCCTTGGACGCCCGTCATCGAATCCCTGGATCCACATCGGTTGGAAGACATGCTCCAGGACATCCTCCGCGTGGGCCGCGCTTGCGGGATCGAAGCGCGAGCGGTCGAACTCGTCGCGGCGCTCCGAGAGCGCATCGACCGCGTGCTCGAACGTGCGTCGACCGCGCTCGCCCATCCGAAGACCGTGTGCCTCGAGTGGCTCGATCCGCTGTTCCTCGGCGGCCACTGGGTGCCGGAGATGGTCGCCCTCGCGGGAGGCATTGACGTCCTTGGGAGGACGGGAGAGAAGTCCCGCCGAGTGGAACCGGACGAGATCGTGATGGCCTCGCCTGACGTCGCGGTGCTGATGCCGTGCGGTTTCGATCTCAATCGGACACGCGACGAGGCCCCGGTCGTCACGGCGGCGCGGTGGTGGGCCAAATTACCCGCGGCGCGCGCCGACCGGGTGTGGATCGTGGACGGCTCGAGCTACTTCAACCGACCCGGGCCGAGGCTCGTCGACGGATTGGAGATCCTCGCCCACGTCGTGCAGCCAGAACTCTTCTCGAAACCGCCGGATGCCGCCGCGGCGGCGCGGGTGAGCTGATGGCGAAGCTCTACACCCGTCGCGGGGACGCCGGTGAGACCGGTCTCCTCGGGCCGGAACGCGTCTCGAAGGATGACCCGCGAATCGAGGCGATGGGGGCCGTCGACGAACTCAATGCGGTGATCGGCCTCGCGATGGCCGCCCAGCGCGACCGGCGAACCCGGGACCTCCTCTCGAAGATTCAGGACGACCTCTTCACGGTCGGCGCGGAGCTCGCGATGACCCGGTCCTCGGAGCGGACGAAGGTCCCCCAGATCACGTCGATCCACGTGGCGCGACTCGAGGACGCCATCCAGGCCCTCGATGTCGGCAAGATCACAGAGTTCATCCTCCCGCGCGGTTCCGAATCACTCGCGCGACTTCACTGGGCCCGCACGGTTGCCCGACGCGCCGAGCGTCGGGTCGTCGCGCTCTCCAAACAAGAGGCCCTGAATCCGGATTTGCTCCGGTACATGAACCGCCTCTCGTCTCTCCTCTACCAGATGGCGGTCTGGGCGCAGCAGAAACAGAGGAAGAGGCCGGAGCACCCGACGTACACGGGATAGGCGGGGCAAGGCTTCATCTCGTCTCTCGACCATCATCACATCGGGGGGAGCGTTTGATCGTCCGCCATGTCCTCATCGGAGGTTTCTTCACGATCGCGGGGCTCGTGACGCTAATGACCCCGTCTTTCCCGTTCATCTGTATCGGAGCCCTCATCTTCGGTCCCATCGAACTGCTGATCGGGTTGTTCGGCAACAGTCAGCGCGGCGGCGCGCCCGGACCGAGGTCCGCCAGGACAATCGATGGAAACGGAGAAAGGTCGCCAAAACTCTGCCGATCCTGCGGTAAGAGGAGCGATTTGACGGCAACGTTTTGCTCGAACTGCGGTGCCCAATTCCCCTAGACGAGGTCCGGGACAAAGGGCTAAGGGCGCGGACCGATTCGCGTCGGCGTGGCGGTCCGGTTCACGAACCTCCTCGAGCTCGAGGACATGGCACGGGCGAAGGTGCCTCGGGCGATCTTTGATTACATTGCGGGCGGCGCCGAAGACGAGGTGACCCTTCGACGGAATCGCGAAGCGTTCGGACGGTGGGCGCTGCGGCCCCGGGTCCTCCGGGACGTCTCGAAGCGCGACACGAAGACCGTCCTCCTCGGAGAGCGGGTGTCGATGCCGGTGTGCGTCGCGCCCACCTCGTTCCACGCCCTGGTCCATCCTGAAGGCGAGGTCGCGACTGCGCGGGGGAGCGCGGCCGCGGAAACGATTCTCATCGCCAGCACGGTCTCGACGAAACCCTTGGAGGAGATCGCCGCCGCGGCGGACGCTCCTCGATGGTTCCAGCTCTATGTGTATAAGGACCGCGCCGTCACGGAGGAGCTCGTCAACCGCGCGGTCAAGGCGGGCTACAAGGCGCTTTGCCTCACAGCCGACACACCGGTCCTTGGCCGTCGCGAGCGGGACGAGCGAAACGCCTTCACCCTTCCGCCGGGGTTCGGAATCGCGAATCTGAAACCGGCCGGTCTCGATGGGATGCCGGAGGTAGAGCAAGGCTCCGCCTTTGCCCAGTACGTGACGGATCTCCTCGATTCATCGCTCACCTGGGACGATGTCGATTGGCTGAAATCAATCAGCCCTCTCCCGCTCGTCGTCAAAGGAATCATGACGGCGGAAGATGCGGTCCTCGCGGTCGACCACGGAATCGCGGGGATCGTCGTATCGAACCACGGCGGCCGACAACTCGATTCGACCCTGGGGAGCCTCGACGCGTTGCCCGAGGTCGTCGCGGCGGTCCGGGGACGGATCGAAGTCTACCTCGACGGAGGAATCCGACGCGGCACGGATGTGTTGAAGGCCCTCGCCCTCGGGGCGAAGGCGGTCTTCGTCGGTCGTCCGGTGCTCTGGGGTCTCGCCTTGGGCGGCGCGGATGGAGTCCGGGCCGTGCTGGACGAGCTGCGCACGGAGCTCGACACGGCGATGGCGCTTGCGGGCTGCGCGACACTGAAGGATATCGAGTCAAGCCTGGTCCTACGGGCGGGCTAGGCATTCGCCATTCGTTCAAGGAAGTCGATCAAGAATCCGATCGCCCGATCGTTGCCGGTCGGCTGCGGCGGAAGACGCCCGAGGGCGAGCTTCTGGGGAATCAGCTCCTTCAAACGGTGGATGTCACCGTGTTGGTAGCCGAGGGCCGCGGCATTTCGTTCGGCTTCGGCGTGGCCCTCCGGCGGAATCGCAATCACCGGGGTCCCGGCGGCGAGCGCTTCGTTCACCGTTCCCTTGCCCGCGGTCGTGATGACGAGGTCCGCCGCCAGGACGTAGTCCTGGAGGTTCGGCAAGAATCCGTACGTGTACACGCCGGATTCCGAGTCCACTTTCAGCTTCGGGCCGCTCACGACGACCATCGAGACATCTTCCAGTTTCAACGCGTGGAATGCGCGAACCGCCTCGCGAATCAGGAATTCACCGACCGCGGTGCCTCCGACGGTGACGAGGATCGTCTTCTTCCGGAACACAAAATCCTCTCGGAGTTTCTCGCGCGACGCACTGAACCCTCGGACGATGGGCCCGATGCGACGGACGTTCGGCCAGTCTGGCGCGGACTCCGCGGCGAGGACGAGCTCGGCCTTTCGCGCAATGCGAGAGGCCCAGAAGTTCGCGGGGCCTTCGACGAAACGGGACAAGGGATCCCGGGCAAAGTCGTGGCGGGTGGCATCGAGGATCAAGGCCGTCGGAATCCGATGTCGGATCGCCTCGCCCGCGGAAGCCAACTCGCTGTCGGAGAGCAAGAAGCAGTAGTAGCCCCAGTCGGCCTCCCGGTCCAAGAATCGTCGGGCGATCCGCAGATATCGACCGTAGTCTCGGTACCACCGCCACACCGGCGCAAGGACTCCATCCGTCGTCCGCCAATCGGGCGCGGGCGGCATCGTGAGCGCATCGAAGCCGTTCGCCACGACGAGATCCAACGCCGGCGACCCGGCGAGGAAGAGCAGATACAAATCCCGCCGGCGTTCGAGGAGGCCGCGAGCGAGGGCCACGGCGCGAGTCGCATGACCGAGACCTTGGGAATGAACCGCGAAGTATCCGCGGAGTTCCTCCATCGGGCGACTCATTGTCCGCTTCCACAAAGACCTTCGGATGAGACATCCGAGATGCCGAGGAACCAACCGATCTTGTGAGCGGTGCGAGCGGCGGACGGGCGTCGTTATATAGCAAGCGGTCCTTGGGGCGGACGATAGGGGTTTCCAGGAGTAGAACAACATGGGAGAAGAGGAGAACAAAGCGACTGCGAGAATGTTTTACGACGAGGTTTTGAACCGAGGCAACATCAGCGTGATTGACAAGGTGACGGCCGAGAACTACGTCGACCACACCGCCGCACCGGGAATGCCACCCGGCCGCGAAGGCGAGAAGCAATGGTTCCTCATGCTGCGCGCCGCGTTCCCCGACGGCCGCACGACGATTGATGACATCATCGCGGAAGGCGACAGGGTCGTCGTCCGCGGGACGATGACGGGCACCCACACCGGCGAGTTCATGGGCATCCCGGCGACCGGGAAGGAAGTGACGATCTCGGGCATCGACATCACGCGGTTCGAGAACGGTCAGAGCGTCGAGCACTGGGGACAATGGGACGTCGCGGGCCTGATGGTGCAGCTCGGCGTCGCGCCGCCTCCGCCTGGCGCACCGGAGACCGAGTGAAGGTCCCATCGGAATCCGTAGCTCCCGTTTCGCAGGTCCCCGCGTCGGCCTTTTATGGCTCCGCGGTGTTCCTTCGGACGTGGAGCTAGCTGCCCTCGCGAAGTACCCGTTCCTCCGGGAGGCGTCCGCGTTCATTCGCGCGGAGAAGGTCAGCCTCGAAGAGATTCTGCTGGAACCGGCGTACGCCCGGGCCCGGAACCTCGGGAAGGCGCGGGTCCTCGAGGCGCTCGAGCGCGGGGCGGCGTCCGATCGAGTCGCGATCGTGCCGGCGGACCAGCTTGCCCAGTTGCTCGCATACCCGGTGTCCCGGATCCTTGTATCGGCCCTGGAGGACACGTATCTGATCCGAAG
>VBLR01000175.1 GCA_005878665.1 Methanobacteriota archaeon | reverse complement strand
CTCAGACCGGGGTTCGGAATATCTCAAACCGTGAATCCCGAGGGCTTCCTCCCCGACCCGCCGGGCCGCGGTGCGCGGATCCTCGCCGAGCTTCAGATGCGTCGCAGGCACGGTCCACCCTTTCCCGTGGTTCTGCCGGCGATCGGGATCCAAGCCGGCAAGCGCTTCCCACTGGGGGTCGTCCGCATACTTCCCCAGGAGAATCCGGCCGTCGCGTGTGACGAACAGGTACGCGCAAACACACATCCCACCCGGGGGGAGCTGCTGGAATCCCGACGGCGGGGCGTGCTTCATGAGCCAGAGGAACGGACCCGTGCCGGGCACGATTTGGGGAGCACACACCACGGCAAAGGCCTTGCGGTCCAAACTGATAAGAGCCGCGCGGGCGTGGCCCGGTCCAGCGATGGCTCGGAAACCGCGGGAGCGCAAGTACAAGCGACTCTTCCTCGCCGCCGATCTCCACGGGTCCGAGATCACCTTTCGGAAGTTCCTGGCCGCGGCCACGTTCTACGATGCGGACGCCCTCCTCATCGGTGGAGACCTGACCGCCAAATCGATCACCCCGATCGTGCAGCAGCGAGACGGCCGCTACCAGACGCGCCTCGCGGGCGGAGCCCGCGACAACCTCAGCGAGGCCGAATTGGCGCCTATTGAGAAGGCAATCGCGGACTCCGGTCCGTATCCGGTCCGGATGACGGAGGACGAGTACGCCCGCTTCCGGGCGAGTCCGGACAAAGTCGAGTCTCTCTTCACCGACCGGATGATTGACCAGATGCGCCGATGGACCGAGATGGCCGAGAAGCATCTGGCCCCGCTCGACATCCCGTTGTACTGGATCGGCGGCAACGACGACAAGCCCGAGGCCCTCCTGCACGTTGAATCAACCCCACACGTCCACTACATCGACGAGAAGGTGACCCGGTTCGATGAGGATCATGAGATCCTAGGATTTGGCTGGACGAATCCTTCACCCTGGCACACGCCGAGGGAGCTCTCGGAAGACGGCCTCAAGCGACGTCTTGATCCACTGTTAAGCCGGGTTGAGGATCCCGCTCGCTGCATCTATCTGATGCACGCGCCTCCGTATGAGACCGGGTTGGACATCGCGCCGAAACTCGACGAGACGACGGACCCGCCACGACCGGTGGTGCGGGGGGGACAACAGGTCTTGATTCCCGTCGGCAGCACGACCTTCCGTTCCGCAATCGTCGAAACACAGCCGGTCCTCGGACTCCACGGGCACATCCACGAGACGAAGAACGCCGCGAAACTCAAACGGACCGTGTGCGTGGATCCGGGTTCCGAATACAGCGCAGGGACGCTCCGCGGTGCAATCATCAACCTCGAGAGGGACCGTGTGTTGAGCTATCAGTTCACGACGGGCTGAGCGCTCGACTCCGGGCGGATTCGGAGTGGCATCCTAGATCGGCGGGATCTCCTTGTACGCGAGGTCCAGGTTAATCCCGACGCTCTTTAAGTATGCCCGTCGCACGAAGTAGTAGACGGACCAGCCGACGAAAATCGCGAGCATGATGAGGAGCGATTTCACTCCGTCAAACCCGGCCGACAGGTTCGCGATGCCGAGGAACGGCTCGACAATGTAAAGGTAGAGCATCGCGGCGCTGAACGCGGCGGCGATGGCACCGCAAATCGTGATGACCGGGATCGGACCGACTTTGTACTTCGCGATCGGGGACGTCCGATACACTTCGCGCCGGGTCCTCGGGAAGATGGCCCCGCCGATGGCGGTCCCGATGTACATGACGGTCGCGACCGCGGTGACGGCAAGGGTGTACGTGAGGTACCCCGGCACCATGTTGTAGATGTACGCATACACGTAGCCGCCGAGGATCAAGAAGATGAGGTGCGCGTAGACCGGCGTGTGCGTGCGCGGACTCACGTGGCTGACGACCTTCGGCAGAGCCCCGTCGATCGACATGGCGACAGCGACCCGAGTCCATCCGACGATGACATTGAAGACGACTTGCAAGGCGTTGAGCAGGACCCCGACGATCATGAGGAACAGGATGATCGGATTGTCAGTGAGCATCATGGCAAGGTTGCTGAACCAGGGCGCAATCATTGGCAGCCCGGGAACGAACGACGCCGCGGCGGCACCCGATAACCAGTTCTGGCCGACAGTTTGAATCATCGCGAACGCGAGGACGGCCATCATCACCATGCTGACGAGTCCGCCGCCGAGGTTGATAAACATCTGATTCCGGAGGCTTTGCGCCCCCTGGATCTCGCCAGCCTGTTCTTGCGCATACCCGACCCAGCCGAGGCTCGTGAGGGCCACCGGAGCAACGAGTAGAGTCGTTAGCCATGCCGCTTCGGTCGTGGGCGTGAAGTAGCCTGAAAGGAGCTGTCCGTACGTGAGACCGCCCGGGCCCACGATCACCTGCGTTGCCCGGTCGAAGCGCGCGACGAAGGTGGAGGTCGGCGTGAGGAAGAACATCACGACCATGAGGAAGAAGCTCAAGAGGAATCCGTACCACATCACCCACTGAATCTTGACAAACCAACGGAAGCTCTTGATCAATACGGCGGCGGCGATCGTCGAGGATACCATTGTGGTGATCATCGCACCCATCGGTGTCGCAAACCAAACGCCCCAGTCGATGAACATCTGGTTCCCTGTCGTGAGACCAAGTCCGAGGAACATCGGCGAAAGGCCAAGGACCGCGACAAGCCAGCCGCCGAGCGCCTGCCATTGCAGGAAGAACGTGATGATCATCGTCGACACAATGGCGAAGCCTAGCCACGGCCTTAGCGTCCGGCTCTGGAACACGTAGTCGCCTCCAGTCCGAGGCATCGCGGAGGCCAGCCCGGCGTAGACCACGGCCAGGAATCCGGTGAAGAGCCCGGTGACGATGATCCCCACCCATACGTTGGCGTTCGGGAAGACCGACAAGGTCGTGATGTACACCCAGGGAAAAATGACTCCGATGTTCAGGACGTTGTACGCGAACGCGGAGTACGGCGACATGACGCGGACGAGCCCCGAGGCCCGTCGCGTGAAAACCTGGACTTGTGCGGTCGCCTGCGCCCCCGGTCTCGCGAAAACGTCGACCTCACCCATGGGCTCGCCCCCGCTCCCGCGGCGGTAACCGGTCGTCCGTTCATCAAGCTTTTGCCACGCGCATTTCGATTCGTCAGGGACGCTCCGTGCGCATCCTTATACGGACCTAGCGATTCGCGCGACGCGCGTTGGCTGCGGCGAGCCTCCCACATCCGCCGTTGGGTTCGGTCTGGTCCCGGAGGCCGCCCGCCTCACCCTCGTGCGACCATGCCAAACGAACCGTCCTTCGTGGCCCTCGGAGAAGACGATTTCCTCCGCGAGGCGCGGGCGATTGTCGACGCGGCCCAGGCCCAAGGGACGTCGTTGCGAATCCTGGGTTCCCTCGGCATCTACGCCCACTCGACGCACGTGCCGGAGTGCATCTCGGTCCTGCACCGCGTGGGACGCATCAGCGAAGGCACGCCCCTGTTCACCGATCTCGACCTGATGGGATATGCGAGCCAAGGCCGCTCGATCAGCCGCGTGTTCGAGAGACTCGGATTCAAGCCGGACGACATGATCAACGGGTTCTTCGGCGACCGACGGCTCGTGTACTACGAGGGCCAGAATCGGTTCCACGTCGACATCTTCCTCGACCGGCTCGAATTCAGCCATGACGTCCTGTTTGGCAAGAAACCCGGTAACGGACGGCTCGAGCTCGACTCTCCCACGATTTCCCTCACGGACATGGTCCTCGAGAAGCTGCAGATCCATCGGATCGGACGCAAGGACCTCGTGGACCTGATCGTGCTGTTCCTCGGGCACGAGGTGAAACGAGCCGCGAACGGGGATCGGGAGACGATCGATGCCGGACACATCGCCGACCTCTTGGCCGACGACTGGGGGTTTTGGTACGAATCGACGCAGAACCTTGCGAAGTCGCGACAACTGCTCGGCAACTTCGTGGCGGAGGCAAAAGTCCCCGCAGAGTTCGCAGGGCGGATCGAGAGTCGAATCGGAAAGCTGGAGGCTGCGCTTCAGTCCGTCCCAAAGGGGCGGGCGTGGCAGAAACGAGCCAAGGTCGGCACAGCGAAACCATGGTTCCGCGAGGTGGAGGAAATCGTCCGATGAGCGACCCCTCCCAGCATGAAGCGGTTTCGGCACGCCGAACAATCTTTCAAATCCTCTGCGGTTTCGGGGTGAGAGGTGTGGTCGATGCCCGTCTCGCCGATTCGAAAGCTCAACTCGATCTGGGTGCATGTCCACGACATCAAGAATGCCCGCAAGTTCTACCATGACGTGCTCGGTCTGAAAGAAATCTGGTACGACGAAGGGGGAGAGTCCGCCTCATTCCGAATCCCGCAGGGCCCCCCCATCTCGATGCACGTCCAAGGAAAGGACGAACCCGGGCGACCCGCCGGGACCGTGTCGGGAATCTACTTCTCCGTCACGGACGTAAGGCGCGCCGCACGCGCGATCGAGAGGAAGGGCGGGACCGTCACGGACCGCCCAGAAAAGAAACCGTGGGGCAACTGGAACGCAACCATCGCGGACCCCGACGGGAACGAGTTCGTCCTCACGGATTGATGGGATCTCGATCGGCGAGGCAGCGCCTTGTTAACGGTTCTCGTCGTAGGCCTGTTGCAGCCAAGCCACCACCTCGGAGTCGACCTGATCGCGCACGGTGAGTTCAATCTGCACCGGCATGGTCTCGTTAATCTTCGACGGCTGGAGCCGCCCGCGGGGCTTCCGACCTTCCAGTCGGAGGCTGAGATCGACGCGGTTCCTTGTCGTCGGCTGGATTCGTGCGAACGTCCGTCGCGGCGAGACGAGAGCGACAAACGTCTTCCGGGCCTGAGTCGTGACCGCGCCCAGGCCCGAGGCGGCGTCGATGATCGCGTCGAAGATCGGACGGAGCTGTGGCCGGTCCGCGTACTGTCCGTCAATGAGCTCATCGGCGGTGGCGAGAAGGAAATCCGGGTAGCCGAATCGCTCCATGACGAGGAGCGATTGCGCGTAGCCGGTCACGCCTTGCTTGGTGAGCCACGCACGGAGCGCCTCCTCGTCGTCGAATCGCTCCCGTTGGATGCGTCGATTCCATGTGTCCACTCCTTCGCCCGTGCGCTCCTTCAGGAGCCGCGCAGACATGTCCCTCATCGCTTGCCAATCACGCGTTTTGGCCATCGAAATCTCCGTCCTGTGACCAGCCGCCGGATTGCCGGGATCGTCGAAAGAACTTTCCGGGGTCGCCGTGATCGAAGTGCGAATCTGAGCGCAGGATAACCTGGACTATGAAAGCCGTTCGGAGCCGGACGCGTGGAGGACCCGAGACCCTACGCTACGAGGACGCACCGGAGCCTCGCCTGGGGGAGGGCGACGCGCTGGTCCGCGTGCACGCGGCCGCCATCACACCGACCGAATTGACTTGGAACTCGACATGGACGGACGTCCATGGCAAGGACCGGCGTCCAATCGTCCCGAGCTTCGAGGTTTCCGGGAAGGTGGAACGAGTCGCCCCCGATGTGAGGGACCTCGCGGAAGGCGATACGGTCTATGGGTTACTCAACTTCTGGCGGGACGGCGCCGCGGCCGAGTACGCGGCGGTGCGCGCGGCAGATCTTGCGCCGAAGCCGAGGTCGCTGGATCATGTCCAAGCCGCCGCCGTGCCGCTATCGGGCCTGACGGCCTGGCAGGCGCTGTTCGATCATGCGCGACTCTCCCGCGGCGATCGGGTCTTGATCCACGGAGCGGCGGGCGGCGTGGGCAGCTTCGCCGTGCAGTTCGCTCATTGGCGGGGAGCCGAGGTCATCGCGACCGCCTCGAAGCGCCATGATGAGTTCCTCACGGGCCTGGGCGCGGACAAGGTCCTGGATTACTCGTCGGTCCGATTCGAGGAGGCGGTCAGGGACGTGGACGCGGTCCTCGACACGGTGGGCGGGGACACCTTGGAGCGCTCCTGGGGGGTTTTGCGTGAACACGGAGTCCTCGTCACCATTGCGGGCGATGCTCCGGAGGACAAGGCGGCGAAGTACGGTGTGCGAGCCGCATCGATCCTTGTGCAGCCCAACAGAGACCAACTCATCCAGATCGGCCGGCTCGTCGATGCGGGCACGATACGTCCCATCGTGGCCTCGGTGTTCTCCCTCTCCAACGCCCGCGAGGCGTTTGCACAGGGCCTCGCTGGCCACAACCGCGGCAAAATTGTCTTGCGGGTCGTCGCCTAGCCCCGACGATGGGATGATACTCCCTCGATCGAGGAGTGTGAATGGCTAAGCATTTGCGGGGACGCGCGTTACGAGAGTCGAACCGG